>NZ_JBFBLV010000005.1:0-209092 GCF_040686835.1 Specibacter sp. NPDC078692
ACGTAGCTGTGGCGCAATGAATGTGGCGTTAGGGAATGCTCCATGCCGAGACTGTCTCTGCCCGAACCATTTGGTTCGGGCCACGCCGCTTTAGTCATGCTGGAAATATCAAGGAATCTTAGGGAAGCACTACAACAGGTTGGAGCTGCGCACGCCCTTGTAGTCCATGTCTCCGGCAGCCTTCATGGTGGCACGCAGTTCCTTGGGCAGGGAGAACAGGATGTCTTCCTTGGCGGTCACCACTTCTTCCACGGCACCGTACCCGTACTGGTTCAACAGGTGCAGCACATCCTGCACCAGGACCTCGGGAACGGACGCGCCACTGGACACGCCAATCGTAGCGGCACCAACAAACCAGGACTCATCAATTTCGGCGGCGAAGTCCACCCGATAAGAGGCCTTGGCGCCGTATTCCAGCGCGACCTCCACGAGACGGACTGAGTTCGATGAGTTGGCGGAGCCCACAATAATGACCAGATCTGCTTGCGGTGCGATCTCCTTGATGGCACCTTGGCGATTGGTGGTGGCGTAGCAGATGTCGTCGCTGGGCGGGTCCTGCAGTTTCGGGAACCGTTCGCGCAGAATTTCAACAATCTCCATGGCTTCATCCACGGAGAGCGTGGTCTGGGAAAGCCAAATCAGGTTCTCGGGGTCCGCGACCTGGACCGTGCGCGCCTCTTCCGGATTGTTCACGATCGTGGTGCTCTCGGGGGCTTCCCCGTACGTGCCTTCCACTTCCTCGTGACCTTCGTGCCCAATGAGCAGAATGTGCTTGTCTTCCTTGGAAAAACGCACGGCTTCCTTGTGGACTTTTGTCACGAGGGGGCAGGTGGCGTCAATGGTGCGCAGTCCCCTATCGGCAGCGGACTGGACCACAGCTGGTGAGACGCCGTGGGCGGAAAAGACCACCAATGCACCCTCGGGAACTTCTTCGTTTTCTTCCACAAAGATGACGCCCTTGGCTTCCAACGAGGTGACCACATGGACGTTGTGGACAATCTGCTTGCGCACATAGACGGGCGCACCGTAGTGCTCAAGAGCCTTTTCGACGGCGATCACAGCGCGGTCGACGCCGGCGCAGTAACCGCGCGGCGCTGCCAGAAGGACGCGCTTTTCTCCGGTGACCGGGGCGGCGGCAGCCACCTCTTCGGGCGGCCTGCGACGACGCGGAACGACGGGCATGGACAAGGAAACGGCAGTGGTGCTCATATCCACTATCCTACGTGGTGCGCCGCCGCTTAAGCATGAGAGCTGCACCACCGGCGGCCATCATCACCGCGGCGATGACAAACGTGACGGTGATTCCGCCTTGCCAGCTGGCCCGAGCCAGCGCCCCAAGTTGGATCCCGAATTGTTGCGCCACCTCCGGCCCCACAGCCATCCCGACCAACGCGCTCTCAACCCACCCCGAACCCAACAACCACAGCAGTGCCACGGCGGCAAGACCGGCACCACCGAGGATGAGCGTCAGTGCATGGCGGCGAGCCACAATCATTCCCAGCGCCAGAAGGTCCACGGCGATGAACACCATCCAGCCTGACCAGCCTCCCAGCTTGGTCGTCAAGGGTAGTGCTTGAGCCACCTTGGGCTGGTCCACACTGATGACCACGTCTTTGGGCGTGGGCAAAGGAACACCAAGGTTCGCAGAGACGTTCGCGGCCACCAGTTCCACCAACGGGGCAATATCCAGCTTCAGATCACCCTGCACATCTTGATTCCCGGCAGCATTAAAGGTCAGCTCATGGCTTCGTTGCAGAGTCTTGGTCCACGCAGCCTCATAGCCGGGGTCGGTGTGCAGAGACCTCGCCGCCGAAGTAATGATGGCCCCAGCGAGCTCGTTCAGCTGCGGTGGCAGGTCCAAGGACCCGGTGACCTGATCGGCAGCCAGCGCGGATAGGCCCTCTTGGAATTCGCTGTTACTGCCTAGGGGTCCGGCGAGCTTGGTAAATCCGGGTCCGTCTACAACATTGCGTTGCAGCCAGAGAGAAGGCCCGGCAATCGCAGCGAGCAGCAGTGCCGCAATAACAAGAAGTGCCGAAACTGCAGTGCGCATGAAATATCCCTCAACCACAAAAACTGCTCCCAATGATTCCTCATAGTAGTTCATGCCTGTGGATAGCCGCGTTCACGTGTCAGTGCCTAAAGATAGAGTTGTTCTCAAGTAACAAAGCAACAGCAAAACCACCAGCACTAACAAGCAGCACAATTAGACCAGGCTGACACCCAGGAGCAAAGGACGGCGAAACTTTCATGACGGAACCACCGGAGCGGAAGGTCCTAGCACCCACGGCGGCGGACACAACTCCAGATAACCCGTGGCCGTTGCAGTTGTTGAGCCAGAAGCTCAAGACTCACATTGAAAAAGCTCCTCCCGCATGGGTTGAGGCTCAGGTGATCGAGCTAAACAAGCGCGCCAATGTCAGCTACCTGACCTTGCGCGATATTGATGCAGAGGTGTCCCTGAGTGTTACGGTGTGGGGTTCTGTTTTGAGCCGGTTGGAGGCTCCGCTGGAACGCGGTTCCCGTGTGGTGGCCCAACTCAAGCCTGATTTTTGGCTCAAGACAGGGCGGCTGTCCATGCAGGGGCAGGACATTCGCCCCGTCGGGTTGGGTGACCTGCTCGCCCGAATCGAGAAGCTGCGCCAGGCGTTGGCCGCCGAAGGACTCTTTGACCCACGGCGCAAGAAGCCGCTGCCCCTGCTCCCGCACCGGATCGGCCTCATCACGGGGCGTAATTCTGACGCTATGAAGGATGTTCTGCGCAATGCTGCATTACGCTGGCCCGCTGTAGAGTTTGAGGTCCGCGAGGTCGCTGTTCAGGGCGTCAACGCCGTCACCGGCGTCATCGGAGCCCTAGAAGAACTAGATGCCGACCCCCGTATCGATGTCATTGTCATCGCCCGCGGCGGCGGATCACTCGAGGACCTCCTGCCATTTAGCCATGAATCGTTAGTGCGCGCAGTGGCTGCGGCACTGACCCCCGTGGTCAGCGCCATTGGTCACGAGGCTGACAGGCCACTCCTGGACGAGGTGGCCGATCTCCGCGCTTCTACCCCGACAGATGCTGCCAAGCGCATTGTTCCTGACGTTGGCGAGGAACTGCGACGCGTGGACCAGGCCCGCACCCAGCTCAACCGCCGTATCAGGGAGATGCTGGACCGCGAAGCCGAACGGCTGGCCTATCTGCGTACCCGACCCGTTTTGGCTAACCCACAGTCCATGCTCACTGCCAAGCACGACGACGTCGCAGCCTTGGGCGGCCGGGCTCTGACCGCGGTACGCACCCAAGTGGGGCGGCATTCGGACCAGCTAGTGCATCTGCGCGCCCAAGTCCGCGCCCTGTCACCGCAGAAAACACTGGACCGTGGCTACGCCGTTGTCCAGCTGGACGACCGGAGCATTGTCAGGTCTTCCGAGCAGGTCAACGCCGGAACACTAGTGAAAATTCGTGTAGCGGTCGGCGATTTCACGGCCACCGCCACCAGCACCACCGCAAGCTCCACCACATCCACAGACACCTCCACAGACTCAAAGGAATCCGTATGAGCCCCGCAGCAGCCACAGTCCCCAACTCAGACATCGCAGATCTCAGCTACGAGCAGGCCCGCGAACAGCTCATGGGCGTTGTCAACCAGCTCGAAGCTGGCAGTTCCAGCCTCGAAGATTCCTTGGCTTTGTGGGAGCGCGGCGAAGCCTTGGCCAAACGCTGTGAAGAATGGCTCGAAGGCGCCAAAGCCCGCCTCAACGCAGCCCGCACCGAGGCCGAATAACACCCGCCCGGGGTGCTGCAGTGCACTGAAATACGGGGGCTACGAAATTCAGTGCACGGCAGCAACCAAGCGCGAGCGTCAGCGTTGGGCTTTAGGCGTTTTTTAGTCTGGCGCGTTCTGTAGCCAGATCGAAATCACCAGCTGGCCACTGCAAATTCAATCCCCCCAACGCCTTGATGAGAATCTCTTGGACGGCCATGCGGGCGTACCATTTCTTGTCGGCCGGGACCACGTACCACGGCGCGGTTTCCGTGCTCGTCTTCTCGAACACCTTTTGATAGGCATCCATATACGCCCCCCAATGGGAGCGTTCATCAAGATCCGTGGGACTGTACTTCCAATACTTCGTGGGATCCTGGAGTCGCGCAGTGAGCCGTTCCAGCTGTTCTTCGGGGCTCAGATTCAGCATGATCTTCACGATCGTGGTTCCTGACGCCGCCATTTCTTCTTCAAAATCATTGATGGCCTGGTAGCGCCGTTCCAATTCCGTCTCATCAGCCCAGCCGTGAACGCGGTGAATCAGCACGTCTTCGTAGTGGGACCGATCAAAGACCCCTAGCATCCCGGGTCCAGGAACAGCCGGCCGCACGCGCCACAGGAAATCATGGGCCTTTTCTTCATCAGTCGGCGCCTTGAAGGTGGTGAGCTTTACCCCTTGCGGATCCACGGCGCCCACAACCCGGCCCACAATGCCGCCCTTACCTGCTGTATCCATAGCTTGCAGTATCAGCAGTGCGGATTTTTTCCCACCAAAGCGACTTTCGGCAAATAGCTGCTCTTGCAGTTGGGCTAAAACTGGCGCCCGCTCCGCCAAGGTGGCGGCGCCGTCGGCCTTTTTCCCGGTGTACCCGGGAGCGGCGTTGGTGGGCTGTTTCGCCAAAGAAAAGCCCTGTTTCACGCGCAGGATCTTGGACGGGTGATCAGTAAAACCAAGCGGCAGGGACACGGTGGGCCTTTCCTAGGGTTTGTACGTGCTCAGGAACTCGGCAATCCGCCCAATGGCTTCTTCAAGGTCCACAACATTGGGCAAAGTGACAAGGCGGAAATGGTCTGGCTGTAGCCAGTTGAACGCCCGGCCGTGGGAGATCAAGATCTTTTGAGACTCCAACAGCTCCAGGGCGAACTTCTCATCATTCTTGATGGGGTACATCTCTGGGTCAAGCTTGGGGAACAAATACAGTGCGCCCTTGGCCTGGTTGACCGAGACACCCGGAATGTCGTTGAGCATTCGGTAGGCCAGGTCTCGCTGCTCAAGTAGCCGTCCGCCTGGCAGGATCAGATCATTGATGCTTTGATGCCCGCCCAATGCTGTCTGGATCGCGTGCTGCCCTGGCACGTTGGCGCACAGGCGCATATTCGCCAGCAGGTTAATGCCCTCTAGATAATCCGCAGCGGCAGCCTTGGGCCCAGAGATGGCCAGCCACCCGGACCGGAAACCACAGATCCGGTAGGCCTTGGACAGCCCGCTGAACGTCATGCACAACACATCATCGCCCGTGAGGCTGGCCGTGTTGATGTGAACGGCGTCCTCGTAGAGGATCTTCTCGTAAATTTCGTCCGAGAACACCACCAGATTGTGTTTGCGTGCCAGGTTGATCATGCCCGTCAGGATGTGCTCCGGGTAGACAGCCCCCGTGGGGTTGTTGGGGTTGATTATGACAAGGCCCTTGGTCTTGGGCGTAATTTTTGCCTCAAGATCATCCAGATCCGGCCACCACTCGTTGTCCTCATCGCACAGATAGTGGACGGGCCTGCCTCCGGCAAGGCTCACCGAGGCCGTCCATAAGGGGTAGTCCGGCGCGGGGATCAGCACTTCGTCGCCGTTGTTCAGCAGCGCCATCAGCGACAGCGTGATGAGTTCGCTGACACCGTTTCCCAAGTACACGTCATCGACATGGATGTTCTGGATACCGCGTGTTTGGTAGTACTGCACCACTGCGGTGCGGGCGGAGAAGATTCCGCGGGAATCCGAGTAACCCTGGGCGTGTGGGAGATGGCGGATCATGTCCACCAAAATCGCGTCGGGCGCTTCGAACCCAAACGGCGCGGGGTTGCCAATGTTCAGCTTGAGGATCCGGTGGCCTTCAGACTCCATCTGCTGCGCTTTCTGCAGCAGGGGTCCACGGATGTCGTAGAGAACGTTGTGAAGCTTGGTGGACTGGGTGAATTCTGCCATTTATCCAATATGGCATACCCGGGCCCTGAATTTGAGCTGGAATCGGCGCAGTGTCCGGGCCAATGCCAATCAAGTGGCTTGATGGCTGCCTTAGGAGCTGGCTTTGACCAGTCCCACCTGGATCAGCCATGCCGTGGCTACTTCGGACAAGTCGCCGTAATACCGGTCTTGGGCCAGCCGGTTGAGGTTAGCCAACTCCTCTGTGGAGAGTGCGCCACTGACCTTGTTGAGGATGTCCTGAACCTCTGCCGGGACCGTGTTCTTATCGATCAGCAGAACCACGTTTTGTGCCAGGAACAGGTGCTTGGTATCTGTCAGTGGCACGAGTGCGTTGTCTGCTATTGCGGGCGCAGAGCTGTGGATGTCGGCAACCTGGATGTCATCACGCAGGAGCGCCCACAGGAGGTCATCACTGCTGCCATCGAACAGCGGTTCCAAGGTCACATACTTCTTTGGCACGCAGTTATAGTCGCTGCCCAGCCCTGCCAGTCCCCTGCCTTTTTCATGGAACCCAGCCGGTCCACCCAACGACAGCTTGTCGCAGACTTTGGCTAGATCCTCGATGGACTTGAGTTGGTACTTTTCCGCCGTGGCAGCGGTTACCACCAGGTTGTCCACGTCTTGGGACTTAGCAGCATCCAGCACACTGATGCCTTCGGGAACCGCGTCTTTAAGGGCGCTGATGACCTCAGTTGGGGTCTCTGCCGTAGTACTGGGGGCCAAGGCGGTCAGTAGCTCGCGTGAATAGCCAGGAGCAATGTCCCCGTTTCCTGCTGCCAATCCGGAGAGCTGATCCTGTGGTGTCGCCGGCGTAGCTTCCACCACAGCCTTGATCCCGGCCGCCTTGAGCGCCGCCGCGTACACCTGCGCCACCAAGGCACCTTCCTTGGCGTTTACTCCAGAAGGAGATAAGGGAGCGGAAATAGTTAGCTCAGGCGCCTCCGCAGACAGCGAGTTGCTGGGGATCGTGACGATAGGTGCGGGAGTGCAGGCGACAAGAGTGCCCAGAACCATGCACGCGCTGAGTGCAGCGACTAACCTCTTGCGCACCTGAAACTCCCTGATTCCCTGGTATTAACTGCCGTGATGACAGTTTTTGTTGAGTACGGGTTACCCCAAATCCTCAACATACGTTACCCCGACACCACCCAAATTCGGCTGCTCGTGGATTTCACCGTGGGTTCCCCCATGTTCCAACTCAAACACCGTGATCTTGTTTGCGCCAGCCTTGAGCAGCGGTGCAGGAATATATAGCGTCACCTGCGGACCCACTTCCCAAAAGCGGCCCAGCAAGAAGCCGTTGACCCACACCATACCCTTGCCGAAGCCGGGCAGGGCGAGGTAGCTATCTGCCGGTTCGGCGATGTGCAGTTCACCATGGAAATAGCCGGGGCCCGCAGCAGCAGACTCCGCATCCGCTGTTGCCACAGCACCTGAAGTAGCGGAACTTTCCGGCTCACCGACATGATCCGGCGCCCCACCGAGCGAAAGCAACTCCGATAGTGGCCTGTCCAAGTTGATGGGCCGCTGCTCCCAGTGGAAGACGTAGCGCTGATTGATCAGGACGCCGTCTAGGATGCCTTTCCCTTGGCCAAAGAGCGGTCCGTAATTGATACGTCCTTGGTTCTCGACCAAAATTTCCAGTGCGGTCACACCACCACCAGTGGTCACCTTCAAACCATCCACACCATTGGCGTCCGTCAGCACCCCCGCGAACCGCCCGTTAATCCAAAGGTAGGCTCGGTCGTGCAGCTCACGGACTTTAATGGTGGCTTCGCCTACGGGCAGTACGGCTTGAGCGCTGTAGTGGACTAGGCCGCGGTCGAGCCCAAGTTTTTCAAAGGATAGCGGTTTGACGCTCGGCACAGGCTCGATGGCGCGTACAAAATCGAGCAGTTCCGTCCCTCGGAAAAGGTCAAACTTGCTTGCAGGGACCACGGGCGCAGGCCGGTCCAGATGAGCTGGAACAGGCGTCAGCTCGCGTCCAGAAGCTCTAAAGAAAGCTTCACGCATGGCGTGGAACTTTTCGGTCAGGCGACCATCTTCGGCAATGGGTGCATCCGAGTCATAGCTAGTGACTGTGGGTTGGATGGCTCCATCGTGGTTCGCACCGGAACCTAGACCAAAGTTGGTGCCACCATGGGCCATGTACAGGCAGATTGACCCGCCAACGTCAAGGATCTTCTTTGCTTCGGCAGCGGCATCCTTGCCGGTGCGGGTGTGGTGGTCCTCTCCCCAGTGGTCAAACCAACCGTTCCAGAATTCAACATTAAAGAAGTGTTCACCCGGGCGCCGACGCTCCCAGACGACATCGGCTTCGTCGCCGCGGGAGCCGAGAGTTGCCGTTGCCCAGGTATCTGGCAGGGCACCGCCGTCAAGGAAGTCGTCTGTGCCGCCGTCGGCTGTAAAGAGAATCTCGGTGATCCCACGGTCAAGGAGCGCCTTGCGGTTCCAACGCAAATATTCCTGATCATCGCCGTAGCTGCCGTATTCATTTTCAATCTGGACCGCCACCACGGGTCCGCCGTTGCATGCCTGCAGAGGCGCAATGACAGGCAGTAAATGATCAAACCAGCCTTCCACCGCGCTGGTGAACAGCGGGTCCGAGGAGCGCAGCACCATCTCTGGATCGGAAATGGCCCAGGCAGGGAAGCCTCCGTTGTCCCATTCGGCGCAAATATAGGGCCCGGGACGAACAATAACATCCAGTCCAGCATCGCCAGCCATCGTGATGAACTTGGCTAGGTCCTTCCACCCGGTGAAGTCGGGGGCCACATCCGCAGAAGGCTGGTGGAAGTTCCAGGCCACGTAGGTGTCCAGAGTATTGACACCCATGGCAACCATGCGCTCTATCCGGTCTGGCCACTGCTCCGGGTGGATCCTGAAATAGTGCATGGCGCCTGCGATGATGCGGTGCGGGGATCCGTTCCTGAAAAGCTTGCGATCCGAGTAGCTAAGCGCCGGCGTTGGTGTCAGCACAGCCGACCCCTCCGGCGAGGGTGCGGTGCTGCCGCCGGCAGCACCTGGCGAGGTCACAAACGTAGACAACTAAACTCCTGGAACTAGGTCCGACGCAGAAACAACAATACTGTTATGGATAACAACCCTAACAGTATTGTTGCGGGCAGCAATAATAGAACCCACCCATTGCAGGCGAATTCGGGATATTTTACATGCTAACAACTAGACTGGCTTCCAAAATCACTCCTCACGCTTCGCGCAGTCCGCAGGTCCCCTCCACCCCAAGGAACATCATGAGCACGCAGCAATATGAACGTGGTCCCGCCATGCGGGACGTCGCAGCTGCGGCGGGAGTGTCCGCGCAGACCGTGTCCCGAGTTCTCAACGAGCACCCCAATGTGCAGGACGGCACCCGCCGGCGAGTACTCGCGGTCATTGACGAGCTGGGCTACCGCCGCAATAACACGGCTCGCGCACTGGTAACCGGACGTTCAAAGACCATTGGCGTGCTGACCCTAGCCACCAACAACTATTCACGCTCATCGTTGGCGCTGGGTGTTGAATTGGGTGCCCGCGAGGCTGGCTACACCGTAAATTCGGTAACCTCCAGCCTCAGCTCTCAGAGCGTCATCGATGCAGTGAGCAGGTTGGTGTACCAGGGCGTGGATGGCATCATCATCGCTGCACCGCTACAAGAAGCCGTGGAGCAGGTGGCAAAGATTACTGCCCGCATCCCCACCGTCAACACTGACAGCTCAGCCGGGATGGGTGATCTCGCGGTGGGCGTGGACCAGGATATTGCGGCCGTCGTGGCCACCAAACACCTCTTGGATCTGGGCCACAAAACCGTTTGGCATCTCGCTGGTCCGATTGAATGGTCCGATGCTTCCAGCCGCCTCAACAGCTGGCGACGTACCCTGCAGGAGGCTGGCCGCGAGGTCCCCCCGGAACTGCACGGAGATTGGAGCCCGGAATCAGGTTACCGTAACGGACTCATTCTGGGGCGGATGCCCGAGGTGACGGCCATCTTTGTGGCCAGTGATGAAATGGCGTTTGGGGTCATCCGGGCCCTCACTGAGCTGGGCCGGCGCATTCCTGAAGATGTTTCCGTGGTCGGCATCGATGACATTGATTTGGCAGCTTATTCCACCCCACCGATGACTACTGTGCGGCAGTCCTTCGAGGACACCGGACGCCGTGCGGTCCACCGCCTCGTCGCTCAAATCACCAATCCGAAAATTGCTACCACTGCGGACATCGTGGCGCCGACCCTAGTTGTGCGGGCAAGCACCGCTCCCCCGCCCGCCGGCTGAAACTATTTTCTAAGACCCGTTTTCTAAGGCCATTCTCTATGCCCGTCGACTAAACAAGCGACTGCGCCACCAGAAGTGGGATGCCAAAAATGGGGTCCTGGCCCAGGACCTGAACCTGGTCCAGCCCGTGCTGAGCCAAATGGGACCTGAAGGCTTCCTGTAGCGCCGGAACGTTACTGCCCATGCCACTACCCAGCACCACC
This sequence comes from Specibacter sp. NPDC078692, assembly GCF_040686835.1. Classification (NCBI taxonomy): domain Bacteria; kingdom Bacillati; phylum Actinomycetota; class Actinomycetes; order Micrococcales; family Micrococcaceae; genus Specibacter; species Specibacter sp. NPDC078692. The sequence goes on from NZ_JBFBLV010000005.1 coordinate 10,424, forward strand.
GGACCGGCAATCTTTAACTGGCTGGCAACTTCTGCGGCCATCTTGGCCAAATCTGCGCCTGCACGGTCCACGAGAACCAACGACTGCTCATGGCCGCTAGCGGCTGCTGCGAAGATGACCGGGGATGCCGCAGCCCAGTAGCGTCGGGACGTTCCTTGGTGGAAATGGGCAATCAGTGACTGAGGTTCGGCCAGTCCGCAATAGTCAAGAAGTGAGGCCGTCAGCGCGTCAACGGGCTCCCCGGCGTCCATCCGCCGCAGGCTGTAACGCACGGCTTCGCGGGCCAGCCAGTAACCGCTGCCTTCATCGCCCAGCAAATAACCCCAGCCCCCGGCTCGAGCCTGTTCACCCGAATCGTTGATGCCCCAGGCCGCAGAACCCGTTCCGGCAATGACGGCCACCCCGGATGTTGCACCGGCAGCGGCCAGCAGCAAGCGGGTGTCATGCACCACCTCGACCTGAGCCCCCGGGACGAAAGGTGCGATGAGGCTCCTCAGTGCGAAGGCGTCCTGGTCCGTATCAACGCCACCGGCACCGGCCAGAACATGCGTGGCACCATCCACTTCCAGCTCAGCGAACAACGCGGCCATGTTCGCCACGGCCGTTTCCGGGCTGACGTTTTGAACATTGGTGCTACCAACACTGGAATCGCTGGTCACCACGCCGTCGCTCCAGACGATTCCACGCGTCTTCGAGCCGCCAATATCCAGGCCCACAAAACGTGAACGGGCAGAGCGCGATTTCAAGGTATTTTTGTTCACCCCCCTAGACTAATGCCATGTTTAACACACCCCTGATTGCGGCACCCATGGCTGGCGGAACCACGACGGCGGCACTCGCCTTGGCCGCCCAAGGTGCCGGTGCCTTGGCTTTCGCCGCCGGCGGTTATAAAACCGCTGAGCAACTCGCCACGCACATTGCACCCTTGCGCGCCACAGGCGGTGACTTTGGTGTGAACTTGTTTGTGCCGCGAACAACGCCGCTGGGAGCAGATGAGGCAGCCCGCTTGGCGGCTTACCGGGTCGAGTTGCTGGCCACGGCTGCCCGATATGGCGCAGAGGTACCTCTCGCTGCGCCGCCGCAGGAAGATCCGCGGGTGCAAGATTACTGGGACGAAAAAATTGCTCTACTGCTCGCGGATCCGGTTCCCATGGTGAGTTTTACCTTTGGCCTGGCTCCGGCCGAGGTGGTGTCCCGGCTACATCAGGCTGGTACGCGGGTAGTCGCCTCCGTGACGTCGGCCGCTGAAGCGGTGGCAGCGGTAGCCACCGGAGTAGACGCCTTGGTGGTTCAGCACACCAACGCAGGCGGGCACACCGCGGCGTTCTTAGCGGCTGGCGGACCATCAGCCGAGAATTCCCGGACCGGAACTCACCTCACCCTTCCTCAATTGCTGTCCGAGGTTCGCTCTGCTGTGAGCGTGCCATTGGTGGGTGCCGGCGGTGTCAGTGGCCCCGCTGAAGCCAAAGCTGTCTTGGCCGCTGGAGCCACGGCTGTGGCCATCGGCACCGCGCTGATCCGCACGGAGGAGAGCGGCGCGCGGCCACTTCACAAGGACGCCCTGGCCGACCCCGGCTACACCCGTACGGCCATGACCCGTGCCTTTACCGGCAAGCCGGCCCGCGCCTTGGTCAACGGTTTTGTCCGGGATCACACTGCTACGGCTCCGGAGGCCTATCCCGAAGTACACTTCCTGACCGCCCCGCTCCGGGCCGCCGCGGCTGCAGCGCAGGACCCTCGGGCTTTGAATCTCTGGGCGGGAACCGGCTGGAAATCGGCTCAGGCCGTTCCAGTAGCCGCTGTGGTGAAAGAATTCCTGCGCGAACTCTAATCCGGCTACCGCGTCCAACCGCGTTCCACCCACACCGCACAGGCCCCGCCACCGCCACCGCATAGACAGCGCAATAGTTCGGAAATTTGCTAGTATAGCGAACTAACGGACGTTACAAACGAAAATGTCCCCGCTAAGCACGCATACCTTGGAGGATCCCATGGCATCACCAGCGAAGAACGTTCGGCGCGAGCAGACCCAGGCCGGCCACCACGCCGAGCCGCTGGACGCCGTCGACCGTCAGATCATCGACACTCTGGTGGCTGATGCGCGGATCACCAACCGCGATCTGGCCGACACTGTGGGAATTGCGCCGTCCACCGCCTTGATGCGTACCCGTGCCCTCATGGAACGCGGCGCCATCGAAGGTTTTGAAGCCAAACTGAATCTGGCCTCGATTGGCCGCGCTGTGCAGGCACTCATCGCGGTTCGGTTACGCGCCCATGACCGGGAAGAAATTGACACGTTCACCGCCCGTGTTCCGCTGCTGCCCGAGGTCCTTTCCACCTTCCACACCTCCGGATCCGTGGACTACCTCCTGCACATTGCCGTCCGCGATACCGATGCCCTCCGCGACTGGGTGCTGGATAATCTGACCACCGATCCTGTGGTGGGGCACACCGAGACCACCCTGGTTTTCCAGCACATTCCCGGGCACACCGGTCCGCTGGATTAGCCGCGGCACGCAAATGGCACCCACCTGACCCATAATGAGCAGGTGACCATCATTGACAACGCCGTGTACGTCAACGGCAAGCGCTTCGCCGATCCCATCAGCCTCGAGCAGACCTACGAGGTCATGGACGCCTGCGGCGGCATGGCCTGGATTGGTATGTTCCGCCCCGATGAGGCGGAGATGACGTCTCTTGCCGCCGAGTTTTCGCTGCATGAACTTGCCGTGGAAGACACCATCATGGCCCACCAGCGCCCCAAGCTGGAGAGGTACGACGACGTCCTCTTCACCGTGCTTCGGCCCGCCAGATACATCGATGAGAATGAATCAGTGGAGTTTGGCGAGCTGCATGTCTTCACCGGCAAGGACTTTGTGGTCACCATCCGCCACGCGGAAACGCCAGGCTTGTCCTCCACTCGCACCCGGCTTGAGGCCGATCCGGAGCTCTTGGCCATGGGCCCGGAAGCTGTTCTGTACGCGATCATGGACCAGGTGGTGGACGATTACCAGCCCGTGGTCAACGGTCTGGAAAATGACATCGACGAGATCGAGGACCAACTATTTTCCGGCGATCCCACTGTTTCCCGGCGCATCTACGAGCTCTCCCGCGAGGTCATTCAGTTCCAGCGGGCCATTCACCCGCTGCGCGACATGCTTGATCGACTCAAGGGCGGCTTTGACAAGTACAACGTGGACGTTGAACTGCAGCGCTACCTGCGCGACGTCGAAGACCATGTTGAATCCGTTACGGCACGGGCGGATTCGTTCCGACAGCTGCTGCAAAACGCTCTGACGGTGGATGGCACGCTGACCGCCAACCGGCAGAACGAGGCGAACGCGGCAGAGAGTGAGCAGATGAAGAAGATCTCATCCTGGGCCGCCATCTTGTTCGCACCCTCATTTGTGGGCTCTATCTACGGCATGAATTTTGACAACATGCCGGAACTGCATTGGGCGTTTGGCTACCCCTTTGCCCTAGTTCTGATGTTCCTGGTGGGCTTCATCATGTACATCATCTTCAAAAAGAAGACGTGGCTGTAGGCAGCCCGGTCTGGCTGCAAGCAGGCCGCTCAGGACTTGATCCCGAGCAGCCTGCCAGGGGTTGCGCCACCACTGACGTCCTAGCGAGTTATGTCCGGGCGAGGGCGGCAATGTCCTCAAGGAAGTCGGCAGCGACGGCGTCACTGACGGTAGCTTTCGTCTCGGCAATTGTCTCCAGATAGTCGGCCGTCACCGGGCCCCGCACCGGGGTGTTCTCACCCACGGAGGCAACCGGCCCACCTGAGGAGGCCCCGCCGTCGAACATGGCCTTTTCCAGAGCACGTTGGGAGGCGCTGCGAGCGGCGAACTCAATGTCCGCCGGAGAGAAACCGGTGCTGGCCGCCACGAGCGCCGCTACATCAATAGTGGCCACCACATGAGCGGGGATGAAGCGGTTCCACATGGCGGTGCGGGCCTGCTCATCAGGCAGCCCGATCGGGATCACGTAGTCGAAACGTCCGTGGCGCAGGAAGGCCGAATCCAGGGACCGGATGAAGTTCGTGGCGCACACAAGCAGGCGGCCAGGCTGGTCACGGAAGGCCGGAATGATCTTCAGGAGCTCGTTCGTGACACCTTGCATGGGCGACGGTGGCTCCCCCGAACGCTGTGAGGCAATCTCTTCAACCTCGTCAATAAACACCACAGCATGCTCCAACTCGGCGATGTCCAAGAAGGTCTGACGCAGAGCCCCGGCCAAACCGCCTGGCTCGCCTGCCAGCCGGGATGGGAAGACTTCCACAAAGGGCCACTCCAGCCGTGAAGCTATCGCCTTGGCGAAGGTGGTTTTCCCTGTCCCAGGAGGACCAAAAAGCACCACGGCGCGGGGCGGCACCACCCCGAATTCCTCGGCCAGATCGGACTCCGCCAGAGGCAGTACCAGGCGCCGCTCAAGCAGTTCCTTTTCGGCAGTCATACCCGCCACCCGATCCCAGAGATCCCGCGGCAAGACCCGCCCGCCGAGCTCCTCCAGGGCACCGAGTTCGGCACGCTGGACGGGGATGTGCCGTTCAAAGTAACGCAGGTTCTTCTTGACCACAAAGCCCCGGTTGGTGAACGCCTCCACCCGGGTTTCAGTTTCCGGCATCAGGGCTGAGAGCTTGTTCAAGCCATGAGCGGCCATCCGATTTTCGACGGCGGCCAGCAGCAGCGTGCCGATGCCTCGGCCGCGGAAGGGCGGCAGCGTGGCCAGGAAGACAATCCACCCTTGATCGTGAGCGGCGCGGCCAACAGCCGCCCCCACAATCTGATCGCCTTGGACGGCCACCACCGCATGGTCTTTTTCGCAGGAGGCCAGCACTTCGGACAGATCGTAAACCGGCTGCACACCATTGTCGCGCAACGCCTGCCACAGCTGCAGAATGCCTTCAACATCTTGTGGATGGAAATCCCGGATGGCCCATGGGCTCATAAATCTGCCGCTCCTTTGCGTTGATCAGTCCAGCCATCTTGGCACTGTGAGCCATGTCATGGCAAAACCAGAAACAAAACCATCCACTACGTGCGCTGTACAGGTCGAACACTGACGCCGATTTATAGATTTATAGAAAGCTGGGCTCATGAGCATTGACGTTGCTACCGAGATCGACCTCCACAACGAACTTATTCTGGACGGCGAAACCGCCGCGGCTCTGTTCCTAGAAGCACGCACTGCCAATAGCTGGTCGGATGAAGAAATCAGCGACGAGACGCTGCAGGCTGTTTACGCCCTGACCAAAATGGGTCCGACCGCCATGAACATCCAGCCGCTGCGCATCTCCTGGGTCCGCTCGGAAGAGGCTCGCACTCGTTTGGTGGAGCACATGGGCGATGGCAACAAGGCCAAGACCCTCACCGCACCCATGGTGGCAGTGCTGAGCTACACGAATGACTGGCACGATCTGCTGCCCACCACGGCACCGCACATGGCCAAGATGATCCCCATGTTTGAGGGCAATGCTGACATGCGCAAGACCATGGCTGTGAATAACGCACACCTGCAGGCCGGCTACTTCATCCTCGCCGCCCGTTCAGCAGGACTTGCCGCCGGCCCCATGACAGGCTTTGATGCAGCAGGCATGGATGCCGAGTTCAACACAGGTACTCCGTACAACTCGTTCATGGTGGTCAACCTGGGCAAGCCCAACGGCGTCGTTGACCGCGAACGTCTGCAGCGCCTCGAATTTGAGCTAGCCACCGTAACGTTGTAATAATCCATTTCAGCCTTATGGGCTGTTGTGGGATAAATTCTCACCCAGCGCGTCGCCCCTAGTTTTTCATGAGGGACGGCGCGCTTTTTACTGCCCCAGGTCCCTGCCCGAGCCCCTTCGGCGGCATCGGTCCCTATCGCGGCATCGGCCCCTCCAGTACTGTCTGCTCGTCCCGGGCAGTTGTCCCAACTCCAGCGGCGGCGCTCACCATTGAAGGGGGTACATCACCGCACAAGCGGCGTAGGCGGGGCTAGACTGGCGCCATGAACGCACATGCTCCCGCCCCTGTTACAGTCACTGTCACCGGCGCCGCTGGCCAGATCGGTTATGCGTTGCTTTTCCGGATTGCGTCGGGGGCCATGCTGGGCCCCGACGTACCGGTGAAACTGAATCTGCTAGAAATCCCGCAGGCTGCCAAAGCCGCTGAAGGGACAGTCTTAGAACTGATGGACTGCGCGTTCCCGCTCGTGGCAGCTTTGGAGGTTTTCGATGATCCAATCAAGGCGTTCGACGGCGCCAACATCGCCATGCTGGTGGGCGCCCGTCCGCGTGGGCCGGGTATGGAGCGCGCCGATCTTCTGAGCGCCAATGGCGGCATCTTCTCGGTCCAGGGCCGGGCATTGAATGCTGGTGCGGCACCCGATCTCAAAGCCGTGGTGGTGGGCAACCCCGCCAATACCAACGCCCTAATTGCGGCGTCGCACGCACCCGACATCCCGGCGTCGCGCTTCACAGCACTGACCCGACTGGATCACGATAGGGCCGTGGCGCAGCTGGCTGCCAAGACAGGATACCCGGTTTCGCACATCAAGAACGTGGCCATCTGGGGCAACCATTCGGCTACCCAATACCCCGATATCAGCCACGCCACGGCAGGCGGAGTGCCCGCCAGCTCGTTAGTGGCGGAATCTTGGGTCGCCGAGGAGTTCATCCCACGGGTAGCCAGGCGCGGAGCCGAGATCATCTCCGTGCGCGGCGGATCATCGGCCGCATCGGCCGCCAACGCTGCCATCGAACACATGCGTTTGTGGGTCCATGGCACCCCCGAAGGCGATTGGACCAGTATGGCGGTCCCCTCCGATGGCTCCTACGGCGTGCCCGAAGGACTCGTCAGTTCATTCCCGGTCACCACGGCAGACGGCAGTTACAGCATTGTGCAGGGTCTGGACATCAGCGAGTTTTCCCGCGCCCGGATTGACGCCTCCGTGGCGGAGCTTCAGTCCGAACGGGACGCCGTAGCCGAACTCGGATTACTCTGAGCTAGCTACTTCGGTGCTACTTCTTCCGTCCTTTAGCAAAGTAGGCAAGCGGTCCGGCGAAGTTAATGAACGACGCCGCCACCCACCCCGCTTTTGATCCATTGACCTGCGCTGGGCTTCTCCGTGCGATGTCTCGCAACGCGGCTGCCTGCAACGTCAGCTGGAGAGCCCCGGCGGCAACAATCATGCACCGCCGCACTTGGCTCAATTCTTTCCATTGCGTCTTCATGACCTGATCCTTAATCCTTTGTAGTTTTCTATGGCCTCGCGCGTGTTCAAAGACTCGTATGTTCAAAGACCCAAGGCAGCGTCTTAGTGATGAGCCTGTGTCGCGCGCCGGGGGCTGCTGCTAGACCATCCGCGGCTGGGTAGGCTTCGTCACCGGCCCAGAGCACTCCGTCTGGGCGGATTCCCGTTTCGGATACCAGAAGGTGACTGTTGTAACGTGTGGCGGCGCCTACTCTGGCGCCTGCCAACGCATCCGCTACTGAGGCAACGCCGTCGAGGTTGTGCAAAGTGACCCAGGTGGGAGCCACCAGCGTCATTTCTCCCCGGGCATGCTGGTCAAGTGCCTGGGCAGGCGTGAGCCAGGCGTAACGGTCGTGTTCATCCGGGTTGAGCACAATTTTCCCAGGCGCTGCCTGAGCCACCATGAACCAGGTGCGGAACCGTCGCGGGATGGCCTGCATGGGCGTCCACTGCGAGACCCAGATCAGCTCCTCTGGTGTGAGTTGCTGTCCGGTCTCTTCTTCCAGCTCACGCAGCCCGGCCACCCGGGCCGCGGCAAGCTCATCCAACACTCTGCCAAAGCCGTCGACGCGGTCTGCGGGGTCAACCTTCCCGCCAGGGAACACCCACGCACCCCCAAAGGAGCGACTGTTGGTGGGCCGCTCCAGCATCAACGTCTCCAGGCCTGAGCCGCCGTCACGCAGAATGACTACGGTGCAAGCATCTTCCAACGGTGCAAGCGGTGCAACTGTCTCCATGCAGACAGCCTATCCATTGCCGCAGTCAATGCATGCGCGTAGCCTGCAAATTATGAGTGCAGCTCATCATGACGTGTCTGGACAGCCACGGTTGCAGGGCGCCGTCATTGATTGTCTCGCTGTCCCGATGCCGCACTTGAGGATTTCCCAGGCATCACGAAAGGGGCTGGATCATGTCGATGAATGAGCTGGCTGTTGAGGTCACGGGCCTGCAGAAACGATTTGGCAAGACCCCCGCCTTGGCTGGCTTGGACTTACTCGTGGAGCAGGGCAGCGTTGCTGGATTTCTTGGGCCCAACGGCTCTGGAAAGTCGACCACCATCCGCATCCTGCTGGGACTCTTGAAGTCCGACGGCGGCAGCGTGACTTTGCTGGGCGGCGATCCTTGGCGTGACGCCGTCGAACTTCATCGACGCATTGCCTATGTGCCCGGAGAGGTGAGCCTGTGGCCCAACCTCACAGGCGGGCAGATCATCGACATCCTGTCCCGCCTCCGTGGTGGTGTCGACAACACCAAGCGCGATAGTTTGCTGGCGCGCTTTGAGCTCGATCCCACGAAGAAGGCACGCAGCTATTCAAAGGGAAACCGGCAAAAGGTTGCCCTTGTGGCGGCTCTGAGCTCTCATGCCGAGCTGTTGGTTTTGGATGAACCCACCTCCGGCCTCGACCCATTGATGGAGCAGGTCTTCACCGCATGTATTCAGGAGGTCAAGGCGGAGGGTCGCAGCGTGCTGCTGTCCAGCCATATCTTCGCCGAAGTGGAGAAACTTTGCGACACCGTCACGATCATCAGGGATGGCAAAACCGTTGAGTCTGGACGGCTGGACGCGTTGCGTCACCTCCACCGGACCACGGTCTCGGTGGTGTTAGACCAAGATGCGTCGGTGTTGGCCGCGGTGGCGGGCGTGAACGATCTCGTGGTTACTGGCACCCACGCAACTTTCACCGTGGGTGATGATGATTTAGGTACGGTGTTGTTGGCGCTGTCGAACTATTCGCCGCATAGTCTACTTTCCAGCCCACCCTCGTTGGAGGACTTGTTTTTGCGCCACTACGATGGCACGACTGCACGGACTTCGAGATCACGATGAGCAGCGCGAGCACTCCACGCGCGGTTGCACAGGTCCTGCCGCGGTCAAGGGCCACAACCGGATTTTGGCTCTGTGCCCGGTTCATCCTTCGCCGCAATTGGCTCCGGTTGGGCATCTGGGCCGCGGTCTTGGCGCTGATGATTCCCGTTGTCTACGATTCCCAGCAGCAGGCTTTTCCCACCCAGGCTGCACGCAATGCCTATGCTCAAGTGGCCAATACTCCAGCGGTGGCAGCGTTGACGGGGTTACCATACGCTGCCGGATCTTTGGGCGGCATACTCGTGATCAAGATTTGGATGACCTTGGCGGTGGCACTGGGCTTCGCTTCCATCTTTCTGGTCACCCGCAACGGCCGGGCAGATGAGGAGATTGGCCGTACCGAACTCTTGAAATCCTCGGCTATCGGCCGTCACGCCTACAGCACGGCAAACTACGCGGTGGCAGGTGGCCTCAGCCTCCTGACGGGAATGCTGGTCTCTTTGTTGTGCCTATTTGTGACGCTGCCAGCGGCCGGCTCCTTCGTCATGGGCGCGTCCATTGCTGGCACGGGGCTGGCCTTCGTGGGCGTTGCGGCAATCTGCGGGCAACTGAGCTCCACGAGTAGGGGCGCCAATTCGCTGGGAGTGGGATTACTGGCCGTGTTTTACTTCATCCGCGCCGGGGCAGATTTACAGTCCAGCGGGGTGGATCCGAGCACCCCGACGCCCAGTGCCCTGAATGGCAGCACCTTGAATCTCGGCGCCGGGAATCTCGGCGCCGGGAGTCCCAACGTCTTGGGCTGGTTCTCCCCCATTGCTTGGGCGCAAAATATGAGGCCCTATGGACAAGATACGTGGTGGCCGCTGCTGGCTCTGGTGCTTCTGGCACTGGGCTGCTGCGTGCTCGCGCTACGTCTTGAAAGCATCCGGGATTTGGGTAGCGGTCTACTCCCTGATCGACACGGGCCGTCCCGCGCATCAGGATTTTTGCTTGAGCCTGTGGGGCTCGTGTTGCGGTTGCAGCGCAGCAGTCTGGTGGGCTGGTTTGTTGGCGCCATGGTTGCTGGAGTGTTCTTCGGCGGTGTTGCCCGGGCTATGACAGACGCACTTGACCCCACCAACCCCTTGGCCCGTTCCTTTGTGGGCACTTCCGACAGTTTGCTCGACGGTGTTCTGAGTATCTTTGTGCTCTTCAACGGTTTGCTCGCCGGAGCCTTTGCGATGCAGTGCCTCTCTGCTACTCGAGGCGAAGAGGCCAGCGGGCGCCTCGATGCCCAACTGGCCGGAGCGCTCTCGCGCTACAAGTGGTTGGCCGCACAGATACTGGTGGCTGCGATTGGTTCCGCCCTCATGTTGCTGATCGGCGGATATCTGACAGGTGTCTCCTCGCAAGGCGCGGCCACGGGCAGTCAGCTGGCGGGCGCATCGCTCCTCTACTGGCCGGCCGTGCTGCTGATGATGGGCGTGATGCTTTTCCTGACGGGGTTTGCGCCCCGATGGGCCATCAGTATCAGCTGGTCCGTATACGGTGCCTCGGTGCTAGCGGCCATGTTCGGGAATCTGTTCTCGCTGTCCGTAGCCACCATCAGGGCTACCCCCTTCGGTGCCGTCCCCCGTTTACCTGCAGACACGTTCATGCTGCTACCGCTGGTAATCCTTGCACTCTTGGCCGTAGCACTGGCGACACTGGGCATCGTGCAGTTTCGACGCCGCGATTTGAGCCCCGATAATTGAGTCTCCAGCAGAAGCCGGAGTTCCAGTCAGTAGCCCGGCTTGCTGCCTTTCTCGTAAGCCTGCAAGGTAGCTGCGGCCTTAACAAGGAAATCATCCACATGGTCTTGGTCGTAGCCGTTGCGAAACTTCGTGACGGCGAAACGCTGATGGACCACCCCTGCAGCGAGGATTGTGCCCGGACGGCCGGACTCCCATTGAGCGAGGGCGTTATGCAGACTATCGAGAAAATCGTCCACCTCTGCCAGCTCGTAGCCGGCCCGGAACTTTGTCAGGGAAAACTTGACGTTATTTGCTTCCGAGCTGTGCATGTTTCTCCTCTGTAATTTTGCGTACATTCTTGATCTGTTATTGCGCCGCCAGCAATGCCGCCTTGGCCAGCGGGCCGCCCGTGATGGCACCCAAATCCCCGTCTTCGACAAAGACCGCCACGGCAATGTCACCCTGAGCGGCAATGACCCACGAATGGGTGCGTGGCGGGGTATCTGTGCCAAACTCGGCCGTTCCCGTCTTTCCAATCGCTTCGGCACCAGGCAGATCTGCAAGGGTAGACAAGTAGCCATCAGTCACTACCGCCCGCATCATGGTGCGCAGGTCACCGGCTTCTTTCGCGGTCAGGGCAGCACCTTCGGCGGGTTTCGCTGTGCCGTCATGGCCGTCCACGAGAACAGGAACAACCACTGCACCCTTGACCATGGAGGACATCATGGTCGCCATTGCCAGCGGCGAGGTTTGCACTTTTCCCTGTCCTATCAACGACGCTGCATGCTCAGTTCCCTTCGAATCACGCGGCACAGCACCCATATAGGCGTCCAAGCCCAGATCATTGACCATGCCGATCCCCAAAGCGCCAGCTGCGTCAGCCAGCTTCTCCTGCGAGAGTTTTTCAAACTGTGAGACAAAAGCGGTATTGCAGGAATGTGCGACGGCGGTTGTCAAGGACACCTCACCCGTCGCCTCGGGCGCATAGCCGGGTGCATTGAGGAACTTCTTGCCGTCGGCAGTGAACTCCGGAGTACAGCTCACTGTTGATTCCGGGCCCATGCCCATGCGCAGCAATCCCAGCGACGTAGCCATCTTGAAGGTCGAACCCGGAGCGTACTGTCCCAAGAACGCCGTGTTGTAACCGTTGCTGTCAGGGCCATTCGCAGCGGCCAAAATTGCCCCGGTGGAGGGGCGCATAATAACAACTGCACTTGGCGTTTTTACACTGTCCAGCGCCGCTTCTGCTGCACTTTGAACGCTGGGGACCAAGGTAGTTTTCACGTCTTTGCCCTTGATGGGGTCGACAGAGAAGAGGGTCCTCGGTGGTGCGGTGGGCTCAATGGGTGAGGCCCCGGCGTCGTCCGTGGTAGTTGCAGTAGGAGCGGCACTAGTTGCGGAATTAGTTGCGGCAGCGGGAACTGCGCTGACGATGACCCCAGCGGTACCGGAGAGTTGCGCGTCAAAAGCCGCTTGCAGGCCACCGGTACCGACCATCTGGCCAGCAACAATCTTGCCCTCCGACTTTTCGATGTCCTCCGCTGTGGCCTCATGCACCGTCCCAAGAATCGCTGAAGCAAAGGTTCGAGACGGCGCCAACGGCATGGTGTCCGGCACAACGAGGATTCCGGGGACTGATTTGAGTTTGTCCTGGTCCAACGCCTTGAAGGCATCCTCACGCAAGGTGATGGCGTCAACGAAGGCTACAGGGCCGTAGGCTTTGACCTTCGCTGCGTAGACTGCGGCGTCAATGTCCAGGACCGCCGCCAACGCCTTAGCGGAAGCGGCGGCTTCTGCCTCGTTTAGGCCGTCCTTGTTGATCCCGACAATGTGTACTGGTCTGTCTTTCACGATGGCTTCACCGTCGGCAGAGAGAATTCCCGCCCGTTCACTCTCCTTGGTGCTGATCTGGAAACGCTCCCCGGTTTTGAGATCCGGTTGAACCATTTCTGTTGACCAGGTGATGACCCAGCCGCTTCCGTCGCGCTTCATATCGGCACCGGTGGAGTACGTCCAAGTTTTTTCAACCTCGGGCAGTTTCCAGGTGTAGTCCAGTGATACGCGGGCGGTGTCTTCGCTGACTTCCACCCCGCTGACTGCGACCGTCGGCCACACCGGATCAATGCCTTTGGCAAGCTCGGTCAGCTCGTTTTGTACGTCTGATGCGGGCTTGTCGAAACTCAAATCGCCCACGGTGTGGGCTGTCAGTGCCTTAGCTAGGGCATCGGCCGTGGAGCTACCGTCGTCAGGTGCGGAACAGGCATTTCCGCCAACAACGAGTCCAAGGACTAGCAACAAACCGGTGATACGACGAAACATGAGCTCCCTGACGTAGTTTGAGATTCAGCCTACCGCTCTGCCGTGCTGGGTTTGGCGGTCACTGGCCTGGATATGAATGAATACTGCGGTGTCGACCGTCCTCTGGAGTAGACGTTGGTCTCTCTGGACGAATGGCGGTTGTCCAGCCGGGTAGTCCTGCGCCAAACGACTGGCTGTATGGCTAGTTTGTCGGTTTTTTAGTGGTTTTGCTGATGAGTTTTTTGAGCCATTTCGGGTATTCGGGCCTGTCTGGTTCGGTGTTCAGTGGTGGCCGGTACTTGCCACTGGGCGTAATCCAGCCGATCCGTCCGTCTTTGGTGAGTTGTGGTGTCCAGCCACGGAGCTGGATCCCGGCCCGTTCTGGTTCATCAATACACCGCCGACGGCCACGGCGGTTCTTATCGTCCTTGAAGTGCCTCATCAGATGATGGCGTTTACACGCCGGGCGCAAATTCGCCATGGTGGATGGTCCGCCGAATTCAAAAGCCCTCAAATGATCCAACTCCGTATCCATCACCGGATTAGGACAATTCGGTACATAACAACACCCAGCCAAAGCCTGCAACACCGCCCGTTCCGCCGCCCGCAACCTATACCGTTGCGGCTCCAACGGTAACGCTTCCCCCGTAATCGGATCAGTCAATACCCGCAAGAACGAAGACCCATTATTCAACAACTTCCGAGCGATCTCCTCCGGCACCGGACCACCCTGAGGACCCACCAATTCCGCCGGTTCATCCGTGATCCCCAACAACCCCAAGAACGGGACCTTCACCAACACCAACGCCTCAGGCATCGGCGGATCCACCAACACACCATTGCCCGCCAACTTAGTAAGCTGCTGCAAATACTCAGCATTCGGATCCTCATCAATCCCATCAACCAGAAAATCAACCAACCCAGAACCATCCCCCACCACCACTGACGCATCAGACGCATCCGCTGAGCCAGGAGGACCAGCGTGGTCAGAAGGACCAGCCGGGTCACTATCGTCCCCTGACTCGGGAAGGTCCGCGGGGTCGGCAGCGAAATAGAGCTCCGCAGCCGAAAGACCAGAATCATTACCAGAACCGGAACCAACGCTGGCGGTAGAGCTTGAGCTATCGGGTCTGGCTGGGTTACCGACCCCTCCAGAACCGCCACAATCAACGCTAGAACCAGCACTAGAACGCGCGCCAGCGCTTGAGCTTGAGCTTGAGCTTGAGCCCGCGTTGGTCGCGGTGGCGGGATCTGTTGCCCGGGCGCCTGTGCCGGTGCCTGTGCCCGTGCCTGTGGTGTTGAGGGTTGCTTCGGCGTCGAGGAGCAATTCGGTGGCCGTGGCAGGAAGTTTCTGCCCTAGAAGCAGAATCGCAGCAATATCAACCCGCAACTGCGCCAGAGTCCTATGCTCACGCACATCCTGACCCGTACCAGCAGCATCCGCCTCACGCTGAGCCCGCACACCATCAGCCTTGATCGCCCGCGCCAACCTAGTACACCGGGTATAAATCCCCGAAGCACTCACCGCCGGCATATACAACCCCAACCACGCCATCCCATCAGCACCCACATCACAGCTGAGCTTCCGCTTCGCGAAAGCCTCCTTAACCCGCACCGGAATACTCTCAGGAAACATCTTCTCCCGCGCCCGACGAGCCTTCCCCACAAACGAACACGCCGTAGTCCCCGGAGCCAGAAACAACAACCGCTCCTCCAACACCGATTCATCCTCCACCGTGGCACCACCCATAGACCCCAGCGTCACGATCTCCTCATTAATAGCCACAGCATGACGCCACGACAACCGCCCCGCCGCCAACCCCTCTAACACCACCGGACGCTCACGAACCAACACCACACTGTGCTCCATCAACGACGCCGCAGTAGGCTCCGGAATCCCCAACGCAAACGCCACCTCAGTAGCCAACCCAGCCTCAGCAACCCTGCTTTGAAAACCATCCAACGCATACACAGACCGCTCAACAGCAGCCGCCCCAGCAATCCTGTCCAATTCCCTAGCCTTAAAAGCCGCCAACTTATCCTCGTGACGCTTCACCGCCGCCAACGTCTCCATCCCAGCAGCGCGCACACCCAACGCCACAGAAAGCACCGTAGGCCGATCAACATCCAAACCCGCCAAAGAATTCGAATACAACAACCGAGTAGGCAACCCCACCAACTCAGCACTGTCAGACCCAAAAGGTTCAATAGAAGGAAGAGTAATCCCAGCCAGCAGTGCCGCTACATCCTGTGTAGCGTCACCACCCCGGTCCCCGGGGAACACCTCCCGAATACTCATAACACAACACTAAACCCACCGCAATACAACCGCAATACATACCCGAAAGTAACTTCTAATAACGTTCTGGGACGCCGACAAGAGCCCGTCCCGAGTAGAACCGTGAATAGGGCTGAGGCAAGCTGAACGGGCGCCAACCCGCCCTAACGCAAGAACCGCCGTCGTCCATCACAGAACAACAGCGGCTCAAGAGGTACAACGGCTCAAGAAAAAGGGATAAGTCAGGGAATCCGGACAGCCCGCCCCTATTTAGTGCCCTCCGCGGACCACAACTTCGCCGGGGACCTCTGGGTTGAAGACGAGGCGGCGATTGGCGATTTTGTCGGTGAAGAAGCGGTCGTGGCTGACCACTAGTACGGCGCCCGGGAAGTGCAGCAGTGCGCGTTCCATGACCTGGGTGCTGGACATATCGAGGTGGTTGGTGGGCTCATCGAGCACCAGAACTGAGGCGCCGGAGAGCAAGCACTGGGCCATGGCGACTCGGGCGCGCTGGCCACCGGAGAGGTTGCCGATGCGCTGCTTGAGATCTGCCTCGGAGAACTGGAACATGGCGAGAAAACGGTTGACGGACTTTTTCGTGGCGGTCAGGGCCAGACTGTCGGGCATGGCGTTGACGGCGTGTGTGACGGTGTCTTCGGGGTCCAGTTCGTCCAAGATCTGGTTGTAGGAGATGAGCCCACCACCCTTGGCCCAGGTGACGTAGCCGGAATCGGCAGGCTCTTCTCCGGTGAGGGCGCGCAGCAGCGTGGACTTTCCCGAGCCGTTGGAGCCCAGAACCACGATGCGGTTCCCGCGGCGAATCTCAAAGCTGAGGTCATTGAACAGGGTCCGGTCGCCGTACGATTTGGTCAGCGATTCGACCCGGCACAGCACATCTTTGACGTGCAGGCCGCCGTAGATCTCCGTGATGATCTTGTCCACGGGACGCGGTGCGCGCGACTTTTTGATCTTGGACAGCTTGGAATCGAGTCCCTTCGAGGCAGCCTTGGTGGCCTCGCGCCGGTCGGAAATCCCCTCGGCTTCAAAGGCGAGCAGCTCGGATTCGTGCACGAACTGGCTCTCGAGGGTCTTGAGCCGGAACTGTTTGGCCACCACGTATTCGCTGAAGCTGCCGGGGTATTCGTGCAGGTGGAAGTTCTCCACCTCGATGATGCGCGTGACCACGGCGTCCAGGAACTTCCTATCGTGCGAGACGATGATCGCCGCACCCTGGAAGTTCTTGAACCAGCTTTCCAGCCATTCCACGCCCGCCACATCGAGGTAGTTGGTGGGCTCATCGAGCAGCAGCACGTCGGGTGCCTCGAGCAGGATCTTGGCCAGCGCGGCACGGTTGCGCCAGCCGCCGGACAGCTCGTCAATCGCGCAGACCCGGTGGGCCTCGTTGAAGCCCAGCGTGGTCAGAACCTTGTCAATGGAGCGCTGGTAATCCCAGCCGTCCAGCCTGTCCATGTCGGCAAACAGCTCGGACTGGCGGTGGATGAGCCGGTCCATCTCGGCCTCGGCGGGATCCGCCCCGAGCGCCGCATCGATCTCGGCGAGCTCGGCCTCAATCTCCAACACATGCGCAAAGACTTCTTCGAGCACTTCGAGAATGGTTTGCGCGCCGTTCAGCTCGGAGAACTGCGAGAAGTAGCCAATTTTGGTGCCAAGTTCAACGCTCACAGTGCCGGTATCCGGCTCAACCTGGTCCATGACGAGCTTGAGTAGCGTGGACTTTCCGGAGCCGTTACGCCCAATCAGACCCACCCGGTCCCCCGCCTCGAGTTTGAAGAACGCCTCACGCAGCACCTGGACTTTGTCGAAGCGCACGGAAACGTCATTGAGGCGGATCAAGCTCATGGGTGTGGTCCTTTATGGCCGGGAATTGCGGAAGATGGGGTACGAGAAACACCCAAGCCCAGTTTACCGGCAGGCGAGGTGGCAGCGGTGGCGGGTGCCGCAAACCCCACTTTGCGCGGGGCTACTGAATGTTGCTCTGGCCACTCACCTCTTGCTCGTGCCAGTCTTAGGGCATGGGAATAATGATTGATTTTGAGGCGGCGGGGCAGGCATTTCAGGGATACCGTTCGGAACCGCAGGGTCAGGCCCGGGGCGCGGTGCTGGTGATTCATGAGATTTGGGGACTAAATCCGCATACGCGGGATATTGCTGACAGATTTGCCGCCGCTGGCTACCTCGCCGTAGCACCGGATCTGATGGGTTTGGCGGGTTTGGATGCGGCACTGCTGGCCGAATTGGGTGAGCGCCGCGCGGATCCTGCGGCCCGTGCGGAGGTGCAGCCGCTCATTCGGGCGGCTACCGCACCCATGAATTCCCCGGAATTGGCCACAAGAACAAAAGCAGGCGTTGCCGCTGTCTTTGACTATTTGAATGCAACGGCAGAGGGAACAGACCGGACAGCGGTTGTTGGCTTCTGTTTTGGCGGAACATACGCATTTTCCTTGGCTGCGGAGGAGCCTCGGCTCGCAGCGGCAGTCCCGTTCTATGGCCATGCCAATTACTCCGCCGAGGACCTCGCCAACATCAGCTGCCCAATCCTAGCTTTCTACGGGGCAAACGACACCGCGCTCATCGACGCACTGCCGGATCTGACTGCTAAGATGCAGGACGCTCACGTTGACTTCAATCCCATGGTTTTCCCGGAAGCTGGGCATGCGTTCTTCAACGACACCAATCCCACTGTTTACCAAGAAGGACCAGCACTCACGTCTTGGAGCATGACCTTGGAGTTCCTGGAACAGCAGCTCATCGGACCCAAAAGCTAGACTTCGGCACGGGGCGCGAGGACCGGGAATCTGAAAAATCGGGCGCCGCTCCAGTCTCCAGCACCCTAGTCGAGCTGGCTCTCCTCTTCGGCCCTGCTCTTCAGCGTGCTTCCCGTAATTCTGCACTACGGCCGCAGACTGTACGGTTGGTGCTAGTGAATGCGGCCGCCAACGAGAAGCGGCCCAATGATTGGATGGAGAACACATGAGCGCGCCGATTCGCATTGGAATTGCTGGCTACGGAAACCTGGGCCGCGGGGTCGAAGCCGCCATTGCCAAGAACGCCGACATGGCGCTTGTGGGCATTTACACCCGCCGCAATCCGGCCGATCTGGTGCCGCTCAACGCCGGTGCGCCGGTATTCTCCATGGACGATCTGGCCGGCCACGCGGGCGAGGTTGATGTGTTGATCTTGTGCGGCGGTTCAAAGTCCGATCTTCCCGAGCAGGGCCCGGCGTTGGCTGCACTGTTTAATACGGTGGACAGTTTCGACACTCACGCACGCATCCCGGAGTACTTCGCCGCCGTGGATGCACCGGCCCAGGCCAGCAACAAGACAGCTCTGATTTCCGCGGGCTGGGATCCTGGCATGTTCTCCATCAACCGTGTTTACGGCGAGGCGCTGCTGCCCGACGGCGACACCTACACCTTCTGGGGCCGCGGACTGAGCCAGGGACATTCGGATGCTATCCGTCGCGTGGCTGGGGTTGCCGGCGGCGTGCAGTACACCTTGCCTTCGGAAGCTGCCATTGAAGAGGTCCGGAGCGGCTCGCGCCCGGAGCTGACCACTCGTCAGAAGCACACCCGCGAATGCTTCGTGGTGCTCGAGGACGGCGCCTCTGAGGACGCTGTCCGCGCCGAGATTGTGGGCATGCCGCACTACTTCGACCAGTACGACACTACGGTGAATTTCATTACCGCCGAAGAGCTGGCCCGGGATCATGCCGCCATGCCGCACGGTGGTTTTGTCATTCGCAGCGGCAACACCACGGACGGCCACGCTCAGGTTATTGAGTACTCGCTGGCTTTGGAAAGCAACCCGGAATTCACCTCCAGCGTCCTGGTGTCCTACGCCCGCGCCGTGCACCGTATGAACGCGGCAGGCCAGTTCGGCGCCAAGACAGTTTTCGACGTTGCGCCCGGTCTGCTCTCCCCCAAGTCCGCAGCCGATCTGCGGGCGGAACTGCTCTAGCCCCTTCCGCTACATAACCTGGGCAGGAACTTCCTGGCAGAGAGTTTCCCCGTGAATGAAGTGCTGAGCAGCATCCTGCCGCTGAGCATGGGCGTGGCGCTGAGCCCGTTCCCCATCATCATGATTGTGCTGCTGCTGGGATCGGCGCGTCCGAAGGCAAACGGTCTGGCGTTTCTTGCCGGTTGGGTGGCGGGTTTGGCGGCCATCGTCACAGTCCTCGCTTTCACTTTGGACGCCCTGGACAGCTCAGGCAACGACCCAGGCCCCATTGCCGGGGGCCTGCGGATCATCCTCGGCGCAGCTCTTCTGGTCATGGCGGCGCGCAAGTTGATCATGCGTTTTGCCGCGTCCGACGCCGGGCCCCTCCCCCGTTGGATGGCCTCCGCGGGTGGCTACTCGCCAGGGCGCAGCACCATTATGGGGCTGCGCTGTCGGCCGCAAATCCCAAGAACTTTGCGATTGCTGCCGCAGCCGGCGTCACCATCGGGGCCGCGGAGCTGGCCCTTCCAGCCGAAGTTTGGGCCATGGCGGTCTACTTCCTATTGGCTTCCTTGACGGTGCTGGCTCCTGTCGTGGCGTACCTCATTGCACCCCGAACGTTGGCAGCTCCGCTGAAAACCGTCATGGAGTGGCTGCAGGCCAACCATTCGATCATGACGGGCCTGCTGCTTGTGGTGTTCGGCATTGTCCTGATCGGCAACGGAATTAGCAGCTTCTAAGCTGCAGACCAGTTGCCACCATCAACGTGGTACAGCAATGCCTTAGTCCTCGAGAGTGAAGGTGACCTCGGAAACCAGCGGCCAGCGGGTGAGTGCCTCGAAGGGATCCGCATCATCGCCTTGGGCGGCTGCTAGTTGTTCCGGAAGCGCATCAATGAAGAGGGAGGCCAGAACGCCGTCTTGGATCTGCAAGCTCATCCGCATCTGCTGGCCCGGACTGGTGGTGAAGTCCGCATGGACCGGAAAGGTGTAATTGCGCGGGACTGCAAGGCTGGCACCCTCCGGCGCAACGAAGGCCAGTTCGGTGGTGAACTCCATTGGCTCGCCCCAGTGCTGTTCCCGCGCACCAGCGAGTTGCTCGCGCAGCAAGGGCGCGCCGAAGTCCTCGGTTACAGTGAGCATGGCGGCGAGCAATTCGCGCAGCGGCTGGGGAATTTCCCGTTCCAGCGGTGTCGCCCCGCAGATGTCGTTGTCATGGCCGGTAGTTTTGGTCGCGGCGGGAGGTTCGAGCAGGATCACGCCTGTGCTGAGAATGCCGGATACCAGCGCCATCAGTGGCCGTGGATTCCGGATGCCCCGGCTGAGCAGTGTCTGATGGATTTTCCGGTCAAGCACAAAGCCATAGTGTGTGCCGACAGCGCCCAGTGCGCCCATCCCTAGTGCGAGGGAGCCCCGTAATTCCTTCGCCGGAACGTACTCGTCGTTGCTCGAGCTACTGAGCCAAACAACTGCTCCGGTCACGATGCCGGAGGCAGCAACGGTTGCTCTACGAGCGCCGGGCCGCAAATTGGCCGGATCAATGAGCGTCAGGAGCCCGCTGGCAATGCCCGCGGCCAGGGGGAACCCCAGCTGCTTCTTGGTGATGCGGGCCGTTGATTGCGTCATCTCAGTCATCTATCCAGAGTACTGGCCGCATCACAGAACAAAAGCAGGCACTGACAGGTCGACTCACAGGACCCAAGATGCGCGCCGCCGTCGTGCTTCACAATGGAAGTTTCCGTTCTTGACCCACGTCAAGGCGGCGCCGAACGGAACTTGATGTAGTGGATACACAAGCACCACCGACAGAAAGGCACACCATGCGCACCGCAAAATTTGAGACCGAACCGTTCACCTGCCCCTCCTGCATCACCAAGATCGAGGGCGTTGTCGGCAAGATGGACGGCGTTGAAGAAACCAAGGTCATGTTCAACTCCGGCAAGGTCAAGGTGACCTTCGATGACGGACTGGTCACCGCTGAGGCAATCGCCAAGGCCATCACGGATCTGGGCTACCCGGTCCTCAAGCACAAGGTCGCGGCATAGCCCCCGTGGCCGCAGCCGTCGAAAATAGCTGGTTGACTGTGGACATGGCACATCATTCTGCAGTCCAAGGACACGCTCCACTGGAAGTTCTCGTGGGGCGTGTCCCCATTTTCAGCCAGCTCGCGCCGGAGGAACTCAAGGACATTGCCGGGCGGGTGAAACTCCGCCGCCACCCGCGCAATGAGCAGCTGTACGGTGCCGGGGAGAACAATCCGCACCTGATGATCATCCACAGCGGGCACGTCAAGGTTTACCGGATCACCGAGTCCGGGCATGAGCAGCTCATCCGGGTGCTGGGCGAGGGCGACTTCCTCGGCGACATGAGCTTCATCAGCGGCGCCCCCACCGACCATTTCGCCACCACCTTGGACGCGGCCGAGATTTGCGCCCTGCACCACGACGACCTGCGCGACTACCTGCTCCGCTTCCCCACCGTGACGTACAAGATGCTGGAAACCCTCAGCAGCCGGCTCGAAAGCACCGAACGCCAGGTGAGCATCTTCGCCGGAGAGGATGCCGAACACCGCATCGCCGCCTACCTGCTGGAGTTGGCGGACAAGGCAGCCTCGGCGAAGTTTGTGCTGCCAATTGCCAAAAAGGACGTCGCCTCTTTTCTGGGCCTGACCCCGGAAACACTCAGCCGCAAGCTGGCGCAGTTTGAGGCGTCGGGCTGGCTCCGCCTACATCCGCGCCGCACGGTGGAATTGCTGAACGTCCCGGCGCTGCACAAGCTGTAGGCCGCGCGTCGGGCCACGCATCACGTCACCCGTCGCGAATCACAACACCTCCCGCCCGGAATTGACCCCGGTCAAGGCAGCTTTCGTCCTTCCGGGCAATCCTTGAAGTATCGGCAGGAAACCCCTGCAGGCACAAGCCAAGGAGCATCATGACTGGCAGGACCAAAGCCCGGATCGCCGCCGCGACCGGCATCATGCTGATCGCCGCACTGGCGTTTCACCTCGCAGACTTCTCTGCATGGCGCGACGGCTTGCTGTTCGTCTCGGCCATCACCGCCGGGGTCCCCACGGCCATTCGCGCCTTCCAGGCGCTGCGCCACAAGGCGTTCAGTATCGATCTGCTCGTGACCATCGCCGTCGTCGGCGCCCTGATCATCGGCGAATACGTCGAGGCCGCCGTAGTGTCCTTCCTGTTCATTTTCGGCGCATGGTTGGAGGCCCGCACACTAGAGAAGACGCGGCGTTCGCTGCGGGATCTGGTGGACATGGCCCCGCAAGAAGCGCAGGTGATTCGTGACGGCGTGACGCTCACCATCAGCGTGGACGACGTCGTTGTGGGTGACCACGTGGTGGTCCAATCCGGCGGGCAGATCCCGGTGGACGGCACCATCACCAGCGGCCAAGCCCTCGTCAACGAGGCAACCATCACCGGCGAACCGGTCCCCGCGTCCAAGAAGGCGGGCGACAGGGTCTACGGCGGCACCATCGTGGACAACGGCTTCATCGGGATGACCGCCGAGCAGGTGGGCGACGACACCACGTTCGCGCAGATCATCGAACTCGTCGAGGAGGCACAGGATTCCAAAACCAAAGCCCAGCGCTTCCTCGACCGCTTCGCGCAAATCTACACGCCGTCCATCGTGGTCCTGGCCGTGATTGTGCTGATCTTCAGCCAGAACATCGAGTTCGCCCTGACGTTCCTGGTCATCGCCTGCCCCGGTGCGCTCGTCATCTCCACCCCGGTCTCCATGGTCGCGGGCCTTGGCAACGGCGCCCGCCACGGGGTCCTCGTCAAGGGCGGCGACGCGCTGGAACGCTTCTCCAGGATCGACGCCATGGTCTTCGACAAGACGGGCACTCTCACCGTGGGCCGCCCCGAGGTCACCGAGGTCTTCCCCTTTGGCACGCACGACGCCGGACACCTCCTTGATCTGTCGGCCCGCCTTGAGCTGGCTTCCGAACACCCGCTCGGACGCACGATTGTGGAAGAGGCCCGCCTGCGCGGCCACGAGGTGAGCATTGCACCTACTGAGGTGGAGGTCATCAAGGGCGGCGGCATCCGCGGGCAGGTTGACGGCTACACCGTGGCTGTCGGCTCACGCCGGGTCCTGTCCGAGATGGGCGTGGCCCTGCCGGCTGCTGCAGAGGAGCACGCGGTTCAACGCGAGCAGGGCGGCAACACGGCAGTCTTCTCCGTGGTGGACGGTGAGCTGGCCGGTGTCATTTCGATCGCCGACCAGATTCGTCCGGAAGCGAAGGCTGCCATCGCGGCCATGCGCCGCCGCGGCATCAAGACGTTCCACATGCTCACAGGCGACAATCGCCACACCGCCGCTCTCGTGGCAGCCGAGCTCGGCATTGATGAAGTCCGTTCCGAGCTACTGCCGGCCGACAAGGTCCGCATTGTCCAGGAGCTGAAGGACGCCGGGCACCGCGTGGCCATGGTGGGAGACGGCATCAACGACGCCCCCGCCATTGCCACGGCCGATGTGGGCCTGGCCATGGGCGCCGGCACGGACGTGTCCATCCAGACCGCGGATGTGATCCTCATGGGCAACCGCTTTGACCAGCTGGTGCACGCATACTCGCTGTCCAAGGCGACCGTGCGGAACATGAAGCAGAACACCGTCATTGCACTTGGCACGGTTGTGCTGCTTCTGACCGGCGTCCTGCTCCAGAAGGTGTTCATGGCAACGGGCATGCTGGTGCATGAGATCAGCGTGCTGGTGGTCATCATCAACGCGGTCCGGCTGGTCCGGTACCGGGACAAGCGGGCTGCTGCACCAACGGCAGCAGCTGAACTGCCGCCGATGGATGAGCAAGGCGACTTCCGCGAGGGCGAGCTGGCCGCAAGGAACTAGCGGAGCTTCGCAAGGAAGCATCCGGCATTAGCCAAGACCCCGTGTGGCAGCTCGCTCCACTGGTGCGGCAGGATCAATCCTGCCGCACCAGACGCACGTCGCGATGGCACCCAGGTTGTCACCGTCGTTCTCAACCGCAGTGTCCACGTACAGGACGTCACCGTCCCATCTGGCGTTTCCTTGGAGTGTCGCACCCATGAGCATGGCCACGCCGCCGTCGGTGAATTCCATGACAGCCGTCTGGTGGTCTTCCAACACTGGTCAGTTGCTGAAGGCCCGGCCGCTGCGCCGCCGGGTACCTGATCCGGGCCGCCGCCGCACGCTGTGGCGCCCACGGCAAGCATGGCGGCGGAACCAACGCCCCGCACGGCAACAGTCTAGGAACCCGCATGAAAGTTTCCTTAAACACGCTTCACCAGCCGGGAGCAGAGCACTCGTCTGGAGAAGTTCAGGCCACTCCGGCTTCGGTGTAGAAGCCCTCAACATGGGCCGTGACGAGCTGGGAGGCGAGGGATCCGTCGTCGTTCTTGATCGCTGCAAGAATGGCGCGGTGCTCGGCACGCAGGCGCTGCACGGTTGCTTCCCAGTCCGGCAGGTTGCCCGTGAGCCTGCTGCCGTAGTCCTTGATGGCCTCCCGCAACGAGCCGAGGATGGCGCTGATGACGACGTTTCCGGCCGCCTCCGCCAGGGCCAGGTGGAAGCGGACGTCGAGCTCCAAAAACTGCGCCACCGCCGAGGTTTCATCCATCCGGTCCAGCAGCGCTGCGGCCTCGTCGAGGGCAGGTGAATCGGGGCGGGCCTCGAGTGCGGCCCAGGATTCGAGCAGCACGCGGGTCCGCACAATGTCCCCGACAGGCAGGTGGGAGGTCGCCACATGCAGCCTCAGCGCCAGCCCCAGCGCCATGCCGGGATCGGCAATCGCCACGGTGCCGGCGTCGGGCCCCGACCCCACACCCACCCGGACAACACCCATGACCTCAAGGATCCGGATGGCCTCACGGACGGAGGTGCGTGAGACCGCAAGCTTCTCGGCAAGGGTCCGCTCGGGCGGCAGGCGGTCTCCCAGCTTCAGGTCGCCGGCCGCGAGCTGGCTCTCGATCCAGTTCAGGACAACTTGGTGTGTGCGCATGGAACCATCCTACTTTGTGTGGTTGGACCATAGGGGCTAGGGTGGGAAGCCACGGCGAGCAACCAATGTTCCCCAGCCAGGAGGCGGCATGACGCAAACAACTGAACCCCGAAACGCCGAACCGGCCGCGCTCAAGCGCCGAATCCCAAAATACTCGGAAATCGCGCCGCTGATGCAGTTCAAGAAGCCCGAGTTCAGCCGGGCCTCCAGGCTGCGCCGCGCCAGCACCATCTGGGATTTGCGTGACATGGCCAGGCGCCGCACCCCGAAGGCCCCGTTCGACTACACGGATGGCGCCGCCGAAGCGGAAATAACGCTCCGCCGGGCACGCCAGGCGTTTCTGGACATTGAATTCCGTCCCGGCGTGCTGCGCGATGTCTCCAACATTGATCTGGGCACCGAGATTCTGGGCAGGCACTCAACCATGCCCGTTGGCATTGCCCCCACCGGATTCACCCGCATGATGCAGTCTGAAGGCGAGTATGCCGGCTCCCAGGCAGCGGAGGCTGCGGGCATCCCCTACACGCTCTCCACCATGGGCACCGCGTCCATCGAAGACGTCGCAGCTGCGGCGCCGGGCGGACGCAACTGGTTCCAGCTCTACCTGTGGAAGGACCGCGACCGCTCCCTGGAGCTGATCGAGCGCGCCTCCCGGGCCGGCTATGACACGCTCATGGTCACGGTGGACACCTCCGTGGGCGGCGCCCGGCTGAGGGACGTGCGCAACGGCATGACGATTCCGCCGTCCCTGACGCTCAAGACGGTGCTCGATGCGTCCTACAGACCGGCCTGGTGGTTCAACTTCCTGACGCACGAACCGCTCAGCTTTGCCTCGCTGTCCCGGCATTCGGGCACCGCTGAATCCCTGATCAATTCCATGTTTGACCCCACCCTGACGTACACGGACCTGGATTGGCTCCGGGAAATCTGGAAGGGCAAGCTGGTGGTCAAGGGCATCCAGACGGTCGACGACGCCCGGAAGTCGGTTGCCCACGGCGCCGACGGCGTGGTCCTGTCAAACCATGGCGGACGCCAACTGGACCGGGCCCCCATCCCGTTCCACCTCCTGCCGGAAGTCACCGCCGCATTGAAAACAGGCGCCGGCAACCCGGCCATCATCCTGGACACCGGCATCATGGCCGGGGCGGACATCATCGCGGCACTGGCCCTGGGTGCGGACTTCACCATGATTGGCCGCGCCTATCTGTACGGGCTCATGGCCGGCGGGCGGGCCGGGGTGGACCGTGCCCTGGCGATCCTGGAGACGGACATGAGGCGCACCATGGCCCTGCTGGGCGTCAATTCCATTACGGAACTGACGCCGGAGCATGTGCGAATCCTGCAGGGCTAACTCAGGCGTCGAACAGGCCCCTCACGTCGTCGGCGGTGATGGCTGCGGAGAACATGGCGTCGTCGTCCATGACGGAGGTGAACAGCTTCGCTTTTTTCTCCTTCAGCGCCATGACCTTCTCCTCGATTGTGTCCTTGGCGACCAGGCGATACACCATGACGTTCTTGGACTGGCCGATCCGGTGGGTCCGGTCCACCGCCTGATTCTCGGTGGCCGGATTCCACCACGGATCCAGCAGGAAGACGTAGTCGGCCTCGGTCAAGTTCAGGCCGAACCCACCGGACTTCAGGCTGATGAGGAACACCGGCGCCTTGCCGGACTTGAACTTCTCGATGACCGCACCGCGTTTGGTGGTTTTCCCGTCAAGATACGCATAGTCAATGCCGGCCGCATCCAGTCGCTCGCGCGCCTTTCCCAGGAACGAGGTGAATTGGCTGAAAATCAGCGCCCGGTGCCCCTCGGCCACGACGTCCTCGAGCTGTTCGAACAATACGTCAAGCTTGCTGGACGGGGTGCTGGCGTATTTCACATCGACCAGCGAGGCGTCCAGGCTGAGCATCCGCAGCGTGGTGAGTGATTTGAAAATGGCGAAGCGGTTCTTGTCCATGTCGCCCAGCAAACCCATGACCTTTTGGCGCTCGTGCTGCAGGTGGCGCTGGTAAATGGTGCGATGCCGCGGCGCCAACTCCAGCTCGAGGACCTGTTCCTGCTTGGGCGGCAGCTCCTTGGCCACGGCGTCCTTGGTGCGTCGCATGATCAGCGGCCTGATCCGCCGGCGCAGCTGCTTGAGCCGTTCCGCGCCACCGTCCTTCTCGATCGGTTTGCGGTAGTAGTCGGCAAAATTGGTGGGCGACGGGAACAGCCCCGGGGAGGTGACGGCGAATAGCGACCACAGCTCCATCAGGTTGTTTTCCATGGGCGTTCCGGTGATGGCCAGCTTGAATTTCGCCGGGAACGCTCGCGCCAGCTGGCTGGCCTTGGTGAGGTGGTTCTTCACAAACTGCGCCTCGTCAAGGATCAGCCCGGCCCATTCCTGGCTGGCGTAGGCCTCATTGTCCAGCCGGAAGAGGGCATAGGAGGTAATCACGACGTCGGTCCCGCTCACCAAGGAGGCAGCGTCGCCGCCGCTCTTGCGCAGGGTGTCGGTGACGGCGGTGGTGTTCAGGGTGGGGGCGAAGCGGCGCGCCTCGGCCTCCCAGTTGGATACGACCGAGGTGGGTGCCACCACGAGGAATGGTTTGCTGCCTCCGTCCGGTGAGGCGCCCGCGGGTTCCTTGGCGCCCATCGTGGATTTGGCATGGGTGATCAGTGCCAGGGTTTGCAAGGTCTTGCCCAGGCCCATGTCGTCGGCCAGCACGCCGCCGAGCCCGTTGCTGTACAGGAAGGCCAGCCAGTTGAAGCCCTCCTGCTGGTACGGGCGCAGTTCGGCGTGGAGCGTGTCCGGCACCGGAACTGTGGCAACTTCCTGCAATTCAAGGAGCCCGCTGACTGACTTTTCCCACGCTGCAGCTTCTTCGACGCTGGTGGACAGTTCCTTCAGCTCTTCCCACAACCCAGCCTGGTAGCGGCTGATTGTCAGCGATTCGCCGGGTTCCTGGAGGCTTTTCGCCTCTTCGATGAGCCGGCGCAGCTGCGCGAACTCGGGCTGGTCCAGGGCAAAGTAGTGGCCGTTGGGCAGCATGAGGTGCTCTTCGTCGGTAGCCAGGGCCAGGAACAGCTCACCGAACGGGATCTCTGTCCCGTCCAGGGTGACCGTGACACCCAAATCAAACCAGTCGCCGTCGTTGGTGCCCTTGGTGCTGATGCCGATCTGGGGTGTGCCGGTCAGCTCGGTGTACTCGGGGGCCGATCCTGAGGTGTCCACGCGCACGTGTTCCATGCCGGCCAATATGGGCAGCGCGATGTTGCTGAAGCGGGCGGCTGCCACGTTCTTCAAGTGGACCGGCTCGTTGCTTCCGGGGTGCATGCTGGGCGCGTGCGGGAACGGGTCCCTGGTGGCTTCCGGGAAGTCGACGAGGGCCTGGGTGACCAAGTCCAGCAAGTTGGCTTCAAAGGCTGGGTTGCGGTTGCCGGTCTCCTCGCCCGTCATGGGGCGCCGGAGGGTTTCCTCCCCTACCGTGTACTCCCAGTGCCAGTGCAGTTCCAACGACGGCGGTGCCCCGGCTTGCGTTTTTTGGGCACCGACCCTGCCGCGGCGGCCTGACTTGGCCGGTGGTTCCGCTGCCACGTGTGTCACGGTCAGGACCAGTTCGGGGGCGTGAATCTCGGGCAGGCCGGCCAGACCCTGCCCCGGGCGAACATCCATGGTGCTGCGCAGCTTCGGGTAGTAGTTCTTTACAAAGCGTTCGCGGTCGGGCGCAGGAATGTCCACCGGCACCCTGGATGCGATCAGTGTTTCCAGCTGCTCCCCCACCGCGCCGTCCAGCCGGGCGAAGTGCACGGCCCGCTGGTTCAGGGGGCCGTCCTTGTCCTTGCCTGCATCCCACCAATACAGGCCGTGCGCCGGCTCCCCCATGAGGCCCAGCCTCGCCGGTTCCAAGACTGCGCCGTCGTTTGCCTTGGCCAGCGGAACCAGACGGATGCCGCCGTCGGGCATGGCTTGGATGCTGGTGCCGACCGAGGCGGCCCCCTCCCAGGTGATGCTGGAGTTCTTGCGAGATGTCACAAATTCCAGGCCAATGCCGGAGGCCTGGTCCAAAAGATTCCACAGCAGCGGGGAGTTGAACCCGTCAAGGTAGACCCATTTCCCGTTGACAGGGGCGGAGTGGGCGGCCTGGTACAACGAGTGGAAGACCCGGATCCATTCGCGGTGGGCGGTGATGATGCTGTCGTCGTACTGCAGACGGTAAAGGGTGTTCCAGGCGACGTTGCCAACAGTCCATTTGCCGGAGGTCCCCAGCGTGACCGGGCGAACGCCCAGGCGGATGTCGGCGGGCATTTTGTCCTTGTCCCGCGGCGCACCCCAAGGATCCTTTTCGACGGTGTCCACGAGTTCAAACTGCAACGCCATGGGGGTGCGGACAGCCGGGACCGCAATGGTCTTGCCCCAGCGGACCGGCGGCGTCTGCACGGGAGGGTCCAGGAGGACCTTAAGCTGCTGCTCCCAGACTGCCAGTTTGGGCGGCGCCGCTTTCTTGGCCTTCGGCGCAGCCTTGCTTGGCGTGTGGCCGGCTGCCGGTGCACCACCGTCCGCTTCTTCCAACAGGCGGTTGGTATGGAGAACCAGCGCTGCCACATGCTTGCAGTCCCATCCCACGGGGCATTCGCAGTCGGTGCTTTCAATGGTGATTCCGGACCCGTCTTCGCGGAAATAAACAAGCGTCTCGTACACGCTGCTCCGGCTGCCTGACACCCGGCCCCGAAGCGTCATTTCATCCTCGTCCCACGTGATCCAGCTGACGTGGCCGCTGCTTGCATACTCCAGGCCGCGGTGCATCGCGGCCTGGCCAACAAGGGTGCGCAGCTGCGTGTAATCGACGTAGGGAATGAGGGAAAGATCCATGTCTTTAAGGCTACCCACCGGGTGCGACATTATTTACCTGCAATGTCGGTGCCCGGGAGTATGGTGGGCGCCATGATGGAGGAACTAATTGACACCGACATCGGCACCTACCGCATTCGCACAGCCCCCGGCAGCCACTGCCTGTTGGATATTGACGGGCGGACGGCGAGCAGCTGGACCTACTCAGCGTGATCGCATGCTGGGTGGGCGGACCGAAGGGAGCTAACCACAACACGCAAAAGCGCCCATCCGCAATGGATGGGCGCTGCTGCGTAACAATATGCGGTAGGAAAGGAGTGGTTTAGAACCCCTGGGCCAGACGGTAGTAGGCCTGGTTCCAGCGGATTTCCCGGGCGAAGCCGCGCTGCGTGGTGTCCTCGTCAATGACCAGGAGCTCGGCTTGGAAGATGTCGGCGAAGTCTTCGAATGCCTCAATGCCGACGGCGGTGCTCATGACCGTGTGGTGGGCTGCACCGGCTTCGAGCCAGGCTGCGGCGGAGGTGGCAAAGTTGGGCAGCGGCTTCCACACTGCGCGGGCCACGGGCAGGTTCGGCAGCGGCTCATCCAGCGGGACCACCTCGACCTTGTTGGCGGTGAGGCGGAAGCGCTCGCGCATGTCGGACAAGGCCACCACCACACCGGCGCCGGGATCGGCGTCGAACACCAGGCGCACTGGATCCTCGCGGCCGCCAATGCCCAGCGAGTGCACCTCCAGCGAGGGCTTGGTGGTTGTCAGTGACGGGCAGACCTCGAGCATGTGCGCGCCAAGGATCTTTTCCTGGCCGGGGATCAGGTGGTAGGTGTAATCCTCCATGAGGGAGGCACCGCCAGGCAGACCTTCACCCATGACCTTCGCGGCTCGGATGAGGACAGCCGTTTTCCAGTCTCCCTCGGCACCGAAGCCGTAGCCGTCGGCCATGAGCCGCTGGACAGCCAATCCGGGGAGCTGGCGCAGGCCGCCCAGGTCCTCAAAGTTTGTGGTGAATGCACCAAAGTCGCCGGCTTCCAGGAAGCTGCGCAGGCCCAGTTCGATCTTGGCCCCGTAGCGCAGGGACTCATGGCGTGCTGCGCCGGGGTGCAGCTCGGGAGCCACGTTGTAGAGGCGCAAATATTCCTCGATGAGGGCGTCAACGTCGGATTCCGAGGAGGCGTCAACGGCCTCCACCAGCTCATTGACGGACCAGCTGTTGACGGAGACACCAAAACGGATTTCCGCTTCAGTCTTATCCCCCTCGGTGACGGCCACGTTGCGCATGTTGTCGCCAAAACGGGCCAGCTTCAGAGTGCGGACCTGGGCAACAGCGGCTGCCGCACGCGTCCAGGTACCGATCTTGTCCCGGACCAGCGGGTTGGACACGTGACCAACAACCGTCTTGCGGGCAACGCCCATGCGGGACTGGATGTAGCCGAATTCCCGGTCGCCGTGGGCAGCCTGGTTCAGGTTCATGAAGTCAAAGTCGATCTCTGCCCACGGCAGTGCCTCATTGGCCTGGGTGTGCAGGTGCAACAGCGGCTTGTTCAGTTCGGTGAGCCCGCGGATCCACATCTTGGCCGGCGAGAAGGTGTGCATCCAGGCAATCAGACCAATGACCTTGTCATCCGAGTTGGCGTCCAGGGCCGCGCGGCGGATTGACTCGGAGTCCTTCAGGACGTCCTTGAAGACCACGCGCACGGGGATCTCGCTAGATTCTGCCAGGGTCTTGACCACTTCGGCGGACTGTTCGGCCACCTGGTGCAGGGTTTCCTCGCCATAGAGGTTCTGGCTTCCGGTCAGGAACCAGACTTCGTATCCGGACAGGGAGTTGTTCAACTTCAAAGACATGTTCATTCCTTCAAGCACGATGTGGTTGGGTTACTGTCCGTAGACGTTTTGGTAGCGCTGGTGGAGCTGGTCAATATGGGCGTTCTCAATGGGGATCATGGTTCCCAGTTCACGTGAGAGGTGCACCGTGCGCGCCACTTCCTCGCACAGCACGGCGGCCTTGACGGCGGCCCTGGCCGTTGCACCGATGGTGAACGGGCCGTGATTTTGCATCAGCACGGCCGGCGAGCGCGAGCCACTGAGCGTCTCGACGATGCCCCGGCCGATGGAATCGTCACCAATGAGCGCGAATGGACCGATGGGGATTTCCCCGCCGAATTCATCGCCCATCATGGTCAGCACGCACGGGATTGGCTCGCCGCGCACGGCCCATGCCGTGGCGTAGCTGGAGTGCGTGTGCACCACCCCACCCACCTCGGGCATGTGCCGGTAGACGTAGGCGTGCGCTGCCGTGTCGGACGACGGCGTCAGTTCAGGATTGCCCCAGCCCCCGTCCACGGGCGTGCCGAATAGGTCGGTGACCACCATGGATTCGGGCGTGAGCGCGCCGTAGTCCACGCCGGAGGGCTTGATGACCAGGAGGTCCTCACCGGGCACCCGGGCCGAGACGTTGCCTGCCGTCCACACCACGAGTTCGTAGCGGACCAGCTCGGCGTGCAGCGTGCACAGCTCGTCACGGATCGCAGCGATAGCGGCCACGACGGCGCTGGATGCTGCGGGTGTTTCCGAAGATCGGGTTTTGGCTGATCGTGATTCGGCCGAGTGGCTCATGCCCCCACCTCCACAGCAACCTTGTGTGCGTTGCGGGCAATGGACTTGAGCCGGTGCATCACATTGTTGGTGCCGCGACCAAAGTAGTCGTGCAGCAGCTGGTACTCGGCAAACAAGGCGTTGTACGCGCTCACATTCTCCGGGACGGGGATGACCACGGCCGCGTTCACGCTGCCCATGGCCTGCGACGCTGCCCGGATGTCGGGGTAGAGTCCCGCGGCCACGGCGGCATGGATGGCGGAGCCCAATGCCGGGCCCTGGCTTGAGCCGATGGTGGACAACGGCATGTTCAGCACGTCGGCGTAGATCTGCATGAGCAGCGGGTTTTTCATGAGCCCGCCGGCCACAATGAATTCTGTGACGGGAACTCCGGCAGTGTTGAAGGTTTCCACAATGACGCGGGCGCCAAAGGCCGTGGCTTCCAGAAGTGCGCGGTAACCGTCCTCGGGGCGTGTGGCGAGGGTCTGGCCCACCACCACGCCGGAGAGCTCATGGTCCACCAGGACTGAGCGGTTCCCACTGTGCCAGTCCAGGGCAACGAGGCCGTGCTCGCCAATGTTTTGGCGTTCAGCCAGTGTGGTCAAGTATTCGTGGATGCCCACACCGCGCTTGGCGGCCTTGGCGTGGTAGCTCTCGGGCACCGAATTCTTAATGAACCAGCCGAAGATGTCGCCCACACCGCTTTGGCCTGCTTCGTAGCCGTACAGTCCGGGGATGATCCCTCCGTCAACCACTCCGCACATGCCCGGCACTTCGCGCAGTTCGCCGGAGCTCATGACATGACAGGTGGAGGTGCCCATGATGGCCACCATCTGGCCCGGATCCACGGCCTTGGCCGCAGGGGCCGTGACGTGTGCGTCAACATTTCCCACGGCCACGGGAATGCCTTCGGGCAGTCCTGTCCAGGCTGCGGCTTCAGCAGTCAATGTCCCGGCAACATCACCCAAGTTACCGATGGGATGCTCCAGCTTGTCCGCAACAAAGCGGGCGAAGCCGGGGTTCAACGCCGTCAGGAAGTCGGCGCTGGGATAGTTCCCGTCCTGCCTGATGCCTTTGTATCCGGCGGTGCAGGCGTTGCGGACATAGCTGCCGGTCAGCTGCCAGACAATCCAGTCGGCGGCCTCCACCCAGTGGTCCATGGCCGCATAGACCCCGGGCGCTTCTTCCAACAGCTGAAGTCCCTTGGCGAACTCCCATTCCGAGGAGATCAGTCCGCCATAGCGCGGCAGCCAGTGTTCCCCGCGTGCGGCAGCCAGTTCGTTGATGCGCTCCGCTTGGGGCTGTGCTGCGTGGTGGCGCCACAGCTTCACATAGGCATGGGGCGCGTTCGCCCACTGCGGCAGTTCGGACAGCGGTGTGCCGTCCGTGGTGGTCGGCACCATGGTGCAGGCCGTGAAGTCCGTGCCGATCCCCACGACCTGGGCCGGGCTGATGCCGGCCTGGGCGACCGCCGCAGGCACTGCCTGCTTGAGCACCTGGCGGTAGTCCTCGGGGACTTGGAGCGCCCAGTCCGGCGGGAGCCTCTCGGCTGAACCGGGAAGGGTCCGCTCAACAACGCCGTGCGGGTACTCGACCACGGCGGATGCCAGCTCAGCGCCATCCCGGACACGCACCACTACGGCCCGCCCTGACAAGGTGCCGTAGTCAATGCCAATTACGTAGGATTCCTGCGTCCCCATGATTTCCTTTCAGACGATGCAGCCGGCCAGCCCTTTGCAGGTCGCCAGAAGAACATGCTTGTGAACGCTAACAATTGCACAATTGAAATGCCTCGTCAAGGGTGCCCGGGTATCAAATACGCAACTGTTTCACCACCTCCCACGATCTCAGGAGGTGCATATCGGCGCGGATTCGCGGGACTTTGGGCGAAATTGGCCGACTCCCCGAAGTTTCGTGACATTCGTCCGTCGCACACTTGACAATATTTGTGTGAGCGCTAACAATTGAGACGCAGGTCACCAGCGATCTGCCCTTGTAGCAATGACGGTACAGTCCCGGCGACTTCCCTCAGCTTCGAGAGACTGACATACCAGGAGGCTAAGTTGTTGAAGAAATCTTTGGTGGCCGTAGGGCTCGCCGCAGTACTGGCACTTTCCGCTTGCAGCGGCAGCCCCGCCACGGGCGGCACAGGCGGCGATGAA
Source organism: Specibacter sp. NPDC078692 (assembly GCF_040686835.1). Lineage (NCBI taxonomy): Bacteria > Bacillati > Actinomycetota > Actinomycetes > Micrococcales > Micrococcaceae > Specibacter > Specibacter sp. NPDC078692. The sequence continues at coordinate 45,293 of NZ_JBFBLV010000005.1, forward strand.
ATCACCTTGGGCTTTGCCCAGGTCGGTGCAGAGAGTGGCTGGCGCACCGCCAACACCAAGTCCGTCCAGGAATCCGCCAAGACGGCCGGCATCAACCTGAAGTTCTCGGATGCCCAGCAAAAGCAGGAAAACCAGATCAAGGCCATCCGCTCCTACATTCAGCAGAAGGTGGACGTCATTGCGTTCTCCCCCGTTGTCGAGTCGGGCTGGGACACGGTATTGAAGGAAGCCAAGGACGCCAACATCCCCGTCATCCTAACGGACCGCGCCATCGATTCCCCGGATAAGACCCTGTACAAGACCTTCCTCGGCTCGGACTTTGTACTGGAAGGCGAGAAGGCAGCCGAATGGCTGATCAAGGACAAGGAAGCCGCAACAGGCGATGTGAACATCGTTGAACTGCAGGGCACCACGGGCGCAGCCCCGGCCAACGACCGCATGTCCGGCTTTGCCGATGTCATCAAGGCCGAATCCAAGTTCAAGATTGTTGCTTCACAGACCGGCGACTTCACCCGCTCCGGCGGCAAGCAGGTCATGGAGGCGTTCCTGAAGTCCAACCCGAAGATCGATGTTGTGTACGCGCACAACGATGACATGGCGCTCGGCGCCATTGAGGCCATCGAAGCTGCCGGCAAGGTGCCCGGCAAGGACATCACCATCATCTCCGTGGACGCCACCAAGGACGGCATGACCGCCGCCGCTGATGGCAAGATCAACTTCATCGTCGAGTGCAACCCGCTCCTGGGCGACCAGCTGATGGACCTGACCAAGAAGGTCCTGGCCGGCGAAACCGTTCCGGAGCGCGTGGTCACCGAGGAAACCACCTTTGATTCCGAGCAGGCCAAGGCAGCCCTGCCGGACCGCAAGTACTAAAAACGCTCCACCAGAAATGATCAGGACGTACTGACCCGGGCGGCGGTGCGGTGCCGGCCAAGGCGCCGCACCGCCGCCCGAAACAGCAGAAGAGTGGGCGGAAAGCCCATCCACCCACCTCAGCAAAGGTGAAACCCCATGAATGAAGATGTACCAGTGGTGACAATGGAGGGGATCTCCATTGAATTCCCGGGAGTCAAGGCCCTGGACTCCGTTGATTTCCGATTGTTCCAAGGCGAAGTCCATGCCCTCATGGGTGAGAACGGCGCCGGCAAGTCGACCCTGATCAAGGCCCTCACCGGCGTGTACGGGATCGACTCCGGCACAATCGTGGTGCTGGGACGGCAGGTGCGGTTCAACAACCCCGGCCAGGCCCAGGAAGCCCGCATTTCCACCGTGTACCAGGAAGTGAACCTGTGCGCGAACCTCAGTGTTGAGGAGAACATCCTGCTGGGGCGCGAGCCCCGCCGCGGCGGCCTCATCAATTGGAAGGCCGTGCGCTCCCGCGCCACGGAAATCCTCTCCCGCATGCACCTGGACATCGATCCGGGCTCCGAGCTCTCCAGCCATTCCATCGCCGTCCAACAACTCGTTGCCATTGCCCGGTCGGTGGAGGTGGACGCCAAGGTGCTGATCTTGGACGAACCCACCTCATCCCTGGATGCCGGCGAGGTCCAGCAGCTCTTCCGGGTCATCCGCGAACTGCGCGATTCCGGCGTCGCCATCCTCTTTGTCTCCCACTTCCTGGAGCAAATCTACGAGATTTCCGACCGCCTTACTGTCCTGCGCAACGGCCAGCTGGTGGGCGAATACATGACGCGCGAGCTGCCCCGTCTGGAACTCATCGCCAAGATGATCGGCAAGGACATGGACGCACTCGATGCCCTCGATGACGGGCCCTCCGCGGTCCGCGAGGCCCCCGGCCCCGACTCCGTCCCCGTGATTGCGGCCAAGGGCGTTGGCCGCAAGGGCAGCATCGACCCGTTCGATTTGTCCATCCACCCCGGCGAGGTCATCGGGTTGGCCGGCCTGTTGGGCTCCGGTCGCACCGAACTGGCCCGCCTGCTCTTTGGTGCAGACAAGCACGACGCCGGATCCCTCACCGTGGGCGGTTCCTCCGAAAAAATCCGCACACCGCGCAACGCCATCAACGCCGGCATTGCCTTCAGCTCCGAGGACCGCAAGGCCGAGGGCCTCATTGGCGACCTGAGCGTGCGCGACAACCTGGTCCTGGCCATGCAGGCAAGCCGCGGCTGGCTCCGGCGGATCCCCCGCCGCCAGCAGGACGAGCTGACGGACCAGTACATCAAGGCCCTGGACATCCGCCCGGCCAACCCCAATTCGCTCATCCGCAACCTCAGCGGCGGCAACCAGCAGAAGGTGCTGCTGGCGCGCTGGCTCATCACCTCCCCGAAGCTGCTGATCCTCGACGAGCCCACCCGCGGCATCGACATTGGCGCCAAGACCCAGATCCAAAAACTGGTGCTCTCGCTGGCCAAGGACGGCATGTCTATCCTGTTCATTTCAGCCGAGCTGGAAGAAGTGGTGCGTCTGTCCAACCGGATTGCGGTGCTGCGGGACAGGAAAAAGATTGCAGAACTCATCAATGACCATGTGAGCGTCAATGACCTCATGGAGACCATCGCAGGCGGAACCACATCATGAAATCATTTCTCCGGGGGCATCTGCTCTGGCCAGTTATGGCACTCATTGCCCTGCTGGTGTTCAACCAGGTCATGGCCCCAGACTTCCTCTCCCTCCGCGTCCAGGACGGCCACCTCTACGGCAGCCTGGTGGACATCCTGCGCAACGGCGCACCAACTGTCCTGATCGCGCTCGGCATGACCCTAGTCATCGCCTCCCGCGGCATTGACCTCTCGGTGGGCGCCATCGTGGCCATCGCCGGGGCGGTGTCCTGCACCTATATATACAACTCTCCGGACCCGGGCTCGCTCACGACGGCGGCAATCGCCGTCGTGCTTGCCGTCCTGGTGGGACTGCTCATGGGTGTGTGGAACGGCTTCCTGGTCTCGGTCATCGGGATCCAGCCCATTATCGCCACCCTGGTGCTCATGACGGCGGGCCGCGGACTGGCCCAGCTGGTGACGGGTGGGCAGATCATCTCCGTGTCCAACACCCACTTCAAGGCCATTGGCGCCGGCTACTTCCTCATGCTCCCGATCTCCATCCTGATCACAGTGGTGGTTTTTGCCCTCACCGCACTGCTGACCCGCAGGACGGCGCTGGGCACGCTGATTGAATCCGTGGGCATCAATCCCGAGGCCAGTCGGCTCGCAGGCATCAATGCCCGCACCCTGACCTGGATTGTGTATGTTTTCTGCGCCCTGTGTGCGGCCTTGGCAGGCCTGATGATCAGCTCGAACGTGACCGCGGCGGATGCCAACAACGCCGGCCTGTACATCGAGATGGACGCAATCCTGGCCGTCGTCATTGGTGGCACCTCGCTCATGGGCGGACGCTTCAGCCTCACCGGCACCGTCATTGGCGCGTTCATCATCCAGACCCTGACCACCACCGTCTACACGGTGGGCATCGCCCCCGAAATCACCCTGGTGTTCAAGGCAATCGTGGTCATCATCGTCTGCCTGCTGCAATCGCCCAAGCTGCGCGCCATGCTCAGGAAACCCGTCAAAAAGCCCGTTGCAGCCCCGAAAGTGATGGTGTCCAACTAATGAGTGTCCTGACACGCACCCCCGTGGCCGCCGGGTCCAAGCAGAAGCGCGCCCTCACCACCTCCAAGTTCCTGCCGGTCATGGTGACCTCGGGTTTGTTTGTGCTGATGTTTGCCGTGGGCTCGTTCATGTTCCCCGGTTTCTTTTCCGGCCAGGTGATCCTGAACCTGTTCGTGGACAACGCCTTCCTGCTGGTCCTGGCCGTGGGCATGACCTTTGTCATCCTCACCGGCGGCATCGACCTCTCAGTGGGCGCCGTAGTGGCCCTGTCCATGATGGTTGCCGCCAGCCTGCTCCAGGCAGGCTGGCGGCCGGCCATCACCATTGTTGTGGTGCTCGTGGTCGGCTCGCTGTTTGGACTGCTCATGGGCCTGGCCATCCAGTACTTTGACATCCAGCCGTTCATTGTCACCCTGGCCGGCATGTTCCTGGCGCGCGGGCTTTGCTATGTGATCAGCCTGAGCTCCATCACCATCACCGACAGCTTCTTCACGACCATGGCACAGACCCGGATCAAGTTCCCGGGCGGGATGTTCATCTCCCCCAGCGTCATCATTGCCTTGGTGGTGGTGGCCGTTGCTGTGGTCATCCTGCACCACACGCGCTTTGGCCGGACCGTCTATTCCATTGGCGGCAGCGAACAGTCTGCCGTGCTGATGGGCCTGGCTGTGCCCCGCACCAAGGTGATGGTCTATGTCATCAGCGGCCTGTGCTCGGCCATTGCCGGCATCCTGTTTTCCTTCTACAGCCTGTCCGGCTACAGCCTCGCAGCCCAGGGCATGGAGCTTGATGCCATTGCCGCCGTCGTCATTGGCGGAACGCTGCTGACCGGCGGTGCCGGGTTCGTCATGGGATCCGTGGTGGGCGTGCTGGTGCTGGGCATTGTCCAGACCTTCATCTCCTACGACGGAACACTCAGCTCGTGGTGGACCAAGATTGTCATCGGCTCACTGCTGCTGGTCTTCATCATGCTCCAGCGCGTGTTTACCCGCAGAAAATCCTGAGCGGCGGTCCCTGCAAAAACTGCCGCCCAGTTGCCGGATTCCGGCAGCTGGGCGGCAGTTTGCTTCAAGGATCGTTCGGTGTCCGCGTGACCCGGCATCCCAGTCTCCGCCTGCCCCGGCCGCACGCCATGCTAGCTGCGGGCCAGCGCCACCGGCCTCGGCCCGGTGCTAGACCGCAGTGTCAGGTGGGGCTGGATGCGTACGGAGAACAGGGGGTCATTGCCGGAGATGCCGTCAAGGATCATGGCGACGCAGCGCCGGCCCAACTCAGCAAAGTCCTGCCGGATGGTGGTCAGCGGCGGAAAGTAGAAACCGGATTCGGGGCTGTCATCAAAACCAACAATGGACAAATCACGCGGCAGCCGCAGGTTGCGCTCATAGGCTGCACGCATCACGCCCAGGGCCATCTGGTCGTTGCCGGCAAACACGGCCGAGCATTCGCTGCCGGCCAGCAGCTTCTTCCCCGCGTTGTAGCCGGATTCAGCACTCCAGTCCCCCACCAGCAGCGGGCCCGGCTCCAGCCCGGCCGAGGCCAGGGCAGCTTCCCAGCCGCGGCGCCTCGCCTGCGCATCAAGCCAGTCCGCGGGTCCCATGATGTGGGCAATGTTCCGGTGGCCCTGCTCGATCAGGTGTTGTGTGGCCAGCCAGCCGCCGCGCTGCTGGTCAACGCCCACGCTTTGCACCCCGGCTGCACCAATGTCACCAATGGCCACGAGCGGGACGCCCGGCTTGAGTTGTTCGATGGTGCGCACGATCTCTTCCTGTGGGGCCACCACCACCAGTGCATCCACCTGGTGGGCCAGATGGTATTCCACCGTCTCCTGGATGGCTTTTTCGCTGACTTCTCGCAATCCAACCGTGTTGACGGCATAACCGGCGGCATTGGCCGCCTCCTGAATGCCGAGCAGGATGTGCGAGGGCCCGTAGTGTTCCATGTTGTGGGCCACCACGCCGAAGGTTTCCGAGCGCCGCGTGGCAAGCTGCCGTGCGGCGGTGTTGCGCCGGTAGCCCAGCTCGGCAATGGCCGCTTCCACCACGGTGCGCGTCTTTGCACTGACATTCGGGTGGTTGTTGATCACGCGTGAAACAGTTTGGTGCGAGACCCCCGCCTTGGCGGCAACGTCTTCCATCACGGGAGGCCGTTGGTTCGAGGAAACATTCTCAGTCATTGTCAGCCTGTTCTCCGGCTCTTCCGGACTGGTTGGCGCCGCCGGAGTAATTTTTCCGACAATCCGCCCAACATCACGATCCTGCACTTGCTACAACCTTAAACCATTCACTTTCATTCTCGCAGAGGAGAACTCATGTCCAGCAAAGCCACACACCCCGCATCGGGTGCACAATTCAGCATTGAATCAGGAGACTACCGGGCTGTTGTTGCTTCGGTGGGAGCCACGCTGCGTTCGCTGACCCATGCAGGGCGCAACCTGGTGGTCCCGTTTGGCGCCGATGAGGTGCGGCCCGCCTATCGTGGCGCAAATCTGGCCCCGTGGCCCAACAGAATTGCCGGCGGCACCTATACCTTCAACGACAAGGAGGAGCAGCTGCCCGTCAACGAAACGGGCCGCATGACCGCCCTGCACGGCCTGGTCTTATGGAATTCCTGGGAGGTGCGGGAACAGACCCCGTCAAGCGTGACGCTGGGTGCCGTGGTGGAGCCGCAGGCCGGCTACCCGCACCGACTGGACATTGAGGCCGCCTTCACGCTCACCGCGGACGGGCTCGACTGGCGCATCTCGGCCGTCAACACGGGCACCGGCCCCGACACCCTGCCCGCGCCCTACGGCGTTGCCCCTCATCCCTACCTCGTGGCCGGGGCCGGGAAGGTTGATGCGTGGACCATGGAACTGCCCGCCGCCCAGGTCCTTCAGGTCACCCCGGATCGTCTCCTTCCCACCTCCTGTGCCGCTGTTGTCACGCACGACGGCGCCACCTTCGACTTCCAGCGCGCCCGAACCGTGGGTGCCACGGAGATTGACCACGCCTTCACCGCCCTCTCGACTGCGCCCGGCCGGGACATGGTCGAGGTCCGGCTGCTGGCTCCGGAGGGTACCGGTGTACTGATGCGCTGGGAGCCGGACGGCTTGCCGTGGGTGCAGATCCACACCGCAGACAGGGCCGATGCGCCGGAGCTCTCACGGATCGGGATGGCTGTGGAGCCCATGAGCTGCCCGCCCGATGCCTTCAATTCCGGCCAGGACATAGTGGTCTTGCCGCTCGGCGGTCGCCACGATGCCCGCTGGAGCATCGCCGCCCTGTAGTTCGGACCGAACCGTGATCGAGTAGGAGGGGCGGGTTTCCCGCCCCTCCTCTCACACCACCGTACGTGCGGGCCTCGCATACGGCGGTTCGCTAAGGTCGTTGAAAACGATCCCATGCATCGCGAAAGAGAATGAGGCCAATATCCACCCAGTATTGGTTGGGTAGTGCCCGTGTCAGCACTGGAGATCCTGCAATACGCCAGTAAGCGCGGCTGCTCATGCCCCATTGATAGGCCCGATCCGGCCTGATCCCAAGGCGTTTCAGCTGTGCGATACGGGTGCGTATCCGTTTCCATTGCTTCCAACGGATTTGACGCATCCTACGCCTGAACCACTCATCAAGGTCGGAGAACTTCCTCGGTGTCTGTGACAGCCGAAAATAGCCCATCCAACCCCGAACGTAACGGTTCAATTGCTGGATGCGGTATGCCATGGAGACACTCCACTTCCGCGAGGTCAACTCCTTGATCCTCCGCTTCATGCGCTTGAACGCCTTCGCAGTGGCTTTGATCTTGACCCCGGTCTTGGTGAAGTAGAACCCGAAACCCAGCAACGTTGCAACACTTGCTGGATTGATCACGGATTTCTCCCGGTTCACCCTCAATTTCAGGTCTGATTCAAGGACTTTCGTCGCCTGCACCAACACCCGTTGCGCAGCCCTTTTCGACTTCACAAACACCCTGATGTCATCGGCATATGTAGAGTTCCGGATTATGCCGACCATCGTTTGGTGCCCTGCTTGATTTGGCGGTTTCTGGGGTTGGGTGGTCGGCATAATCCGGGGAGCCTGGTTCGTGTTCTTCTGTTAGGTAGGCCGTCATGGCGGCGGCCTTCTCTTGGAGAGGATCATGATGGAAATCAAAGCGAACCAGGACCTGCCGGTTGCACCGGAGGTTTTGTTGGATGTGTACCGTAGGTGGCTGTGTGAGGAACGCGGGCTCGCCGCTGAATCTGTTCGTTGCTATGCCCAGCAGTCAGGAAAGTTTCTTGATTCTTTGGGTGAACGGGTGGAATCGTCCTTACCTGGATTGGTGCCGGCCGACATCACGTCGTACGTTGTCAGATTCTATGAGGATCAGCGTAGTGTCTGGAGCGCGAAGGCACACATCACGGCGCTGCGGTCCTTTCTGCGGTTCCTGCACGTGAGCGGGGTAACGTCGTCGAATTTGGCACCGGTTGTTCCGGGTGTTGCCGGGTGGCGTTTGAGCCGGGTTCCTCGTGCCTTGCCCCGGGAACAGGTCGAGGCGTTGCTGGGCTGCCACGACACGGGTACAGCCACCGGGCTGCGTGATAAGGCGGTATTGACCTTGTTGGCGGCCCTGGGTCTGCGCGGCGCGGAAGCTGCTGCCCTGCAATTGGTTGACATTGACTGGCACGCCGGGCTGATCACCGTTGTGGGCAAGGGCTCCCGCTCTGAGCAGCTGCCCCTGCCCGCCACGGCCGGTCAGGCGCTGGTCGACTACGTGATGAAGGGCCGCCCGGCCGATACCGGGTGCACTGGAGTTTTCCTTACCCGTCGGCGCCCCTACCGTCAGCTGACTCCGGGAGCGGTGCGCCAGATCATGCGCCGGGCCTGTGCCAGTGCCGGCATTGCCTGCGCCGGCGCACATCGCTTGCGGCACACCCTGGCCACGGACCTGCTGCGGGCCGGGGCATCCTTACCCGATATCGGCCAGGTGCTGCGGCATCGCAGCCAGCTCTCCACCACGATTTATGCCAAAGTCGACCATGAACGGCTGCGTGAAATCGCCCGTCCCTGGCCGGGAACACCCGTCATTGAGGGGGTGGCACTGTGAGCATTTCCCTACGCATCCACGCCGAGGAATACCTGGCCATGCGGCGCTCCCTCGGCTTCAAGCTCACGAGCTTCGGAAAGTTGCTGCTGGACTTCATTGGCTATCTCGAACAGCAGAATGCCCCGGTCATTACGACGGAGCTGGCTGTTGTCTGGGCCAGGGCAACACCGCGTTCCACGAGCGAGATCCGTTGGGCGCGCCGGATGATGGTTGCCCGGATCTTCGCCCGGCACATGCACGTGTTCGATCCTGCCACTGAGGTATCGGCGCCCGATATTCTCTCCCACCATTACTGCCGCGTGACGCCGCATCTCTACACCCCGGGGCAGGTCGCGGCTCTGTTGGAAGCGACGAATTCCCTACAGCCCGCACTGCGCTGCCACACCTATGCAACGTTTCTGGCCCTGCTCAGTGTCTCGGGCCTGCGGACGGGCGAGGCCTGCCGGCTCAACGATGCCGACATCGACGTCGAAAACGGGATGCTGCTGGTGAAAGACAGTAAGTTCGGCAAGTCACGAGACGTGCCCATCCATGAAACCACGCTCGCCGCGCTCCAAGCGTATGCCAGAGAACGGGACCGGTTGCGGACCACGACGACCACCACGGCGTTCTTCATCAGCGGCCGCGGCACCAGGCTCCATGTCACCAATCTCAGCAGCACTTTCACCCGGCTGCGCGAACTGGCGGGCATCCACTCCATGCCCGGATCCAGGCAGGCCCGCCTGCATGATTTCAGGCATTCCTTCAGCACCGGGACACTGCTGGACTGGTACCGATCCGGCGAGGACGTCCAGGCAAAACTGCCACTCCTCAGCGCCTACCTCGGACACGCTGATCCTAAATCCACGTATTGGTACCTCAGTGGTGCGCCTGAGCTGATGGAACTGGCCGCCAACCGCATCACCGGGCTGATCGGAGGGACCTGCGATGACTGAACTCTCAACACTGCTGCAGGGCTTCTTCGCCAACAAACTCATCAGCGAGCACAACGCCAGCGCCCACACTGTCGCCTCGTACCGGGACACGTTCATTCTCCTGCTTCGTTTTGCCTCCGAACAGGTAGGCCGCGAAGCCCACCAACTGACCATGGAGGACCTTGGATCGGAAACAATTGCTGCTTTCCTCACCCACCTTGAGGCCGCCCGCGGCAACTCAGTGGCGACCAGGAATACCCGCCTGGCCGCCATCCGATCATTCTTCCGCTATGCCTCCTACCGCAGCCCCGAACAGGCCGCCACGATCGCCCGGGTTCTGAGCATCCCTGCCAAACGCACCGACCGGGCCGTGGTCGCCTACCTCACAGCCGCTGAAGCCGAGGCCCTCATCAATGCCACTGACACCCAATCATGGACGGGCCGGCGCGATCATGCGCTGCTGCACGTGGCTGTTCATACCGGGTTGCGGGTCTCCGAACTGACCGCAGCGACCGTGGCGGACACCCATCTGGGCGCTGGCGCACATCTCCACTGCCACGGCAAGGGTCGCAAGGACCGTGACACCCCACTGACGAAACCCACGGTCGCAATCCTGAATAACTGGATCCCGGAACGGGGAACAGACCCCTCAGGGCCACTCTTTCCAAGCCGGAGGGGCACCAGGCTCAGCCGCGACGCGGTCGCCAAGCTGCTCAAGAAGCACACCGGTGCAGCAACCAAGGCGTGCCCGAGCCTGGCGGCCAAAAACGTCACCCCGCACACGCTCCGCCACACCACGGCAATGCTGCTCCTCCATGCCGGCGTGGACCTGAGTGTCATAGCGATGTGGCTCGGCCACGAATCGACCGAGACAACCCAGATCTACCTGCACGCCGACATGAGCCTGAAAGAAAAAGCCCTCGCACGACTGGCACCAGCCCAGAATGCCGAGACCGGGGCCGGACGCTACCAAGCGCCCGATGAACTGCTCGACTTCCTGGCACGGCTCTGAGCTCCCCGGATTATGCCGACCACCCAACCCCAGAAACCGCCAAATCAAGCAGGGCACCAAACGATGGTCGGCATAATCCGGAACTCTACATATGCCGATTAATGCTGAAGTCAGCATTAATCGGCATACCGCACAAAACGGTGCCCACGACCCCAGAACACTTGATCAAAGTCATCCAACATGACGTTCGAAAGCAACGGAGGCAATGGCGACCCCTGCGGGGTTCCATCCGTCGTTTCCCTACGCACACCGTTGGCCATGATTCCCGCTTCAAGATAGCGACGAACCAATTTCAGAACCCGCGCGTCTTTCACTTTCCGCGCAACCCTGGCCATGAGCACGTCATGGTTCACCCGGTCAAAGAACGCATCCAGGTCAACCTCAACCACCCACCGATACCCCTGAGAAATCACCGTTTGGGCGACCTTCACAGCATCATGGGCGCTCTTACCCGGCCGGAACCCATACGAGACCGACACGAACCCCGGATCAAAGACCGGGGAAAGAACTTGCGCGATTGCTTGCTGAATCAACCGATCCAACACGGACGGCACCCCCCAACATCCGTTCCCCACCGTCAGGTTTCGGAATCATCACCTGCCGCACCGGCAACGGCGCATAAGTACCCGTATCCAACGCTTCACGGGTCTGCGCCCAATGTTCCAGGCACCAGGCACGGAGTTCATCCGCACCCAGCCCGTCAACACCGGCAGCACCACGATTACGCTCAACACGTTTCAACGCGACCATCAGATTCTCACGAGAGAAAATCTTCTCCCAGAGATCCTGCTGATCCCTGACGTCATCCCCGATACCCGCCGGTTCATCACTACGCACAGAAAGGGGCACTCCCGGATTCACCGGTCCCTCCTAACACTCTCTGTCCCACCACGCTCGTGGGTTGGCTGCGATCCAAATGTGAACACGAGAAATACCGCTTCAAAACATCAATTCCCAACGTTCAGCCCTTCCCCACCAACAACAAAATTCCGGTAGGTACTATGGCCTCGGCTGACTTCTGCCCCATCAGTAACGACCCTTAAAGCCGCACCGCTCCACCCAACAAACAGGTGGCGCACTGGGACAGACCTCCCCAGATAAGAACATTTACTTTCCCCCTGCCGCCGCCGCATCTACACACTGACCGTTTCGGTGGAACGGGCATCACCATCTCGTGCTGGCTTACCCCAACCAGCATGCCTTCTATGCGGTTCGTGTCCCTCGGTGCAGGGATTCGCCTCCGGCTTCCTTCCCACCCCACCTCACGGTGACGCAGTTGCCATCGACTAGAAGTTAAACCACCTTCTCCTCCAGAGGACTTTCACCTCCAAGCAAATGCCCATGCTGGGCGTACCAAAAGGAGGCCCGCAGCTGTTGCTGCGGCCCTCCTTTTCAGGGTCCAGGGTTCAGTTATTGCCGGTGCTGGTTACTGGTGCCGTGAAGCCCGACGGCGGCCAATCACCACAATCCCCAGACCCGCCAAGGCGAGTCCCCCGGCAAGCCAGGCCAGGGCTGCCGCCGTGGTTCCGGTCTGGGCCAGGTTGTCATCCCTTGAATTGTCCCCGGCGCTGCTGCTCGCGGCCGTTTTCGTTCCGGCCGGAGTGCCTGCCCCCGGAGGTGTTCCCCCTGCGGAGGGCGTTGGTGCCGGCGTGGACCCTACATCACTTGGCTCCGGCGACGTGGTGGGATCCGGCGACTCGCTGGGTGCCGGCGTTTCCGTCGGCTCCGGGACATCGGTGGCCGACTTGAGGCGCAGGAACGTCACCGAGCTCGGCTCGAATTGGTACGTGAAGGCGTTGGAGGCGGCGGCAAAGACAGTCTCCGACTGGTTCATGTTGGTGGGGCTGGTGCCCACCAATGTAGTGACCGATGCCTCGGCTGCAACCTTCAGTCCACCGCCGACCTTGACGTCCACCTTGGCGGAGTAGGGGGCTGCATTGACCACCTTGACCACGGTGTCCCCCGTTGCGTCGTCCTGGGTGACGACCTGGTACACCGGGTCGACGGCTTCTTCATTGATGGTTCCCCACAGTTCGCCATCCAGGTACAGGTTGGCGGTGCGGCCCGTTACCTCAACCTTGATGTCGTAGCTCTGGCCGGTCACAATGCGGGTGTTCTTTTCCAACACATTGGTCTTGGTCCCGCCGGTGGCCTTCTCCACGAGGGAGCGGGTGTTGTTGAAGCCGCCCAGATTCCACCAGTAGTAGTCGTCATTGCCCTCGACACCGAACCCAACAAGGAAGCCTTCGGCACCTGCGAGCTTGGTGGCCTTGGTCTCGAACGTGTAGTTGTTCCAGGAGCTGTCCCCGGCCGTGATCATGGTGTTCTCGGTGGTGGTGCTGCCTTGGACGTAGGCACCGTCGGCGACGGCCCAGTTTCCGTTGCCGTTGCCGGTCCACTGGTCTGTTCCGTTGGAGAAATCGTCCGTCATCAGGACCGTGCCATCAGCAGCGGTGACCGACACGTCGTCGTATGCGGCGCTGGTGAGCCAGGTGGACAGGCCCACCTTGCCGGTCATGGGCGTCTGCACCACCGGGGCGGCAGTGATCTTGCTGGGCACCACGGAGTTGCCCACGTTGTTCATGAACAGCTTCTGGACATCGTAGTTGGGGGTTGTCCAGGATTTGCCGTTGTCGAAGAAGATCATGTCCGGGGTCCACTGGGTGTGGCCCTCGGCTGCGAGCAGCGGAGCATAGGAGGCCATCTGCACCACGTCGGCGTTGCGTTCCAGACCCGTCATGTAGGCGGCTTCGGCCAGGGCGTTGTTGACGCCATTGCCCTTGGATGCGTACTCGCCCAGGAACACCTTGGGATCGTTGCGGTCATAGCTGTCGTAACGGGTGGTGTTGCGCAGGAACCATTCCGGGTCGTTGTAGTAGTGCTCGTCCACCATGTCCATCTTTTGTTCCCGGGAGTAGTCCCAGAGATCATCAAACCACTGGCCTGAAGAGATGGCTCCCGAGGTGCCGATGATCTTGATTTCTGGGTGCTTGGCGGTGATGGCGTCACGGAACTTGGGGAAGTTCTCGAAGTACTTGGCGTAGCCTTCCTCGTTGCCCAGGCCGATGTACTTGAGGTTGAACGGTTCGGGATGGCCCAATTCTGCTCGCTTGGCGCCCCACACTGTGTCTATACCGCCGTTGGCGAATTCAATCAGGTCCAGCGTGTCCTGGACGTATCGGTCCACATCAGCGTCGCTGGCATAATTTTCCTGCCCGCACGCCGTCAGGCCGACGGAAACCACAGGCAGCGGCTCCGACTTCATGTCTTCGGCGTACTCAAAGTACTCCATGTAGCCCAAGCCGTACGTCTGGTTGTAACCCCAGAAGTTCTTGTTGGCGGGGCGGGACTCCACCGGGCCGATGGTTTCCTTCCACTGGTACACCCGGTCACGGGGGAAGCCGTTGGCTTCCGTGTAGGCGCCGTAGGTGCCGCCGGTATTGGTGACGCAGCCGCCCGGGAACCTCAAGAAGCCGGGGTCAAGGTCGGCGACCTTTTGGGCCAAGTCCTGGCGCAGTCCGTTCTCGCGTCCCATGAACGTGTCCTGGGGGAAGAGGGAGATCATGTCCAGCTTGAGCTCGCCCGTGCCGGTCGCAATGGTGGTGAGGCGGCCCGACGTCGTGCTTGCCGTGGCGGTGACCTGGGCGGTGTACTTGGCCCAGCCATCGCCCTTGACGGTGACGGCTGTTGTGCCGAGCACGTCGCCCGCAGCGTTCTCAAGGTTGACGCTCAGGGGCGTCCCCTCCGGTGCGGTGGTGCGGGCGAAGACGGAATAGTTGTAGCTCTTGCCCGCCTCGTAGGCCTGGCCTCCGCTGAACCCGGTGTTGCGGATGGCCGTGCCGCCGTTGACTGCCGTCTTGGTCAGGTTGAGGGAGAGATAGTTGCGGTTCATCTCGTTGAGCCGCTGCGCATCGTCAACCACCGTGGCCGTGCCCTCGGACCCGCCGCGCTGGGCAATATCCCAGGCCGTCATGGAGTTGAAGGAGGAATGGTCCACGCGGGAAAACTCGAAGGAGCGGTTCCGGATCAGCTCGGCGTACAGGCCGCCGTCGGCCGCCTGGTTGATGTCCTCATAGAAGATGCCGTACTGCGTGGGGGAAATCTCCGGGCCGGCCGCATCCGAATCAATGGTCAGCACCCTGTTGCCGGACGGGTTTTCCGCGGCGGCAGCGGTGGGCAGGTTCAGCGAGGCGGGCAGGGCGGCCGATCCCAGCAGGGTGGCCAGGGCCAGGACGGCGGCGCCGCCGGCCACGCGGCTGCGCGTGCTGGTGGTTCGTGGGCGGGCGGTTGGGGATGGTGCAGGTGGTGGCATATTTAACATGTTTCCTCATCGTCGAGTAGCGACATACTGTTTCGGTGGTGTGGTGCTGGACTGTGTTGTTCTGGATGCCGGGGCGCACAGTCCGGGCGCACAGTCCGGGCGCACAGCGGCGAACGCTGAAGGAATCAGCGCAGAAAGAACGTGGCCATCCTCCTGTCGCCGGAGGTCTTGGCAGTGCCGCTGTCCAACCCGGTCCCTGCCCGCAGGAAGTTTCCCGGCGTCCGCGCCACTTCCAGCGAGGTGCCCTGGTTGTTGGACAGGCCCGGGCGCTTGTTGAAGCTGGCCGAGTCGGCAAAGATCACTGTTCCGGTGTGCGGTTCCAAGGTGACGGCGCCTCCTCGTGCGGCGAGGAACCAGCCCGGCTTGAGCACAGCTTCCAGCGCTATCGTCTTGGGCCCGGCGAAACCAGGCACCAGCCGGAACTGGGTGGAGGCCAAGGGCGCATCGGGCCCTGCCACTATGGCGGCGGCGTCGGTGATGCCCACATGCTTGGTCAATGACGACGCCAGCTGCAATCTGCTGGGCATGATGCCCTCTCCCACCGGGATGCCGAAGTCAGGCATGCCGTCGGCTTTCCAGTAGAGCCGCTGCAGGCGTGCATGGCGGTTGGGATCGAACAAGGGATCGCCCACAATGTTCTTGTAGTCGCGGGCATGGTAGACAACCATGTCGGTGGATCCGTCGTCGTCAAGGGTGAAACTGTTGTGGCCCGGGCCGTAGAGTCCGGTGATCGTGGAGGAACTCATGACGGGCTCCGGGGCCTTGGCCCACGATGTTGCATCGAGGAGGTCCGCGTTCTTGTCCGCGGAGAGCAGACCCATGCAGTAATTCGCGTCTGTGGCACTGGCGGAATAGGAGATGAAGATGCGGCCATTGCGCTTGAGCACCGCGGCACCCTCATTGACCTTGAAGCCGATGACCTCCCACGGCAGCGTGGGCACCGCAATTTCGACGGGTGGGCCAATCTTGGTGGGGGTCAGCAGCGGGGCAATGTAAAGGTTGCTTTCCGGGTTCTTCTCCGCCCACACCAAATACTGTGTGCCCTCGTGTTCAAAGGTGGTGGCATCCAGGGCGAAGGAATTGGCCGGGGTGTGGACCTGCCCGGCCACCTTCCAGGTCCCTTCCATGGGATTGGCGGAAGAGTTTTCCAACACGTACATGCGGATGTGCCAGACGTCGCCGGAGTCGCTGGCGGCAAAGTAGATGTACCATTTGCCACCGATCCGGGGCATTTCAGGGGCCCAGATGAACCCTGCCATGGAGCCGCTGGAGGGCTGTTGCCACACCACCTTTTCCGTCGCCGTGGACAGCCCCGCCAAGGTGTCCGATGAGCGCAGCACAACCCTGTCATATTCCGGGACGGATCCGGTGAAGTAATAGCGGCCGTCGGTGTGGCGCAGGACGTACGGGTCGGCGCGCTGGAGCACCAGCGGGTTGTGTGCGGCGGGCCGGGTGGCAACCGTCGACTGGACGGCGAGCTGTCCAACGCCGGCCAGCGCACTGACTCCCAGCAGCGGCGCCCCGGCCACACCGATCCCGGCCGCAACACCCCCGCGCAGGAGCGATCGCCTGCTCAACAGCGGGTGTGACGGCTGGCTTCCGGTGACGTTGAGACCTGGCTGTGCCGAATTGAAAATGGGCATTTCTTGCTCCTGACGCAGGGATTTTGGGCGCGTTGCAGTAGGGAGATGGGTGTGGTGCGTGTGCCTTGTTTGTTCGGCTGCACGGACCGGACAACCGGTCCGCGCAGCCGAACATGCGGTGGGGCTAGTACCGGTTTTGCTTCCGGCGGCTGTGCATGGCCAGGAAGAGTCCGGCCAGCAGTGCCAGCCCGCCAACCGACACCAGCGCAGCCTGATTCCAGCCGGTGCTGGCAAGACCATCGCCGACTCCGGTGCTTGGGCCCCCCGTTGTTGGGCCCCCCGTGTTTGATGCCGCCGTACTTGGTGCGGGGGCAGAGCCGGGCTTGGTTGTGGCGTGTGCCGAATCCGTGGCACCCGGGGTGGCAGACGCCGTCGGGCTTGCCGATTCCGTCGGGTCAGCGGTGGGATCCGTGGTCGGGTTGGTGGTCGGCTCCGTCGTCGGCTCAACCGTCGGCTCCGTGGTGGCACTCGGTGAGGGGTCCGCCGTCGGGCTCGGCGTGGCGGTCGGTGTGACCACCGGCTGGCCGATGGCTGCCAACGCAACCATCTCGGCGGCGGTCACCGGGACGACGCTGCCGTGGCGCGGTGCGGTGGGCATCTTGTAATCGCCGGACGGTGTCCACTGGCCGCTGTCGAGGTCGGTGGTTTCGAACGGAACATAGCCGCGTCCGCCGAACTCGTCGATGAACAGGTACCACTTTTCTTCCGTGTTGGATTTGAACACGGTGGGGCCCTCGCCTGCGCTGATGGTGCCCTCGCCAATTCCCGTTGCCAGGGTGGTGAAGGAGTCCGCGTCTAGGATGCCGGCGCCTCGCTGCATGAAGATGGTCTTGCCCTCGGGCGAATCAGCAGTGCGATTGCGCTCATCCTTGGTGAAGCGGTAGATGTTGCCGTTGTCCTTGATCATGGTGGTGTCGATGACCTGGTAGCCGGGGTTGTAGTACTCCTCGGGGTCGGAGAAGGTCACGAAGTCGCGCGTTGTGGCATACATGATGCGGTTGTTGTTGCCGTCTGAGTGGTCGGCCGTGGCGTATATCTTGGAAGACCAGAACACCACGTAGGCGCCAAGTTCGTCGTCGTAGTAGGCCTCGGGGGCCCAGGTGTTGCCCGCGCTTTCACCGGAAACCTGCACGGATCGTTGCTCCGACCAGGTGGCCAGGTCATTGGATTCCCACACCATCAGGTTGCGGCTGCCCCACGTCTGGGCCTTGCCCCAGTCGCCGCTGCCGTTGATCTTCAGGTCGGTCGCGATCATGTAGAACTTGTCGCCTTCGGGGGAACGGATGATGAAGGGGTCGCGAACGCCCATTTCTCCCATCGTGGAAGTCAGCACGGGTTCACTGTTGTTGACGTCTTCCCACTGCAGCGGGTTGTTGCCCACGCTCTTGCCAAAGTAGATTTGTTCGCCGGTGGCGCTGCCCTCCCCCTTGAAATAGCTGAACGCGTAGCCGGCGTACTCCACCGGTGCGGCGGCTTCACGGACGACTGCCGTGAACTCCCGGGTGCCCTCCACGCCATTGCGCTCCACCGTGGCCGTCAAGGTCACGGAGGTGTCGCCGGTTCCGCGGGCAGGACGGACAACTGTGCCATCTTCTGAGATCACTGCAGGGTTCGACGACGTCCAGCTCACCCATGTGTCATTGCGTCCATGTCCGGGCAGGTTCAGGTTGCCGCGGACATCACCGAGATTGACCACTTCCAGTGCGGCCACGGATTCTTCGATGGCATCGGCATCTGCCCCGGAGCCGGTCTTGACGGTGGCTTGGAACGTCGCGGTTTCCGTCAGCGAACCGTGGGTGATGGACGCGGTCAGGGTCACTTCCGCATCCGGCTCGCCGGGTGCGGGGCGCGTCACGGCGCCGGTCTCGCTGATGCTGGCCGGGGCGCTGGTGGCCCAGCTGATGGCCGAGCCGCCTGCACCGCGGGTGGGCAGGTTGATGGAGCTCACGACGGCAGTCAGGTCGCCCAGATCGATGGCTGCCTTGTCGGCGGCGACGTAATCCTGGTTGACGGGAAGCGCCAGCCGGGCTGCCTCGGCGGCCGTGACAGCGCGGTCATAGATGCGGAAGTCACGCATCTTGCCTTTCAGGGTTTTATCTCCCGGGTAGACGGACTTGCCCAGGTAGTTGGCGCTGGTTTTGCCCCCGCCAATGGATGCCGGAGTGGTGGTGACGGCGGCGTTGCGGGCCACTTCGACACCATCGGTATAGAGCACGCCAGTGCCGGCTACCTGGGTGTAGGTGCTGTGGACCCAGCGCCCGCGGTCCAAGTTCTTCCCGGAGGTTCCCGTGACCTGTTCGGTGGACCAGTTGCCGGAGGCGATGGTGGCCCGGTTGTAGTTTCCGGTGTTGAACAGGTAGCCGTCGCCTGCACCTGAGGTGGTGTTGCCCAGTCCGTAGATGAAGTACTGCCCGCCCTGGTCGGCGTCGATCCAGACATCATAGGAAATGGAGACGGCGTCGTGGCCGGCCAGCAGGTCATTGGGAAGCGCGACGTATGAGGTGCCGCCGTCGAGCTTCACGCCTTCACCGGCGGCAAAGGCTGCAGCGCCCTTGAGCTGCGCAGCGGGGTTGGTGCCGGTGGAATCCGCGGCGGCCGTTCCGGAAGTTTCATCAAGTTTGTACCAGGCGGTGAGCCCGTCGGTGACGGTTCCGGCCGGGTCGTCGGCGGATTGGGCGGGTATGGCGCCCAGCCCCAGGGAAGCAAGCATCAACGCCCCCGCCAGGGCCGATGCGACGATTTTGGATCTCATGTACGTGAACTCCGTTGTACTCGTGTGAAGCCTGGAACCGCCGCAAAAGCGGCTGCAGGAGGACATGGCAAGCACGTCAAAATGACCATTCGGACGTGGCCGCCGGTGGTTCTTTGACACTTGTTGGAACGCGCTGAAAGTCCGCCCCGGCTGTCTTGGGAGTGTGTGGACTCAAAATTGTGAGCGCTAACAATTTGCTTGTGAGTACCATCATGAATTGCCAACGGCGCACTGTCAAGAGGTTTTTATGGCAGGCGTCACAATTGGCCGTTCGGCCAGGGCATGGCCGCAGGCCGGCGGGGCAAGGTTCGTGCCGCCGTCGTGCGTGGAATGTTTAGCCGTTTAGCCTCAGCCGTTGGGGCGGTTCGGGAGGTATTGCAGCGCCCACTTGTTGCCGTCGGGGTCGGCGAAGTAGACAAAGTGGCCCCACTCCAGGACCGTCACATCACTGACGTCCACACCATTGGCGGCCAGCTGGTCGTGGGCTTTTTGAATGTCGGAGACCACAATCTGCATCATGGGCGCAGTGCCGGGAGGCGCATCATTGAGCCCCTCGCCAATGGTGATGGAGCAGGCCGAACCGGGCGGGGTGAGCTGCACAAAGCGGATGCCGCCGCCGGGCCGCTCGTCGTAGTCGGCATTGAAACCGACCTTGTTAACGTAAAAATCCTTGGCCCGGTCCACGTCAGATACGGGCACAAATATGAGTTCCAGTTTCCAGTCCATGGGACGACGCTACGCCCCCGGCGCTGGCAGCAACAGGGCTTGGCGCACCGAGACCGAACTTTCCGCAACGGTCGCGCCAGCCTCACTCCGCTGCTGCATCCCTCCGCGGCGGCGCCGCAGGGTTAGCTCAACTGAGCCGTGGTCACGCAGGTGGCGTCGTCGTCGGCTTTCGTGGAGAGCTGCTGCGTTGCCGTCAAGCCGTCATGGGTGACGACGAGTGTGGCCGCGATGCCGCGCGGCAGCCACAGTCCCATGAAGCCGTTGTCGTAAGTCTGCACGGCCTTCTTCATGATGACCTCGCCGGTCGCGTCGTTGGTGACTTCGACATCCACCGACTGGTTCGCCAGCTCCCCCACGCAGGTGGTGAGGCTGTGAAAGTGGCATCCGTGGGTCTGGCTCACGTATGGGGCCACCGATACATAAAACTCGTCCTCAGGCATGGGCACGGAGGCTTCACGGTTCGCCGCGTCCTTGAGGACCAGGAAGTCTGGCCGGATCGATGCCATCAATTCGGTGGAGCGTTCGGCCAGCGGCAGCCTGTCCAGTTCGGTGATGATGTCCTTGGCGTTCTTGCCGCTGAAGCCGAGCTCGGCGATCAGGTTTTGTGCCCCGGCCGGGGTGGAAGACGCTGACTCGGGTGCCTGTGCCGAGCAGCCTGCGACGAACAGAATGGTTGCCGCCGCTGCGGCGATGATTCCGGACAGGGCTGTGCGGCGGGTGATGTGCTTGGTCATGGTGTGTGCTTTCTCGATCAATCGGTGCCGATTCCCGTGTGGGCAACGGCCATCTGTCACAAAAATGCAGGACCGCAGGGGCAGTGTATGCCCGGGTCCGCACACCTCAGGACCGGTTGATGCACAACATCTGCAACGACGGGGTACTTGGCAGCGGCAGTGCCATCGTGTGGCTTTGAGGTCCGGCACGCAGCCGCCGCAACAGCCGCCCCTCCCCCATTATTGGCAGGAGCAGCAGGAAGCCAAGTACGACGGCGGCAAGGCAGTTCGCGACCATCGAGAGTTCATCCGTGGCACAGTTGGCGCACGAATGAGCCGCGGCGTCGCCGGATCCGGCGACGCCGGAAACCGCATGGTTGAAAACGACTACCGCCGACGTGCTCGCCCCGTGCGTGGCCGGGACGTACGAGCCGGGGACGTGCGTGGCGAGGACATGCGCCGTCGTGCTTTGGGAACTGGAGCTGCCCAAATGCTCGCCATGCATGGCGAGCATCCCGAGAATCATAAGGAGAGCGAGGATTCCGCCCAGCATGAAGCGGGAGCCGGCCTCGGACCGGCTCCCGCTTCGTGTGAATGTCAGGGCCTCCATATGTCCCCAGTCTATTGACTGAACGGAGGAGGAGGCATCAGCGATGCGGGCTTCAGTGGCGGGTTCGCGCACCCCCAAAGGCGGCCACAGTCAGCCATGTTGCTCGCTTGTTATGCGTGTTTGGCGCTGGAGGTGTAGCTGCCGGCGGGACCGGCAAGCTCGGCGTTGGTGGTCACGTAGCTGCCCGGGCGGCTGGCACGGGGTGCAGCGCCGGACACGTAGCTGCCTGCCAGGCGGGTGCGGGGTGCGCTGGTAGTGACGTACGATCCGCCGAGGGCCTGGTGGGTATCAGCGGTTGATCCGCCGCCATTTGCTTCCTTGTTCTGAAAGAAGCGGACACCGGGTTGCTGGTGCAAAAAGCTGGTCATGGAAAACTCCTGTGGTTGGGTTCGTGGCGCGCGTCATCGCGCCATGTGGGCGGCTGGGCCGGCGGGGCAAAAATGCCATGCGGCTGCTGGGCCGCGTGGGCAGCGGGTACAGTAATGGCCGCGTTCGCGGAGGGCTGTTACAAGGTGGCCGGTTGCGCGGCGGCCTGGGCCATCTGGCAGCTGGAGCAAACGCCCCAGAAGGTGATTTCTGCAACCTTGATGGAAAAACCATTCATGGCCGACGGCGTCAGGCAGGGACTCTCCCCGACAACGCAGTCCACGTCTTCGACGCGTTTGCAGTTCAGGCAGACCATGTGGTGGTGGTTATCCCCCACGCGGGCTTCGTAGAGCGCCGCCGAGCCTGCCGGTTCAATCTTGCGCACCAGGCCGGCCGCCGCCAGGGCTGCCAGCACGCCGTAGACCGCTTGCAGGGAGGCCTTCGGCAACTGGGTGGCAACAGCGGAGAATACAGAGTCCGCATCAAGATGGCCGCGGCCGTTCAAAACGCCGAGAACCGCTATCCGGGGTGCCGTCACCTTCAGCTGGGCCGACCTAAGCCGCCCTGCCAAAACCTCTTGCTCCGGATCCATTGCCATGCCTCCATTCTAGCAGTTGTTTTGAATTAATCAAAACAACTGTGAGTCGGATTGCGCTTGCCATGAGGTCCAGACCGAGTGTTACGGAGTACGCACCCTCCCCCGCCAGCTTGCATCGACGCAAGAAAAAAGCGCCCCACCCCGAGGTTTTCGAGGGTGGAGCGCTAGACAAACGCTAGTCAAGGGAACCGATATCCGGCTCGGCCGCCCAACAAGTTAGCCGAGCGAGTCGAGCGAGAGCGCGCCGGAGCGTACAGCGGCAACCACTGCGCCATCGACCAGCAGATCAGTGCCGGTGATGAAGGAGGCTTGGGAGCTCAACAAGAACGAGGCGGCCTGGGCAATGTCCTCGGGGTGCCGTAGCGACCCGTCCCGGAGACGTCCACCATGGCGCGCATATTCTGGCCGCTTTCGCCGACGCCAATGACAACAACCTGTCAACTAAATCTTGGGCAGACCCTAAGCATTGGGACCACAGCTCAGTTTTTCGGTGTGGGGATCCTGATCCAGGCTTTCGCCGTTGTGGTCATGGCCATCGGCATCCTACTCGCGCCTAAGATCGCCAAGGGCCGATATTCCATAGTCGCCATCGGGGAGTTCGGGATTGCAATCGTTGTTGCAGCCACCTTCGCGGTTTTGGGAACGCACGCCTTCAACTCAGGGATCGACGGCACACCGTCTCCTCTACAGAACATGTGGGCCCTTGGCCATATCGGGTTGCTCGGTCTGCTTGCCCTGGCTTGGCTATGGTGGCGGAAGCTACGAACCGCGTCAGTCGCGTGTCTGTCCCTGACCGGCTCAACCTTGATGGGCTACTTTTTGTCCATGTACTTGATTGCGCCCATCGTTACTAGCGGAGGCTCGCACGATACGGCACGGTGGACCGATAGCGTTGTCGCGGCATCAACGGCGGCAGCCGCAGTGGCGATCATCATGGCCGCTAGAGCTTTGCTTTGGCCTCGTCAGCGTAAGCTTCGGGCACTCCACAGACTATGAAGGAGCGGCACCGCCGAGACCATCATGAGCACGTTCCCCAGCACCAAGTCTTCGGCTCTAATCACTGCTCCCGATATGAGCAATGCAGCAAATACGACGGCGGCTACCCCACCTTGCGTGATTCGGATCAGCCGCACCAGATGTCGCTCCAGGCGTGGGTTGGCCACCGTCTGGGAACCCTCCTCGAGCTGACTCAGCAACGCGTCTACGCGTTTGGGCAGGCGCAAGGTGAGAGATGCGACGTCGAACGCTTCTTTAGCGACGTCGCGCACCAGATTGCCGCGCTCATCATGCAAGAGCTGAGCCGCAAAGGGCTCTACCGAATCCCACAGATTAAACCGGGGATCCAACGAGCTGCATACCCCAGAGGTCAGGGACATTGCCCGGATGATGAGCAAGAAGTTCTCCGGTAGTTGAAACGGCAGCGAGCGGACCACATCGCCAAATTCCGCCGCGAAATCGCTGAATTCATGCGGGTCCACCTCCTTCAACTCGGCAAATCCCATCCCACCAAAACGGGCAAAGAGTTCGGTCATGGCACGCTCAAGCGCCGCCGAATCGGCCGATGGCACCAGCACACCCACGTCGCTGATCGCCGAGACCAAGCCTTTCCCATCACGGCCAGCAGCCGCAATCAACAACTTCCTCAGGCCACTACGCGTCTGGGCCGAAACCTCACCCATCATGCCGAAATCTATGAACGTCACGGTCCAAGGGTGTTCCGCAGACGGCTCTGGATTTGGCGTGACAAAGATGTTGCCGGGGTGCGGATCAGCATGGAAAAAGCCGTTCGTAAACAACTGCTCAAACATGATTTCCGCGAAGACTGGGGCAACCTTGACCGGATCTATGCCCGCAGCCAAAAGTCGTTGGGAGTCAGTAATCTTGATGGCCGTGACGTCTTCAAGCGTGAGTACCTGGCGCGTCGTTCGCTCCCAGACCACCTTTGGAGTTCTTACACGCGGATCGGTAGCGAAGTCCTCGGCAAAGCGTTCCAGATTCGCCGCTTCGTTCAGGTAGTCGATCTCTTGTCGACTGGTCGTGGCGAACTCCTCAACTAGGGCCGGGGCGTTTGCCCGATCCGACACGAGACGCACATGACTGAGCCAACGGCCTACTTTCCGCAGTGCAGCCAGATCAATCGCGACGATTTCATCAATACCGGGACGCTGTACCTTCAACACCACAGCGTCCAGTCCAGTGTCATCAGCATCGTCTGGACGCAGTTGCGCCCGGTGCGCCTGGCCGAGGGAGGCCGCCGCGATGGGTGTCGGGTCCACCGAAGCGAACAGCGTTTCCAGCGGGGCGCCCAGCTCGGTCTCCGCCAATGCCCGGATGGCGGCAAACGGGACAGGCGGGACCTCATCCTGCAGGCCCTCAAGTTCGGCTGTGATCTCCGGCGGGAGCACATCAAGTCTGGAGGACATGAACTGCCCCACCTTGATCATCAAGCCACCGAGATCCACTGCCAGATTATGGAAACGCCGCGCAAAACGCCGCATCCGCTGCGCCCGATTGCGTTCGGCAATCTTGCCCAGCCAGATACGAGGGAGGAAGAGTTCAAACCACCACGTCACGACCAAATGCCATGCAGCAAACCTCAGAATTCGTCGGTAGCGGGCGCGGTGTAGACGCGCGCCGGTGCGGAATTTCGCTTTCTCCTGGCGGACCGATGTCACCTTTGCGAGTCTTGTCAGTCTTGGGCGAGGATCGAATAGAGCCGGCGTCGTGCTTCTTTGAGTACTTGAACTGCTTCCTCAATCTGCTCCGGTGAGCCGGTACGTCCCACTTGTGCCGCAGCCTGAGCGAGCTCCACTCCGGCCTTGGGGAGCGCTGCGAAGCCACCACCGGATACCGGACTGGCGGAGTCCCACGGTGTTTTCGTCTCGGAACTGGCGACGTCGGCCCGGCCGGATTCAGTCAACGAGTAGATTTTGCGACCGTTGGACTCTTCTGCACTGACCAAGCCTTCATCAGCCAGCAACTGGAGTGTCGGATAAACGGAACCAGCACTAGGCTTCCAATTGCCCCCGCTGCGTTCCTCTATTTCGCGGATGATCTGGTAGCCGTGCATAGGACGTTCGGCAAGCAGGGCCAACACCGCCGAACGGAGCTCACCCCGGCCTGCGCGGGTTCCGGATCGCTTTTCAAATCGCGAACGAAACTCCTCCACGGCTTGCCACATGCCGTCAAAGTTGTTGCCCATGAATCCGCCTGCAGGGAATGAATTATTGTGCATTGTGCTCTCCTCAATCAATCGCGAACGATACTTACCGATACCTAACGATATACCTGGCATTTTGGAAAGACAATGGATTCTCCGTCAAGGGTTTGATACTGAGAACAAGGGCTTGGGCTTGTCCGTCGAGAAATCTACGGGAGCTAAGCGCCAACTCTACATACGCCGGGGAGCAGCTGGCAGTCTCAGCAGCGAGCCCATGTACCCGTGTAATGGTGTCAACGCTAAACCTAAACGCAATGTCCAAGCCGTCAGCATCGCCGACGCGCAGAGGTTAAGCATCTGGGTCAGGGCCTGACATGACAGCCACAACCACGAAGACCTCCCCAAGCCAGGGTTAGCTGCCAAGCCACCGAGCCTGACCATACCAAAAGCGCCGTACCTGTTCCTCGCGGACAAGATCGGGCGCTTGTGGTGTTTGATTTGGGGTTACCGCTCGGGTCGCACGCTCAGCAGATTCACACCTTCGGGCAAGGTCCTCCTGAGCTCCTCGAATCCGGCGGTGTAGTCCTGGCATTCCACGGACGTGGACTCCACCGCGCCAGTCTCGATGACTTCCAATAGTGCTGTGATGATCATGGGGTAACCATAGCCTTACGGTCTGACTCCGACAGACACTGATAGAGGCTCTGAACTGGGTAGTTGAGGGCCTTGGCGAAGCGAGTTGGTGCACGATTGCTGCCCGTTGCCGCTTTTAACCGTGAATCCCCTCACTCGAGTCCCCAGATATGGCCCGTTTAATCGCCTTATCGGGGCCAGATATGGGACTCGAAGATGGCGATCGCGGAAGCCACTGACACGCCCGGGCTGTACACACATTTTGGCCGCTAAACCGATTTTAACCGTGAATTTGAGGGATGAAAAAGCCCCTCCAACCGGTGTTTGGCCTAGTCAGAGGGGCTTTTCTTAAAGTGGAGCTAAGGAGATTCGAACTCCTGACCTCTTCGATGCGAACGAAGCGCGCTACCAACTGCGCCATAGCCCCAAAACAGCAGCCTCGCTGACATAAAATCCAGCTTCGCCACCATTTTTCCAGAATAAACCCACAAGGCTGTTGATTCCAAAAACAACCTCTGGTTCATGGAATCAGCAGCCAGGCAGGAGAATCGACAGCTGTCTGCTACTTACGCCAGTAGTTATTCGCGGCCGCCACGGTGCCAAACTCAATGGCCACCACCTGCGCCGCCAGGGTCAGCGATTCAGGGTTATTGGCGTAGTCCGGACGCAAGGCCTTGCGCACTTCGCCATCGGGCTGGATGGCACCAATACTTTTGCGTGCCATGGTCATGGCCAGCAAACGCCCCTCCTCTGGGGTTGCCGTGATCAACGTGCCGCCGGGAATGAGTTCCATTTCTCCTCCAAAAGTTGTGTCGAAACCAACATTTTCACCCTACTCCATTTATTCGGATTTAACCGTGAATAATAATTGAGGACTGAGCGCCAGCTTGGCCTAGGGTCGCTTAGCCAACCACGCTTCGAAAGATTCTTCACCCACGGCATGGTCCGGAATCAAGTTTTTCCCCGCCCTCAAAAAGGCACCAAAGGACCCCGGCAGCGGCATGGGCGAGATCAGAGCTTTGCTGCCAGTAGCTTGCTTCCACATCAGAGCCAGCTCCTGCATCGAATGAACGGCGGGCCCACCTGCAAGAACATATTCACTTTCGCGGCCACCCCGCAGGGCCTCAGCCACCAGCACAGCTGCCACATCCGCCGTCGAAATTGGCTGGACGGAAACACCCATGAAGGCTGGAATAACACCAATTTTTGCGCCACCTGCGAAGATTCCGGCCACCAGATTGTGGAACTGAGTAGCCGCCACCACAGTGGTGGTCAGCTTCGATTTTTCGTAGCTACGGGCTCGCGCAGCCTGCGCCTGGTAATACCCCATGGCGCACTCCCCCGCATTGACGATGGTCAGCAGCACGCAGCGGCGAACTTCGGCCTGCGCAGCGGCATTGAGCACGGCACCCGAGGTAACCGGCAGGGCACGCAACGCAGCGCCAGAGCTGGCGTTTAGGGTGTCAATGACAACCTCCACCCCGCGAATGCCGTCGTCACGCCCGTTCCTGCGCGGAGGTCGGCCTGAACATACTCCGCTCCCGCAATCTGCTGCTCCGCTGCGGGCAAATGACGGCTCAGGGAGCGCACTTGATGACCGGCAGAAACCGCATGATGGACCACGGCTCGCCCAGCAAGCCCGGTTCCTCCCACCACAGCTATCAACACCATGAAGCTCACAGTACGCCTGAACGCAGAACAAAACAGCCGGGCCCAAAAGGACCCGGCTGTTTGAAGAAGCGATATTAGGCGCGGCGCCGCTGCAAGACATCGTCGAGATTGTTCAAGGCATACTGGCTGCGTTCGGCCGCAGCAGGTGCTGTCTTGGCGGGAACTTCGCCCGCCTCGAGCGGAACATCCGGCACAATCGTGACGCCTTCGTGCCCGGAGGCTGCGCCTACACCGGCCTGATCGGCCTTGATGGAGGTTCCGGCCGACTTCGGCGCCTCCGGCAGATTCAGCGGCTTCTCTAGGCTCAAGGACCGGGCTGCGGTGACGTAACCGGGGACAGGTACCTCTACGGGTTCCCAGGTCTCGGCTTCAAGTTCGCCTTCGGCCAAGGTTTGGGTATGCGCCAACTTGGCATCGGCGCTGCCCTTGGCGGCCACCCGCATTGCTGCGGCACGCAGCTCTTCTGCGGTGAGCGGCTTCTGCACGGGTGCCGGCGGCGCTCCCTCAGCACCGTCAAAAAGTGTGGTTTCACGCGGCTCAGGGGCCTCAGCAGTGGATTCTTCCACGGCGCTCTGCGCTGCTGCCAAGGCTCCGTCGCGGGCGTAACGCCGGGCGTTCTGATCCCGCACCGCCAAGAGCCGAAGGGCAACGATGACCCCAGCAAAAACCGCCAATGCGGCCCATGCCACGGCTGGCGAACCCAGCGAAAACACGTTCAACGCTCCGGAGATCCCTGCAGTCAATAGAGCAAGCAGGCCGACGCAGGCAAAAAGTGTCCTGCCCCAACGGATCTGTAGTGGTTTCAGAGCTGCCGAGGGCACGGCGGTTGAAGGTCCCGGCTCCACGTGGGTGTGGGCGTCGGAAGTAGTGCTTTCCATTGACGTCTCCTGCAACTGCTGGATTGGGTGGACCGACTGCGCGTGTCCGGCCACATTTCAACCCTAAAGGGGAAACATGCCCCTCCCAGCATTACTGCCGGTGTGTCGCCATCCAAGGCACGAAAACTGTCATTTCTTACGTCAGAGGACGTCATTGACTCCGCGACTTGCTTTCCTTGGGCCGGCAGGCTCAGCTATCGGCCGAGTTCACCGCAGCAGCCGAGTTCACCGCGCCAGCCACCTGGCGAGGATCCCTTCAGGGACCTCTT
This sequence comes from Specibacter sp. NPDC078692, assembly GCF_040686835.1. Classification (NCBI taxonomy): domain Bacteria; kingdom Bacillati; phylum Actinomycetota; class Actinomycetes; order Micrococcales; family Micrococcaceae; genus Specibacter; species Specibacter sp. NPDC078692. Next base: position 74,186 of record NZ_JBFBLV010000005.1, read on the forward strand.
CCGACGTCAGAGCAAAACTCCTGTGATCCGCCCACCGCCCATTGATGTGCAAGTACCGCGGGCGCAAGCCCTCGTCACGGAACCCTAGTTTCTCAACGACGCGCAGACTCGCGGTGTTTTCCGGGCGGATGTTGATTTCCATCCGGTGCAAGCCCAACGTTTGAAAGCAGTGGTCGGTGGCCATGGCAACTGCCGTCGGCACAATTCCCCGGCCCGCCCGGCTTTGATCCACCCAGTAGCCCAGAGTCGCCGACATCGCAGAACCCCACACAATCGAGGAAACCGTCAGTTGACCCACAATGGCAGGCCTAGATACGCCCGGAATCCGCTCCGTGATGATGAACGGCAGAGCAGCAGCTTCCCTGGCCTGCCGGTTAAGGGCGCGGACCATCCCGGCGTAGGTGGGAAGCTGACCCGGGCCTGCAGGGCTACTGGCCTCCCACGGCTCAAGCCAAGCAGCGTTTCGTGCGCGAACCCGCGTCCACTCACCCTGATCGCGAAGCTTGATGGGGCGCAGGATCAAATCGCCGCATTCCAACTTAACCGGCCAGATGGCCTGCGCCCACACCCAGCTAGACCTTCAAATCAGCTGTGAACTCGCCCAGCCATTCACGCAGATCTGCACCGAGCTCTTCGTTTTCGCAACCCAAGGTCACCACGGCCTTGAGGTAGCTGAGCTTGTCGCCAGTGTCGTAACGACGGCCCGAGAAGACAACTCCATAGACACCGCCACCTTCTCCTTCCATCGTGGCCAAGGTCTGCAGCGCATCCGTCAGCTGAATTTCATCGCCACGTCCCGGAGGGGTGTTCTCGAGTACCTCGAAGACTGCCGGGTGCAGCACGTAGCGGCCAATAACGGCCAAGTTCGACGGCGCATCCTCCACCGCGGGCTTCTCCACCAAGTGGTTGACCCGGACATAATCTTCACCGTCAATAACCGTCATGTCGGCGCAGCCGTAAGCAGAAATCTTGTCCCGAGGAACTTCGATCAGGGCCACGACAGATCCACCGGTGCGTTCCTGAACCTCGATCATGGTGGTCAACAGTTCATCGCGCTCATCGATCAAGTCATCGCCGAGCAGGACAGCGAACGGCTCATCGCCCACATGAGTCTTGGCACGCAACACTGCGTGGCCCAGGCCCTTGGGGTCTCCCTGACGAACATAGTGAATCTCGCCCAGATCAGTGGCGTGCTGGACGGCGGCGAGACGTTCGGTATCGCCCTTCTCCTCGAGCAGCTGCTCGGTGACCGGAACACGATCAAAGTGGTCCTCGAGCGCCCGCTTGTTGCGCCCCGTGATCATCAGGACATCGGTCAGGCCAGCGCTTACGGCCTCCTGGACCACATACTGGATCGCAGGTTTATCAACAACAGGCAGCATTTCCTTAGGCATAGCCTTGGTGGCGGGCAGGAATCGAGTGCCCAAGCCGGCTGCAGGAATTACCGCTTTGCGTACATGCTGTGCAGAAGTCATGCCCCAAGGGTAACCGAACTCGGCCAAAATCCCCCGATACAGTGACTTAGACACTAATCCTCAGGCAATGATTGGATCGGCCGGATCACCATGGACAAAGTTTCCCTGCGCTCCCGTATTCGTGCACGACGGCGGGCGGCAGCCTGTCCCGCAGCTGTTCAGTCCGGCGACTCCGCAGACACTCTGAGCGCAAACACAGTCGGTGTCAGCTTGACGAAGAACACACTGGACTGGCTTGCGACACTTTCCGGAAACCACCCGGGAATGGTGGTTTGCGCCTATATTTCAACCGGTTACGAACCGCCGACTCAGGAACTACTGCGTGCCTGTACCGCGGCCGGGTACATCGTCCATGTCCCTGTCTGCGAACCCGATTTCCAGCTCAGCTGGGTTCGGTGGCACTCAGCTGTGGAGCTTGTAAGAAGTGCTTGGGCTCCCGTCATGGAGCCGCTCGGTGCACGCATCCCATTCGAAGCCTTGGTAGCAGGAACCGGTGCCGCGTCCAGTCACAATCAGCTGCGGGCGATCATTGTTCCTGCTTTGGCGGTCGACGCAGAAGGGACCCGGCTTGGCCAAGGTGGAGGCTACTACGACAGATTCTTGGCTGGCGTCTCCGGGGTTCCACTTGCTGCCGTTATTTACGACGATGAATATCTGCCTGCCGGTGCACTTCCCTACGACAGTTTGGACATGCCTGTGCACTATGCCTTGAGCCCGTCAGCTTGGATTCCGCTAGGGGCAGCGCACCATTCAACAGTGGACCACTCAAAGGATCCGATAGGCGGAGCGAACGGCTGACAGGCGATGGTGGACTGCTTGGCTGGCAGGCGAATAGTGCCACCCTGCACTCCCGGGAATGCCACGCACCGCTCTGACGTTTTATCCCCGGTGATAGAATTCATTCTAGGGACCATGGATTGCCAACCGTGTAGTTGTCAATAACAGGGTCCCTAAAGCATGTTCACAGGAGGAACTTCAGTGCCCACATACGCCTACGCCTGCAAAGATTGCGGCCATGCCTTTGACATCCAGCAGAGCTTTTCCGAGGACTCCTTGACGGTTTGCCCCGAATGCCGCGGCACACTTCGCAAGAAGTTCAACTCGGTGGGGGTTGTTTTCAAGGGCTCAGGTTTCTACCGCACCGATTCCCGCAGCACCTCCAGCTCTGTACCTGCCGCTGCCACATCTGGTCCATCCAGTTCAGAGTCCGGGGCTAGCACAGCAGACGCCGGGTCCTCCAACGCTGGAACGACCGGCACTGGCTCATCCAGCTCCTCCAACGCCGCCAAGACTCCAGCGAAGGTAAGCGCAGGCAGCTAACAACCACATTTGTCACTACTTCTTGGGAACTGCTTCCGTCACAGGATCTGTACCGTCCAGGTTCTCCACAATCGGGTGCATAAGCCTTTTACCCGCCCGCCGCAATCCCTAACGTGGATTCATGAAGACGGCCCGAACCACCCAACACTCTCAGGGCTACCCGGGCCCTTCGTGGCAGTGGAGTAACTGGTCGAATCGGTCAAAGCGACCGAACATTTTTCAGAGGTTGCGCCGAATAGCCCTACGACGCAGAAGACTGCTGGCGGCGCTGCTTCTCTGTCTAGCTGCTGCTATCGCCGTCCAGCAGCTCACCCCTTTAGCTCCGGCCACCGTCCAAGTCTTGGTGACGGTCCGTGACCTGCCTGCCGGGCATACCCTGGCTCATCATGATGTGAAGATGACCGCCGTCGCTCCTGTCATAGTTCCTGACGGAGCCTTCGCCTCGGCGCCGCTCTCCCCTGCAATAACCAGCCAGCCGGTGTGGCTGGGACGCCAGCTATCCGGTCCCGTGCGTCGGGGCGAAGTCCTCACTGACGCCTCGATGTTGGGGAACGAGCTCTTGATCGGATCCCCTTCGGGGACACAAGCAGTCCCCGTTCGTGTCACTGATCCGGCAACTCTTTCCCTGCTGACTCAAGGCCAATTGGTGACGGTGGTACTCAGCCGCTCCGAAACTATGACCGGGCCCGTACAGAACGAGATCCTTGCCAGCGCTGTTCCTGTCCTGTGGACACCGGAACTGGCACAGTCAAGCAGCGGCTTACTACCTGCCCAGAACGTTGAGGGGATGGTTGTCGTGGCGGCGTCGGGCGAGCAGGCATTGCAGCTTGCTGGTGCAAGCACTCACGGTAAGGTGTTTTTGATTCTCGTCCCGCAGGACAGCAACTCTTCGGTTGCCGGGAGCCCTGGTTAGGAGCGGGAGGACTTCACAGTTGCAAAGAACTTGCTAGATTCAGGCAGATAACACAGGGCTATCGCCAGAACGCCGCAAACGACTTGAGCCAAGGTGGTGAACCCTTCTGGGTAGCTGACTCCCACCAGCTGGATAAACGTCAACGCCACCAAGATTCCGGCACCCAGCCGCGCCCAGGACCTGCCCTTGACCAAGAAGATACTGAACAGCGCGTAAGCACCAGCAGTCACCAATGCGGACAAGACCACAGTGATGACGTCAATGTTTTGGAGTGCCTCCAAGCTAGGCCTATTACCGGTCATCGCGGCATGCTGGGCTTCCAGAACAGCCCGCCTCTCGGGCGAAACTGAATGCATGATGGCGAAGACCGATGCAATGAATTGCATGACGGCGGCAAGGCACAGAAACCATGCCGCCGCAGTCACGAACCGGGGAGTTGCCGGTCTGGGAGTTCCAGATTTATGGTCTGCGAAGGCACCCAGCCCCGGGATTTTTGGCGGAGTGGCCATGGCGGTCCTTACGTTCTTTATCCCCAATGCGGGGGTTTATTCTCGCGCAACCATGCATCGTGTCCACGATCCGAGACGGAATCGCCCCATGTGTGGTCTGCATCGTGCGGGGCAATTTTGGGCAACAGTGCGGAATCGGACTCTGCTGGCGCAGTCTTACTGTCCTTCTCCGAGGCGGCCTCTGACGTTGACTCTGCTGCAGCAACAGTAACAACATCCTTTTCGCCCTTGAGACTCTCCGCTTGCTCGCCCATCAGCGGCGCTCCTTCTTCGGATTCATTTTCTTTCGGGGCGTCCTGAGTAGTTGACTGGGCCGGAAGCGTTGCTGCGTCCCCACCATGTTCAGACTCAGCGCCTTGACGGCGGCGGGAACGCGGCGAATCAATGACAGCCGTCATGGATGTGTCCAGTGACGTCCCCATGAGGGAGGAAAGATCAGCGTCGCCTGCGGTTGATCCCATATCAAGGTACCGGGCAATCTGGTCCGCGCAGCTTGACGGGTCGGTGAAGACTTCGATCGTCCACAGCGGAACGTAGCGCCAGCCAAGCCGCTCCAGCATCTGCGGGCGGAGCCTGCTGCGTTCACGCACACTCATCTTTTGGTACTTGGCGGTACCGTCCGATTCGACTGCAACGGGCACAGGGACTTCGTGATCGGCACGGCCCAGCAATTGAATGGGATCCGGTGCTGCCGCCATGTCCAGAGCGCCGTCATAGTGGTGCCATACGCGGGCACCGCGGGCGCGGAGTCTGTCGGCAAGATCGGCAACGAGCGGGTCTTCGCCAGTTTCTTTTTCGCTGTCCAAGGCGCGGCTAGCAGGGCTTCCCAGAAGGGAGTTGCCTGCAATCTCACGGTCAAGGAGCTCAAAAAAATCGACGGCGCCAAAGCTCAGGCGGCTTACATCCAGGTCTTCGGGCCGGAAGCACGTGACGATGTGAATGTGGGTGCGCGCCCTCGTCATGGCCAAAGCGAATTTGGCGCGCCCGTCGGGTTCTGACAGCGGTCCGAAGCCGTGCAGTGCCCGGCCGTGCGGGGTGCGGCCGTAGCCCAAGGAGAAGATGACCCTGTCCCGCACCAGACCAGCAGCTCTGTCAACGGTGACCACGCGGAAGGACTCGGGCCCTGAAGCAAAGAAATCAGCCAACAGGGGGTGGTTAGCCATTTGCAGACGGATGGCCTGGGCCACCCGGACGGCGTGCCTATCACTGGCGGTAATGATGGCCAGTGACTCGCGAGGGCGCACCCTGGCGTGTTCGAAGACGAGGTCTACGACGCGGTTAACCTCGGCCACTACCGACTCGACCCCACCGCTGTCAGTTCCGGGCAGGCCCTTACCATCGGGCAAGTAGTCAACGGTCAGGGCGCGTTCAAGCCCTGTGACAGCGCGTCCGTCGGGCAGCCGTTCCAGCTGAGAGTCATAGAAGCCAGTGCTGAGCTGACGGACCAGCTCTTCGTCCACGGCCCGGTAGGAAACGGTGAGCCGGTGACGCGGCAGAATGCGCGACAACGCACCAAAAATGCTTTCTAGCGGGTGTTGTTCCTGCTGGCGTTTCTCGGGGGCACTGACGGCAACCGTGAAACTCTTGGGGCAAGCTGTTTGCTCATCACCAAAGGCCACCACTTGATCGGCACGTGCCAGCGAGGGCAACGCAGATTGCAGCGACGTGGATTCGGCATCGAGAATGACAACGGTGTCGAATCGGTACCCGGCGGGAAGCGCTGATGGCACCACCAGCGGACTCAAGACGAACACGGGTGCTAGGTTGCGCAGCAGGTCCGGCGCCTGAGCGCTCAGTGCAGCCAAAGAAACGCGGCCGTCCTTGAGGACGTTTCGGAGCATTTCACCTTGGCGGTTGCGGCCAGCTAACACTTGTGCCCAGGCTTGCGCCAAGCCCCAGCGGATGCGCCCGGGACCCGATGCAACATGGGCTTGGTCCGCGAGGCGGAACTCGGCTTCCAAGCGGCGGAGATTCTCGCCGTCGGACATGGCAAGATACTCATCACCGCTGATCATGGCTTCCAGGGCTGACTGCCACCACGCCAGTTCGAGTTCCGAGCCGGTTTGCACAGCCGGCACTTCACGCCGGGCCAGATCGTCCAGCAATTCACCCAGACCTTGTTCGCGCATGCCTTCAAGCAACAGGGTGCGCTCTGGCAACGTCTCCAGAGTGTCCTGCGAATCAACGAGCGCCTCGAGGCGACCAATCAACTCCCCGGCGTTGAAGTTCAGTAGGTCTCCGCCGTCGACGGTGCGTTCCAGGACGGCTCCGAGTTTGAGCAGCTTCTCGCGCAGCGCGACAAAAGTGCGACTCAACTCCGCCAGCCCGGATGGCACCGTGGGATGGCGTTTGCTGGTGGCCGCTTCCGCCCACAGCGCACTTTGTTCGTTCACCAGAACTAGCGACGCGTGCAGATCGGCGATGTGCACACCGGGGCGCACCAGATCCCTGGCATTGCGGCGGAACCGGGCCCGTTGCAGAGCCGGCATCTCAATGCCGCGTTCACGACGCCATGCAGCTGTTGCCGTTGCGGCAATCATGTCATCCGTGGACCAGTCAAAAATGTCTGCACTGAACTTGTCCAAGCTTTCCCGGATAGCCACCAGCATGTTCAGCTGGCGGCCCCATTCTGCAAAGGAATTTCCTTGGCGGATCTGGCCAAATTCAGCCACTTCCTGCATCTTCTTGGAGAATTCAGGAACCTGACTGTGCAGTTGCTCCGCCAGCGAATAAGCGGCTTCAGTTTCCTTGCGGGTGACCATGCGGGCACCGTGCCAAGCGCTGCTGACAGCAACCTGACTGAAGGCGCCCAGTTCCGCGGCCCGGCGTAGCCTGGCGCTAAGATCCTTGCGGTCGCGGATGCTGTCCAGCACGCTGCGCTTCAGGCGCACAGTGGTGGAAGGCGCCGGATGGATTGAGGTCAGTTCAGCCAGCGACTGCATGGCCTGATAGGGCGAGCAGCCCCAGCGTTCACGAACATTGTGCAGGCTTGCCACATGGTCCATCAGCTGGTGACGGTGATCCACCAGGGTTTCATGCAAGCTGCCTAGCTTCGGTTCTACGGCTTTTTCGTTGCGTGTAATGGCACGGATCAGCTGTGATTTGATTTGCTGCGGACCGCTTTGGGCACTGAGCTGCAGCAACAGGGAGTCAAGATCATGTTCGCTCAGGATCTGGGCCAGCTCATTGAGCGTGCCACGCCTTTCGCCCACAACAAGGACGCTCTTGCCGTCATGGACCAACTGCGCGATCGCATTGATGGCGGTCTGGGTTTGGCCGGTTCCGGGAGGAGTGGAAACCAGCACAGACTCTCCCGCGCGGATCATATCCAGCACGTATTGCTGCTGCGGATCGGCGTCGAGCACCAGCAGTTCATCGTCGGGATTGCGCTCATCCAGTGAGGTGAAGCGCGAGAAATCTGGTTCTAGCTCCACCGGGAGGACATCGTCACCGCTGTGTTGCTGCAGTGTTTCGACCAGTTCGGTGCCCTCAAGCAGTGCGGGGTCGTTGAGGTTATCGGCAAAGAAAGCGAAGGTGGAGACCACTAGTTCATGATCGACGCTGGATCCTGGAATGGGCGACAAAAGGGAGCGGATCCGGTCCAGCACGGGGGCCGGATCAAAGCGTGCGGTGCTGTAGGCCAACCGTCCCAGTGCCGGAGCGTCCAAACGAATGCTGGTGTTGTGCGCAAGGTGCTTGACCAGAGCAGGGTTGATTTGTGCCTGCTCCATGAGCTGGAGTTCGTAGTCGTCCTGCCCGGGACGTACGGTAAGTGCGACGGCGGCCAGCAGCACAGGCGCGCACACATCGGTGCCGCTGTGGTCATCGGCAGGCCAGCGGGCCATCCCGGCGCCGAGATACCCGACATCGATCCCGCGATCGGTACTCAGCTCAAAGATTTTAGCGCGCAGCGCGGCTGCGGCTTTCTTGGCGGCACCGTAGTGTTCCGGTTCGCGGATCAGCGTTGACAGCCGGGTTTTACGGCCGGCCAGCAGCTGGGCTAGGCCCGATGGGTGGGCGTGCGTGAGGGAGATGCTGCCGTGCTCGGTGATTGCGAAGGCAAGCGAGGTGTCGGAACCAGAATATGAGTCCAATCCCGCAAGCCAGGCTTGGAGCTCCAACGAGCTCTCCTTGGGCCCTGCAACTTCGGACACGGGTGCCTTCTTCTCTGCACTTGAGCGGAACGGTCTTGACCATACTGACATGTAATTCAGGCTATCGCTCCTAGCCCTCCATTGCCTGTTCGGCACACTGGAGAGCAGCAAATTAGACCCGAAATATAGGCCCTATTGATGCTCTCCAGCGATACCTAGGGGATTACTCCCACTCAATGGTTCCCGGCGGCTTGGACGTGACGTCCAAAACAACTCGGTTGACACCTTCCACCTCATTGGTGATTCGGTTGGAGATCTTCGCCAGCAGATCGTACGGCAAGCGCGACCAGTCAGCTGTCATTGCGTCCTCGGAGGACACGGGGCGCAGCACGATCGGGTGACCGTAGGTGCGGCCGTCGCCCATGACACCGACGCTGCGGACATCTGCCAGCAGGACAACCGGCATCTGCCACACTTCGTTGTCCAGACCCGCTGCGGTGAGCTCGGCGCGGGCAATCGCGTCTGCGTTGCGCAGCAGTTCCAGGCGTTCGCCGGTGATTTCGCCCACGATGCGGATGCCCAGACCTGGGCCGGGGAACGGCTGGCGGCCGACGATCTCTGGCGGCAATCCCAGCTCGGCGCCAACTGCACGTACCTCATCCTTGAACAGTGCACGCAAGGGCTCAACGAGCTCAAAGCGCAGATCTTCAGGCAGGCCACCGACATTGTGGTGGCTCTTGATGTTGGCAGCACCTTCGCCGCCACCAGATTCAACCACATCGGGGTACAGCGTGCCTTGGACCAGGAACTTGATCTCTTCGCCTTCCAAAGCTGCCTCGGCCATGATGGCACGCTCAGCTTCTTCGAAGGCACGAATGAATTCGCGACCAATGATCTTGCGCTTGGTTTCGGGGTCAGAAACCCCGGCCAGTGCGTTCAGGAAGCGGTCCTGCTCGTTGGCGACATACAGCTTGGCACCGGTGGAAGCCACAAAGTCCAGCTCCACCTGCTCTGCTTCGCCTTGACGCAGCAGCCCGTGGTTGACGAACACGCAGGTGAGCTGATCGCCCACGGCACGCTGCACCAAGGCAGCGGCGACAGCCGAGTCAACGCCGCCAGAGAGGCCACACAGGACCCTGGCAGTGCCGATCTGGTTGCGGATGAGTTCAACTTGCTCATCCAAAATACTGGTGGCAGTCCAGTTCTTTTCCAACTTGGCGCCGTTGAACAAGAAGTTCTCCAGCACCTTCTGGCCGAACTCGGAGTGCTTGACCTCGGGGTGCCACTGGACACCGAAGAGGCACTTTTCTTCGTTAGCGAAGGCGGCAACGGGGGCACCAGCGGAGGAAGCGAGCACATCGAAGCCCTCAGGGGCTTCCTGAACGCTGTCACCGTGGCTCATCCACGTGGTCTGGTCAGCATTGGTGGAACTGAGGATGGAGCGGCTTTCGCCCAGGATCTGAACCTGGGTGGAACCGTATTCACGCAGACCGGTCTGGGCGACGGTTCCGCCGAGGGCGGCGGCCATGGCCTGGAAGCCATAGCAGATGCCCAAAACGGGGATGCCTGCTTCAAACAGGTCAGCACCAACGCTTGGGGCACCTTCCGCGTAGACGCTTGAAGGTCCACCGGAGAGGATGATGGCAGCTGGGTTTTTAGCCAGCAGCTGCTCAGTTGTATAGGTATGCGGCACGATTTCCGAGTACACATTGGCCTCACGCACGCGGCGCGCAATCAACTGGGCGTACTGGGCACCGTAGTCCACAACCAGGACGGGCTTCTGGGAAGTCTGGGCCGTAGCGGGATTAGTCACCCTATGATCTTAACCCACGGCACAGTGCACTGGCCCCAGTGCGCTCATTTCAGTGACCAGTTACACCAAAAGGCCCGTCGTGGACGGGCCTTTTTGTGTAACTCGCAAGCGCTTTAGTAGCGTTTGCCTGCTTGGGGATTGGCGGCAAGCTCAGCCAACACTTCCTTGTGAACTTTCGTTTCAACGAAGAAGGACAGGAACGGAATCACACCGCCCAAGGCGATCAGTATCAATTTACTGAACGGCCAACGCATGAGGGTCCAGAGGCGGAAGTCTGCGATGAGGTAGACCACGTACATCCAGCCGTGCACGATCAACACCATGGTGGACAGGTTCACGCCACCGGTGATGGGCATGACTCCACCGTCGATGCTAACCAATCCGAAACCGTGGGGTGCCCCTGTGGTGTCAGTGCCACCAGCAACCAGAACACTGGTGAATGCGTACCGGAGAATCAGCTCCACGGTCAGCAGCAGCAGCATAGCACCGGTGGCGTAGGCCAGGTACTTGTAGAACTTCAACGCCGTCAGGATCTGGGCCGGCGTACCGCCAAATCGTCGCTTGGGCGCCGCCTTCGCTGCGGGCCGGGATGCGGCATCCTGCGCGGGCTGTGCAGTCTGTGCAGCTGGGGCTGATTCGGTGTTCCTGGGCTCGGTCACTGCCGGTGCTCCTCATTCTGTTCTAAAGCCAAAAAATCATGGTTCATGCATGGGCTGGTGCGCCAGCTCTGTGGTTTAGGGCGCTGGTTAGGGCGCTGGAAGCTGGTTTCCACTGCCGCTACCCCGTCCGGGGCCGGCATCAGGTTCAACGTGGTCGCCGTCGTCGTCGTTCCCCAAGTACATATCTGAGTCAATATCAAAGAGTTCATCTTGATCACGGCGGTAGTCATCTGCCACGAGCCGCCACCAAAGGAAGAGCGCGAATCCGGCAAAAACCACCCACTCAATGGCGTAGAAGATGTTGAGCCAGTGGACCTTGTTGTTCTGATCGGTGGCGGTGACAGTAATGGGAATCATCTTCCCGGTCATGGCCGAAGCGCCCACGTCTTTTCCGTCCACCACTTCATGGTGCGAAACGATGAAGGCCGAATAGGTGGTGACATCCCAAAGGTTTGTCAGCTCGGCGGTGGCCAGTGCTGTAATCTGCCCATCTGGCACGTTGGGGGAAACTTCAGGGCCTTCGGCATTTAGCAACCGACCCTCGAGCTGCACGGCGCCTTCGGGCGCAGTTGTGGCGTCGCCGGGCTCGGCAATCCAGCCGCGGGCCACAGGAATGACTACTTCCTTTGTGGCGGCGACGCCCACCACTGTGGGTGCGCCATCGACGACGAAAGCCGTGACAACCCAGTAACCAGCTTTTTCTCCCTCGAGGCGGGAAGACACCAAGACTTGTTTGCCGGCGTCGAAGTGGCCGGTGGCGGTCACCAGCTGGCCCTCAAAGTTCCCCGTCATAGCCTTTCCAGGGACGACGGTATCTAAGAGCGGTTGCACTTTTTCGGTGACCGACGGCGGAGCCACATCCTTCTCGAGCGAACTGGCAAGTTGCCATTGGCTCAACAGGACAAGAACAGCGGCGACGGCCAGCGCAAACACCAGTGCGGCAATCCATTTGGGTTTGAGGGCAGTTTTTAACACACTACAACGGTACTTCGTATCTGTGTAGAACAACGAATGCAGGCACCAACGCCCTTAGCGGAACTCGGGGACAGTGGTCGAGGGGTCAGTGGCCGAGGGATCAGTGGTCGAAGAACACCAGGGTGGAGTTGATGAGTTCGGCAATAACCTCAGCGTCGTGCGCCCGGCGCAGTGATTCGCGGAAGTTTTCCTTGAACAGGGATCTGGCCAGGGTGGCCAACACTTCAAGGTGTGCGGAGAACGAGCTGTCCGGAGTGGCAATCAGCAAAATCACGGTGGCCGGACCGTCAACAGCCCCGAAATCTAGACTGTGTCCAAATTTGGTGATCCCCACGGCGATAGATATTTGCTGGACGAATTCACTTCTGGCGTGCGGCAGGCCGATCCCGCCCGGAAGGCCCGTGGCCATCTGGTGTTCGCGGGCATTGACGTCCTTGAGGAATCCGGAAAGATCCGACATCCGTTCCTGTTCAAAGAGTTTTGCCGCCAATTGCGCCGCGGCATCTTCTTTGGTCTCTGCCACCATTTCCAAAATGACCAGCCCGGAGTTGGTCAGTTCTGTTTCATAGCGTTCCAGCGAGCCCGGAGTCATCAGTACCTTTCAATGGCTGGTGGTGAGGGTGAACCTTCGCACCAGTCTATGCGCTGAGGCTTGTTGCAGGGGTGCGCTCAGCTCAGAGCGAGAGTCGAGAGGGAGACAAACCACGGGAGCCGCCTGTGGCACCACCCTGAAGAAAAAAGAAGTGCCCCGGTCCAGTGGATCAGGGCACTTCCATATAAAACCTGCAAATTGGTGATCGTTTGAGGATTACCGGGGGTTGACGATCACGTCAATCCGCTGGAATTCCTTCAAATCGGAATAACCGGTGGTGGCCATTGAGCGGCGCAGCGCACCGATCAAGTTGGAGGATCCATCGGAACGGTGAGCCGGGCCGTACAGCACTTCCGTCAGAGTCCCTACGGTGTCCATCTTCACGCGGTGCCCGCGCGGCAGTTCCTGGTGGTGTGCCTCGGCACCCCAGTGCCAGCCCTGTCCGGGAGCCTCTGATGCGCGGGATAGCGCTGCGCCGAGCATGACGGCGTCGGCGCCCATGGCGATGGCTTTGACGATGTCGCCACTGGAACCCATACCGCCGTCGGCAATGACATGCACGTACCGGCCGCCGGACTCATCCATGTAATCGCGGCGTGCTGCTGCGACGTCGGAGATGGCGCTGGCCATGGGCGAACGGATGCCCAATGCGCGGCTGGTGGTGGTGGAGGCGCCGCCGCCGAAGCCGACCAGGACGCCTGCTGCGCCAGTCCGCATGAGGTGCAGTGCGGAGGTGTAGCCGGCTGCACCGCCCACAATAACGGGGACATCCAGCTCGTAAATGAACTGTTTGAGGTTCAACGGCTCGGTGGTCTTGGAGACGTGTTCGGCCGACACGGTGGTGCCACGGATAACAAAGATGTCCACGCCGGCGGCCACCACGGTCTTGTAGAACTCTTGGGTGCGCTGCGGGGTCAAGGACCCGGCCACCGTCACACCAGCTGCACGGATCTCCGCCAAGCGGGCCGTGATGAGTTCGGCCTGAATGGGAGCGCTGTAGATTTCCTGCAGACGGCGGGTGGTGGCGGGTTCAATGACCGAGCCCTCCAGCGTGGCAATCTCATCCAGCACCTTCTGCGGATCCTCGTAGCGAGTCCACAGCCCTTCCAGGTCCAGCACACCGAGTCCACCCAGCTTGCCCAGGGCAATGGCGGTCTCTGGGGACATGACGGAGTCCATGGGCGCGCCAATGACGGGCACCTCGAACTGGTAGGCATCGATCTGCCATTTCACCGAAACATCTTGGGGATCGCGGGTGCGCCGAGCAGGCACAATCGAAATCTCATCCAACGAATATGCGCGGCGTCCGCGCTTTCCACGGCCAATCTCAATCTCATAAGTCACGCCCCTAGCCTATCTCAGGCGGGGCCAGAGGCATTAAATGACGCCCGCCGCCGCTTGTAGCTCCTGCGCTGCCGCGTTTTCCAGCACGGCAATCGCCTCAACCTGCGCAGCCATCGCGGCGAAGTCCGGCTCCCCCGGCGCACCCACCAGCTCCGTCAGCGCGTCCCAGTGCGCGCCCAGCGATTCATATTGCGCCGCCGCCTCCAACAAACTTCCACGTTCGACGCCGGACACCGCCGCCCCGTCGGCCGCCACCTCGCGGAGGAATTGCCCATACAACGGGCGCAAGGCTCCGGGGCCACTGAATCGCCGGCCCGTGAGCAGTGCGTGGAGCATGCCCAGGCCTGTCACCGAGCGTTTCGGGTCTGCAAAGATCCGCACCCAGCCGTGCTTGGAGGTGGAATCTGTCAGCCGCTGAGCCCACATCATCATCCCCAAAATGCCAAAGTTCCTGGCGTAACCCGGCGGCACGCCCGGTGGCGCCTGCTCTGAGAGCAGCTCCTGCGCCGTGTCCGCCATCGCCTGCCGCACCACATCGGTGGTCAGGGCTTCACCTTCCAGTTCCTCCATCGCGGAGCGGGCGCCCGTGACCACATGGGCCTGCCAATGCTTGTCCGCCTTACGGGAATTACGCGCCTGCGCCAGCGCGAGAGGACTGATTCGCTCCAGTCTCCCGCCGCCGTCGTCCATCAGGTAATCCTCGCCGTCTCGGCCCACCACGGCCACGTCCACGGATTCCATGTCGGCCAACGGGTCTTCGGCCACCCACGGCAGCTTGCCGCGGACAACACGCACCACGGCGGGCACTCCCGTGTCCAGCGCAGCATTCAAGCGGCTCTGGGCCAAGGAGGCGCTGCCGGTTTGCTGGATGTTGACGGCGGCACCGCTGCGGCGCAGCAGATTTTCCGTGTACGGGCCGGGGTGGAAGCGGGTGACAGCCGACGCCGTGGTGATGTTCTTGTATTCAAACGTGAAGATCATGAAGCCGATGCCGCCCGCCAGCCCGGACAGCATGGCTTCGGTAAACGCGGCGCCGGTGAGAGGGTTGCTCACTCCGGATGCAGCAAGGACGCGGGTCCAGAGCCCAGAATCCCAATGCGAATATTCGGTGGTGTGGTCATAGGAGGAAAGCATGCGTTGATTCTATCGGGAGCAGGGGCTCACATAGTGAGAACTCCCCATCGTGCAGAATCAAAAGTTCAACTACGGTGAGTGGAAGAATCGCGGTATCCAAGCCACGGACTCGAATAATATGAAAGGCAGGCGGCGAGCATGGCAGATGGCATGATCGGGGCAGACCCAGAACAACTACTTGCCCTCGCCAAGACCATGGAGAGCTCGGGCAGTGCCCTGAAACAGGCCGCCATGACCCTCGGCGGCGCCGTGGCCCATGCCCGCTGGACCGGCCCGGACAGCGATCGGTTCCGTGTCCAGTGGAACAACGGTATGAGGGCCAAACTGAACAACACGGCAACCCTGCTCTCTACAAATGCCACGCTCCTGAAGTCACAGGCGGATGAGCAAACCACCGCCAGTGCATCCGGCGGCGGCGCTGCCCCATCCGCTGCTGGCGGCGGCGGCAACGCAGGTGGCGGCGACGGAGGCGGTGGCGGAGGCGGTGGCGGCGACCATGAGTGGCTGGGTGAGGTGGTTGACGCCAACGGTAACCCCATTTACCAAGGCGTCAACATGCTGGCCAGCACAGCCGGCGTCTTCGCCGATAACCTCCTGGGCAAAATGGTCAAGGGCGGGCTACTGCAAAAATTGCCGTGGACCGTGTTTGGTGCCAGGGCGGGACAGTTGGGCCAGTATTTCAAGGGCACCCAGCTACTCAACGGGCTTTCCATGCTGGGGCGTGCTTCCGGTGCACTCAGTGTCATTGGTGGCGGCATGCAGTTCGCCGAAGGATTCATCAATGGCGACGGCAACCAGATGCTGGATGGCGGAATCTCAGCAGTTCTAGGCGTAGGCTCGTTCATTCCCGTAGTGGGGCCGGCATTTGCGATTGCCGGTGTTGCCTGGGCAGGTTTAGGCATACTCTCATCATCCCTGGGCTATGACTCAACCAGCGAAATGGTTGGCGCCGGTGTGCAGTGGACCGGGACAAAAATCGTCGAGGGTGCCCAGTGGATAGGCAAGGAAACCGCCAACGTTGCCAAGAAGGCCTGGGGCTGGCTAACCGGCGGATAGAGTCTATTGCAAGCCCTGTCCCGCATTGCACCCACAGTCCATCGCAGAGGAAAACATGACTGACGAATCAGAACTGCTGCTCACTGACCACGAGCTCCTAGCCCTTTTGGCCATGAACCCCACCGAGGCTGCAGCAGCAACTCGTGACGTTTTTCGGCTTAGCAATGTTGCCCACCGCGACGTTCTGGAGCGCGTTGGCGTCACCACTCTGCTGGCCCGCGGCATGGCGGAACCCAGCGGCGAGGACATCGTTCCCGTGGAGCGTGGCGCCATGGTGGCTGCCGTGTTGACCACGGCCACCGAATGGTTAGAGGTAGCCTTTGTGACCCCTGGAGCAGACCATGTCATGTTTGTGGCCGTCTCCGAACACGGCGCCCTCTTGTTTTCCCTCGACCGGCTGGGGGCTCATCAAGTGCGCCCGGTGGATGCCTCAGCAGGCCTGCCCCAATTGGGCACCTTGCTGGCGCGAGCATATCTAGAAGACGCCACGGATGGTCTTCCCGCTGCAGCAATGCTCACCCACCACCCTGCCGTTGGCAGTTCACGCACCGCGAACCTGAAACGGGAGGCCGAGGGGTGGACGTTGTTGACTGGTAGTGGTGATGCCGAGCAGAAGAAGAAAGTGACGGCTGAGTCCGCCTTCCAAGACCTGCACGCGGCCCTGTCAAGTTAATGCCGATCCCTCCCACTGAGCCTTCCGGTCGGCAGGGCCCTTCTTTCTCTTCGCCGCTCAGCGCTACCTCCCGTGGACGTGCCGTGACGCTGTTGCTCTTCACGGGGACCGTGGTGGCTTGTTTCGCAGTATTGGCCCTGGCTGATCCGGTCTGGGGAGGGAAGTCCCGCGGCGGCATAGCGGTGTTGGGCGCGGTTCTTTTTGCTGTTCCGTTCGTGTTTCTTTGGCTCGCCATCCGCCGAATTCCTGCGGGGCGAGAGGGCGCCGAGGGCAATCGACGCCGGCCAGCAGCCTTGGCCCTGGTGGCCGCGGTCCTGTGGGCCATGGCGGCCCTGTTCTGGTATTTGACCGTTGCCGGCGTCGACGCCCGGTGGAGCGTTGACCCCATCCTGTTGGCGGTTCCCCTGACCATCTACCCGTTTCTGACATTTTTTTCCAGGCCACCGCAATCCGCAAAGCGCCTTGAGGAGCCCGGCACATGAACTACTACACCCCGTATCCAGCCACCCCGGGCCAGCCCCTGGACTATTGGCTGAGTTCGGACATGGCACGCATGGCACCGCCCACCACACCTTCGGCGTTACGCGACATGGCGTGGACTTACGGACAGTACCGCGGATTGGCTGGTGCCTGCACCGGCGTTGCCGCTTGTTTGTTGGGCGGGGGCATCCTGGCGGCGACGCTGATGACCGGCGTCCCCGCCCTATGGATCACGCTGTTGGCAGGCGGACTGGCCCTGGCTGCTGTGGGTGTTCTGGTCCGTCGGCTAAAACTTCCCCAAATTGCGCACGTTCCACCGCCGGGGATATCCAGGGGCCCCGAACGGGTTTCCTCCGGGTTGGGACTGGCCATATTTCTTGGCGTGGCAACAGGCGCGCCCCTGGTTTTGGCCCTATCCGGGTGGCTCTCTCAAGGGCCCGGCCCGGCCTTTGCCTTCTTTGCCGTCATGGCCCTGTTTGTGCTCGGTATGGTCAGCACCTTTGTTGTGCCCCCATATTTTGCTCAAAACGCCCGCCGCGATTTCAGACGCTACATTGAAAACACCCCTGCTCTTCGCCACGAACTGGAGGCCATGTCCCTGAATTGGCGGGATCCGCATGCCGACAGGCCGTTCGGCCCGCTCTAGCTTCGATAGCCCGCTTGGCCGCTCTGTCTGCCACCACTTAGCCCCGGTTGCGTCCCACAACGTAGGCTGGGGACATGACTGACACTGAACTTCGCATGACCGACCATGAGCTCCTAGTACTGCTGTCGATGACTCCGACGGAATCTGCTGCCGTCACTTTAGGGCTGCTTCGCCTCGACCAACACGGCGACAATGAACTGCTGCACAACGCCGGCCTGACCACGCTCATGGTGCGCGGACTGGCCTCCCCCCAAGGTGAAAAGATTGTTCCCGTGGACAGGTGCGCCGTGGTGGGCACCGTGCTTTCCCAGGCCCAGGAATGGTTGGAAATCAAGCTGACCACCCCCACCAGCAGCCACGTACTCTTCGCCGTTGGCTCCAACGTGGGAGCCGTCTTGCTGAGCATCAGCCCCTACGGCGTTCACGAGATCCAGCCCATTGAATCCGGCGCAGCCATGCTCGATTTGGCCCTCCACCTGAGCAATGAATACCTCACCGGCGCTGCCGAAGGACTGCCCGCTACCGCAGTGGTGCGCCGCCTGCGCGTTGACGGTGAAGCCGTTGTAGCCCAGCTGACAGCCGTGGAATCCGGCGATTGGGTGCTGCGCAGTGGCACCGAATCCGAATTCATCGAAGAAAACTACGGCTCAGCAGAGGCCATGGCGCAGTTCAAGTCCGTACTCTCAGTTTGAAACTGCAGGTAAGGCGACTTTTCGGCGATGTTTTTCGCCTTATCCGCAGTTTGGAATACCGTTCCAGTCACAGGACGGTCCAGTAACCGTTGTCACTTTCTCGAATCGCCTTAAGCACGACGGCGGCCGGTCGCCTTTGGAACAAAAGGTGACCGGCCGCCGTCGTGCTTATGACGTATTTACTTGTTGTAGTTCGGAGCTTCCACGGTCATGGTGATGTCGTGAGGGTGGGATTCCTTCAACCCAGCAGCCGTGATGCGCACGAACTTGCCGCGCGCCTTCAGCTCGGGAATGGTCGGGGAACCGACGTAGAACATGGTCTGGCGCAGGCCGCCAACCAGCTGGTAAGCCACCGAAGCCAGCGGCCCGCGGTAGGCAACGCGGCCTTCGATGCCTTCGGGGATGAGCTTCTCATCGCCGGACACATCGGCCTGGAAATAACGGTCCTTGGAGTAGGAGGTGTTGTTGCCGCGGGTCTGCATGGCACCCAATGAGCCCATGCCGCGGTAAGCCTTGAACTGCTTGCCGTTGACGAACACGGTCTCGCCCGGAGACTCCTCAGTACCGGCCAGCAATGAGCCGATCATGACGGTATCGGCGCCGGCAACCAGTGCCTTGCCGATATCGCCTGAGTACTGCAGGCCACCGTCGGCAATCAACGGAACGCCGGCAGGGATGGCAGCCTTGGCGGATTCGTAGATGGCGGTGATCTGCGGAACGCCAACACCGGCAACCACGCGGGTGGTGCAGATGGAGCCCGGGCCAACGCCGACCTTAATGCCGTCAGCGCCGGCGTCGATCAGGGCCTGAGCGCCCTCGCGCGTTGCTGCCTGGCCGCCAATGACATCAACATGAGCGGCAGACTTTTCCTTCTTCAGGCGTTCGATCATTTCCAGCACGCCCTGGCTGTGGCCATTGGCGGTGTCCACGAACAAAGCGTCAACACCGGCGTCAACCAGAGCCATGGCGCGCTCGTACCCGTCGCCGAAGAAGCCGATGGCTGCACCTACACGCAGACGACCTTCGTCGTCCTTGGTGGCCAGCGGGTACTGCTCAGCCTTGGCGAAGTCCTTGACGGTGATGAGGCCGCGGAGCACGCCGGCCTTGTCCACGAGGGGAAGTTTCTCAATCTTGTTCTTAGCCAGCAAGCCCGAGGCTTCTTCACGGCTGATGCCAACCTGGCCGGTGATCAGCGGCATGTTCGTCATAACATCGCGAACCAGTCGCGTGGAGTATTCGTTTTCCGGAATGAACACGGTGTCGCGGTTGGTGACGATGCCCATGAGGCGGCCATCCGGGTCCACAACTGGCAGCCCGGACACACGGAATCGGGCACACAGCTCATCGAGCTCAGCCAGTGTGGCGTCGGGGCCAACGGTGACCGGGTTGGTGATCATGCCTGATTCGCTGCGCTTGACCAGATCCACTTCCTCAGCCTGGCGCTCGATCGAGAGGTTGCGGTGAACAACACCCAAACCGCCTTGGCGTGCCATGGCGATGGCCATGCGTGACTCGGTCACGGTGTCCATAGCCGCTGACAGCAACGGGGTTTGGACCGTAATGCGCTTGGATACCCGTGAGCTGGTGTCAGCTTCGGAGGGAATCACGTTGGTGTGTCCGGGAAGGAGCAATACGTCGTCGTACGTCAGGCCAACAAAGGCGAAGGGATCATGAATTTCAGGCTGGGACACGAAGGCTCCTTGGCGGGGGTAGAACCATTTGAGGGGTGTGCATCCAATGGCCGGTCCCGTTATTACGAAGCTAGCCTGTGCGTTGGTTACAGTCTAAAACGAAAGCTGCCGTTGCCCTATTCCCGTTCCGTGCGTCACACCGGTGCCGCGCAGCGTTGCCAACAGAGTGGCGAACAGCGTGCCGAGCAGAGTGGCGAACGGCGCCTAGGTAGCCCAGCGTAACTCGCGTCTTAGGACCTTGGTGAGGGACGACGTCGTCCCTCACCAAGCGGGCCTAGGGCCTAGTAAGTGGCGGCTTGGCACCCGCTGGGGCAGACTGGTGCCATGAAAGAAACTGCAGCTACCAGGGCGTCAGCTCTCTCCCCCGAATCCCTTGCCCCTCAGGCTCCTGAGCAGTCCCGGATCGTGGCTGCCCTGCGACGTTACCCTTTGGTGTGGGCCACCCTGCTGGTTGCTCTGGCCGTGGGAGTCATGCTGCTCTTTGGGATGGATGCGGGCGCCCGATGGACTGCGAGCCTGTACGCTGTGGCGATCGCCCTCTATCAGGGTTTCGGCATGGTTAAGGACATTCTGCGCGGGCATTGGGGCATCGACATTCTGGCCGTCACGGCAATCGTAGCGACGGTTTCTGTGGGCGAATATGTGGCGTCACTGATCATCATCTTGATGCTGACAGGCGGTGCCGCACTGGAGGATTATGCCACCGGACGTGCCGCTCGTGAGCTGCGGGCTCTTATGGATCGTGCGCCTCGGGCAGCGCACCGAGAGAACGCCGATGGATCCACGAGCGATATCCCGCTGGCCGACGTTGAGATTGACGATACGTTGCTGGTTCGTCCGTCCGAGGTGTTGCCTGTCGACGGAGTGCTGTTGAACGGTCCGGCGATGTTTGACGAATCCGCACTGACCGGCGAAAGCCTGCCTGTGGAGCATTCCTCCGGGGACTTTGTACCCAGCGGTGCTGTCAACGGACCAACGGCCATCCGTATCAGGGTCACCGCCCGGGAAGAGGACTCCCAGTTCAGCCGCATTATTGCCTTGGTGCGAGAAGCATCAGAAAGTAAAGCGCCCGTGGTGCGCCTTGCGGATAGGTACGCCGTCCCGTTCACTGCGTTTTCTTTGGCGCTGGCGGGAATCGCTTGGTACCTCAGCGGTGACCCGACTCGCTTTGCCGAGGTGCTGGTCGTGGCCACCCCTTGTCCGCTGCTGATCGCGGCGCCGGTCGCTTTCCTGGGTGGCATGAGCCGGGCCGCGAAGTCGGGTGTCATTGTCAAGGGCGGAGGAACCCTTGAGCAACTAGCCCGAGTCAAGACGGCCGCTTTCGATAAGACCGGCACACTCACCGCTGGCAACCCGTCGTTGGACGAAGTGCGAAGCGTGTCCATGAATCCGGATGAGTTGTTGACTCTCGCTGCCTCTGCCGAACAATACTCCTCCCATGCACTTGCTGCGGCGGTAGTGGCTGAAGCGCTTTCGAGGGGGCTGTCACTGTTAACTTCCGATGATGCGAGCGAGCATGCCACCAATGGCGTCAGCGCGCTCATCAACGGCCACCGGGTACTTGTCGGCAAGCAGTCGTTTGTGGCTTCCCACTCCGCAGGGGTCCAAGAAGCGTCCCTAGCTGGCGGGCAACTTGCCGTGTATGTGGGTGTTGATGGTGAGTTTGCCGGGACCTTGATCATGCGCGATCTGCTACGACCCGAAGCCGCCTCAACACTCGCTCAATTGCGCGCCTTGGGGGTTTCCGACACCGTGATGCTCACGGGTGACGCCGCAGCCACGGCGAACTTCATCGCCGCCGAGGCTGGCATTACCAAGGTTTATGCCAGCCTATTGCCGGCGGATAAGGTCCGGCTTGTCAACGAGTTGCCCAACCGCGGAGTCCTGATGGTGGGCGACGGTATCAACGACGCACCGGTACTAGCCGCGGCCGACGTCGGAATTGCCATGGGAGCGAAAGGATCTACTGCCGCGAGCGAATCAGCAGACGTTGTCATCATGGTCGACGACTTGGCCAAGGTGGCGCAGTCCGTGGCGATCGGGCAACGAACCATCCGCATCGCTGTAGAGAGTATCTGGATCGGCATCATTCTGAGTGTGGGGCTGATGATCGTGGCGGCGTTTGGCATGATTCCAGCCGTGGCAGGCGCCCTGGCTCAGGAAGTGATCGATCTTGCCACAATCTTGTACGCCCTGCGAGCCCTGGTGCCGGGGCGTCGTCGGAAGTAGAACGCAAAAAGACGGCGCTTGCGGGTAAGGATGGCTGTATACAACCATCTTTACCCGCAAGCGCCGTCTTTTAACGAACTCCACCCGCAGGATGGGCGTGGATGGGCGTGGGTGGTCCCACGCCCACCCAGTTCCCAGTGGCCAAGTTCCCGGTGGCCGGCCCGGGAAATCACGTCAGCGATTTACCGGGCCGGCCAGTGGGGACTAGTGCTGGTGTGCTTCTTCGTCCTCGGCAGGCTTGTCCGTCACGAGAACTTCGGTGGTGAGCACCAAAGCCGCGATGGAGGAAGCGTTGCGCAGGGCTGAACGGGTGACCTTGACCGGGTCGATGACGCCGGCCTTGACCAGGTTCTCGTAAACACCGGTAGCAGCGTTGAAGCCGAAGCCGTCTTCAAGCTCGCCAACCTTGTGCACAACAACGTAACCGTCGTGGCCAGCGTTCTGTGCGATCCAGCGCAACGGCTGAGCAACAGCCTTACGAACCAGCTCAACAGCAGTTGCGGCATCGCCGGTCAACGCCAGAACGGCAGCGTCTTCGTCGAGAGCCTTAGCGGCCTGTACCAGTGCGGAACCGCCACCGGCGACAATGCCCTCTTCCAAAGCTGCACGAGTTGCTGAAACAGCGTCCTCAATGCGGTGCTTCTTTTCCTTCAGCTCAACCTCGGTGGCTGCGCCAACCTTGATCACGCCGATGCCGCCAGCCAGCTTGGCCAGACGTTCCTGCAGCTTTTCCTTGTCCCAGTCGGAGTCGGTGCGCTTGAGCTCGGCGTGCAGCTGAGCAACACGGTCAGCAACATCCTCAGCCGTGCCAGCACCGTCAACGATGGTGGTGTTGTCCTTGGTGACCGTGATGCGGCGAGCCGTACCCAGTACCTCAAGGCCAACCTGGTCCAGGGACAGGCCAATCTCCGGGGAGACAACCTGTGCGCCGGTCAGGATTGCAATGTCCTGCAGCATGGCCTTGCGGCGGTCACCGAAGCCCGGTGCCTTGACAGCTACAACGTTCAACGTACCGCGCAGGCGGTTGACGATCAGCGTGGACAGAGCCTCGCCGTCGACGTCTTCTGCAATGATGAACAGCGGCTTGTTGGCAGCAAGTGCCTTTTCCAGCAGCGGCAGGAATTCCTGCAGGTTGGAGATCTTGCCCTGGTTGATCAGAACCAGTGCGTCTTCCATGACTGCTTCCTGGCGTTCTGCGTCGGTGACGAAGTACGGGGACAGGTAGCCCTTGTCGAACTGCATGCCCTCGGTGAGGACCAGTTCGGTGGAGGTGGTGGAGGACTCTTCAATGGTGATGACACCATCCTTGCCGACCTTATCGAACGCCTCGGCGAGCAGGTCGCCGATTTCCTGGCTCTGAGCGGAGATGGCTGCAACTTCTGCAACCTGTCCACCCTCAACCGGGCGAGCGTTCTCCAGCAGGCGCTTGGCAATGGCTTCAACCGAAACCTGGATGCCGCGCTTGAGCTCGCTGGGAGCCGCACCTGCGGCTACGTTGCGCAGGCCTTCCTTGACCAGTGCCTGTGCCAAAACGGTGGCCGTGGTGGTGCCGTCGCCGGCAACATCGTTGGTCTTCGTGGCAACTTCCTTGGCCAGCTGTGCGCCAAGGTTTTCGTAGGGGTCTTCCAACTCAACTTCGCGAGCGATCGTCACGCCGTCGTTGGTGATGGTGGGGGCACCCCACTTCTTATCGAGCACAACGTTGCGACCGCGCGGGCCCAACGTTACTTTGACGGTGTCCGCCAACTTGTCGATGCCGGCCTCGAGGGCCTTGCGTGCATCGTCATTAAACTGAAGCTGCTTTGCCATGCGTTATGTCCTTTCACGCAAAGACCCCGCGCCGGTGACTGATCTCGACAGGCTCGATCACCGATCCGGCACGGGGCTTTACAAAAGTGGTTGACGAAGGTCGTTACTTAACGACGATTGCCAGTACGTCGCGGGCAGAGAGAACCAACAGTTCCTCGCCACCGGTCTTGACTTCGGTGCCACCGTACTTGGAGTAGATGACTACGTCGCCAACAGCAACGTCGATCGGGACACGGTTGCCGTTGTCGTCAACGCGGCCGGGGCCCACTGCCACTACTTCGCCCTCCTGGGGCTTTTCCTTGGCAGTGTCCGGGATAACCAGACCGGAAGCGGTAGTCAGCTCTGCTTCGAGCTGGCGAACAACAATACGATCCTCAAGAGGCTTAATAGAGACCGACACTCGGACCTCTCCTTCACACGTAAATTTTTTGGATGCTTGGCAATCTTCTCGCCCATGTTGTGTGGAGCCCAACCGTCGTCGCGGTGCCGGTGATGCTCCCATGGCCAAAAAGATAAGCAAGTTGGCACCCTCAGGGTGAGAGTGCTAACTCTGACTCTAGGGAACTGATTAGCACTCGGTCAAGGCGAGTGCCAGTTTCACGCTTAAAAGTACGACGACGGCGGGCCGGGTTTCGCTCACGGCGCACCTTTGTGTCTGCCCTGGTGGGCGGCGCACTGCACCTGATGCTGACATGGCTGGGTTGACCGCCTAAAACTTCATCTTCCGTGCCCTGAAACGTTGTTGTCGCAAACGCAGCACAGTGCAAAGATGCAGCCATGACCTTAAGCCCTGTTCAAGTGCGTGACCTGAAGAAAAGCTATGGCGCTTTCACAGCCGTGGATGGCATCAGCTTCGATATCCACGAAGGTGAAACGTTTGCACTTCTTGGCCCCAACGGGGCAGGGAAGAGCACCACCATTGAGATTCTGGAAGGATACCGGGATAGGAGCAGCGGCGATGTTCAGGTTCTGGGCGTTGATCCCCAACGAGGAGGCCTGGACTGGAAAGCCCACTTGGGGATCGTGCTGCAGTCTACGGGTGAAAGCGGCAACGTCACCGTGCTTGAACAACTGAATCACTTCGCCGCGTACTACCCTCATCCGCGGAAGGTGGCCGATGTTATTGAGGCTGTGGGGCTGGGCAGCAAAGCCAAAACGCGGATCAGCAAGCTCTCCGGCGGGCAGCGTCGGCGCGTGGATGTGGCGTTGGGAATTATTGGCCGGCCAAAGCTTTTGTTCCTGGATGAGCCCACCACTGGCTTTGACCCGGAGGCCCGGCGCCAATTCTGGGACCTGATCAATCAGCTGAAAAGCGAAGGAACCACCATCTTGCTGACCACGCACTATCTCGACGAAGCGGCCACACTGGCTGACCGGGCAGGCGTCATTGCCGGCGGCAAACTGGTGGACATTGGCCCCATTGACGAGATTGGCGGGGCCAGCGCCCGGGTTCCTCTGGTGCGGTGGCGCCAAGACGGCGCCGACCGTACAGAGCGCACCAGCGAACCGGCAGCTCTGGCCGCCCGGCTGTTCGCAGGACATGGCGGGGAAGTGCCGGGTCTGGAAATCACCCGGCCAAGTCTCGAGGACATCTATCTGGACATGGTGGGTGCTCACGCCGCTACGAAGAATGCCGAGTCGCAGAGTGCCGTGTCAAAGGATGCAAAGCCGTCCGGCCTGGAAGGTGGGGCGGCGTGAAAACTCTGCAGCTAGGAATTTTCCGCATCGGCTACGAACTAAAACTGTATTTCCGACAGGGCGATTCGGTGTTTTTCACGTTCCTGTTCCCGATCGTGATGCTCTCCATCTTCGCCGTCGCATTCAGCACCACAGAAAATGTTGGTGCCGCCCCTGACGGCAGTGGCGGCATCTCCTGGGCCGCGTTTTATGTTCCCGGCATGGTGGCGGCGGGCATGTTGCTCAGCGGCGTCCAGAACCTCGCCGTGGATATTGCCACGGAGAAGGGCGACGGGACACTTAAACGCTTGGGAGGCACTCCCCTACCGGTGTTTTCCTACTTCATGGGCAAGATCGGCATGGTGCTGGTCAGCTCCGTGGCACAGGTAATACTGCTGCTGTTGGTGGCCCGCTTTGCCTTCAACGTTGAGCTACCCACGGACGGCGACAAATGGCTGACCTTTGTTTGGGTCTTCCTCTTTGGCGTGATCACCAGCTGCGTTTTGGGCATCGCCCTCTCCGCGTTGCCGCGCACGGGCAAGAGCGCCACCGCGGTGGTCATCCCACTGGTGTTGGTGCTGCAATTCATCTCTGGCGTGTACTTGAACTTTGCCCAGCTGCCCGTCTGGCTACAAAACTTCGCCAGCATCTTCCCGCTGAAATGGATGGCTCAGGGCATGCGCAGCGTATTCTTACCCGCATCATTCGAGGCCGCAGAAGCCAGCGGGACTTGGAACTTGGGACTCGTGGCGTTGGTAATGGGCGTGTGGCTCGTGGCCGGCCTGATCCTGTGCCGCGTCACGTTCCGCTGGATCCGCAAGGACAGTTAGAACTAAACAGCCAGCGCTCAAGCGCAGCCCACAGCGCACAGCGCAGACCACAGCGCATCCCACAGACGCTATCGCAGCAATGGTTGAAAAATTCGGAACGCTTTCCCACTGCAGTGAGATAGCGTTCGTCAAAACCGCACCCTTGCTGCGATAGCGTCCGGGAGGGGTTAGTTGGCCCGGCGCCAGGCAGCGGCAGGTGCGGGCATCCGCCGTCGAAAGTTAGCTTAGTAGTAGACGGCCAGCGGACCGCGGGGGCCCTGGATAACCTCAACCGGGGTGTCAAAGACTCGGGTCAGGACCTCGTCAGTCATGATCTGGGCAGGGGTCCCGAACTCAACGACCTTCCCGCCCTTCACGGCACAGATGTAATCGGCATAGTGTCCAGCAAAATTGATGTCGTGCAGCACGATCACGATGGTGCGCCCCAGCTCCGCAGCGGCCCGGTGGAGATGCTGCATCATCTGGGCGGAATGCTTCATGTCCAAGTTGTTCAGCGGCTCATCGAGCAGGACATGCTCGGTATCCTGGGCCAAAACCATAGCCACATAGGCGCGCTGCCGCTGGCCACCGGATAGCTGATCGAGGTAGCGGTTTTCGAGATCTTCCAAGCCCAAGAAGTCGATGGAACGGCTGATGAGCTCCTCATCTTCGGCATTGAGCCTGCCCTTGGAATAGGGGAAACGACCAAAGCCCACCAGCTGGCGGACCGTGAGCCGGGTGACGAAGTGGTTCTCTTGGCGCAGGATCGAGACGATCTTGGCCAGATCCTTGGAGGAAGTGCTGGCGACGTCGTAGCCGGCCACCTCGATGGTTCCGGCGTCCAAGCCCAGCAAGCGCCCCACCATGGTCAGCAACGTCGATTTGCCGGCGCCATTTGGGCCCACCATGGCCGTGATTCCACCGGTGGGAATAACCAGATCTACCGGGCCGATGGCGACGTCGCTGCTGTATTTCTTATGGACGTCCTTGAGCGTAATCACAGGCGGCCCTTTCTGAGGATGAAGATGAGGAAGACGGTTCCGCCGATCGCTTCGATGAGGATCGAGACCACACCTTGGGCGTAGAAGACGTTCTTCATGATGAAGTAGGCGCCGGAGAGGACCACGAATCCGGTCAGGACTGCGACGGGGAAAATGTAGCGGTGGTCGTAGCTGTCGGCGAGCTGATACGCCAAGGTGGCCACGAGGAATCCGAGGAAGGTCATGGGTCCCACCAGCGCCGTGGAGACGGCCATCAGAATGGAGACCAGGAACAGCACACGCATCACCTCAAAGCGGTGATTCAAGCCAAGGTTGATGCTGGCATCTTTGCCTAGCGCAATGACGTTCAGGCGTTTGGAGTTCAGGATCAGCAGGACGCCGGCCACCACCACTAGGGGAATCGCCACAGGTAGGTAACTGACATCGGCGTTGGAGATGGAGCCAAAGAGCCGGGCCGTGAGAATGTCGAATTCGCTCGGCGTGAGGAGGCGTTGCATAAACGTCGAGACGGAACCGAGTCCGCCGCCAATGACGATGCCCACCAGGAGCATGATTTGCAGGTTTCCGTACTTGCCGGACAGCAACCAGCCAAACAATGCCAGTGAGAGCGCCACCATGATGGCCACCTGCAAGATGAATTGTGGGACTCCTTGGACGGCGACAACGCCGGCGGCACCCATAAAGAAGACGGCAGCGGTCTGCACCGCCATATAGAGGGATTCGAAGCCCAGGATGGAGGGGGTGATGATGCGGTTGTTGGTGACGGTCTGAAAACTGACCGTGGCCAGGGCCTGACAAATGGCCACAATCAGCATCACCCCGACGCTGGTGGCGCGGAGTTCGGCGATGAGCCAGAATCCGGAGGAGCCCACGGGCATCGGGTTGTCCCAGGCGAGCAAGCCGGCGCCAAAGCCTAGTGCCAGGATGATCAACAGGCTCAGGACAATCCAGTACCGGCGGCTGATCGCTTTGGTGGGAAGAGGCCCTGATCTACGTACCCGCGAGCTAATTTTCGGGGTCTTGCGGGCAGGTACAGAAACCGTGGTGCTGGTATCAAGCATTTCGACGCTGCCTTAAGAGAAGTCCAATGAATACGATGGCTCCGACAATGCCAAGAATCAGTGACACGGGCACTTCGAAAGGCATGATGATGGTTCGTCCAATCAAGTCGCAGACAGTCACAATTCCGATGCCGAGCAGGCAGACCCAGGGAAGGTTGCTGCGCAGATCATCGCCGCGGAACATGGAGACAATGTTCGGAACGATCAAGCCTAGGAACGGTAGATTCCCCACCACCACGGTAACAACACCGGTAGCGACGGCGATCAGCGCTGTGCCGAGGAGCATGATCTGGTTGTAGTTCAAACCCACGTTGGTGGCGATGTCCTCGCCGAGGCCGGCAACGGTAAACCTGTCGGCGACAATGAAGATCACCACGGCCACAATCGCTACGATCCACAGCACCTCATACTGACCGCGCAAGACGGCGGTGAAGCTACCGGCGAACCAGATGCCCAGGCTTTGCAGCATGTCGGTTTGCAGCGCGATGAAGGTGGAGATTGCCCCGACCACCGAGCCGAGCATGATGCCCACAATGGGCACTGTCAAAGATGCCTTCAGTGAGACTCGGCGTAGGAACAAGAAGAAGATCATGGTGCCGATGAAGGCGGCCGCAATGGCGCCTGACATTTTCGCCAGGATGCTGGCCGTGGGGAAGAGAATCATGACCACCAGCAAGCCCAGACCCGCCCACTCGGTGGTTCCGGTGGTGCTGGGTGAGACAAAGCGGTTTTGTGTTAACAACTGCATGACCAGCCCGGACATGGACATGGCCGCCCCTGCCAAGACCAGCCCAATGGTGCGTGGGATGCGGGTGATGGCAAACATTTCTCCGCCATCGTTGCCACCGAAAATGTCATACACGCCGGTAAACAGGGAAATCACCAGCAGCAGCGCCACGATGGCAATGCCGATGATGAGTTTGGGGTCAAAGAGTTTGCCCTTAGAGGGTGCTCGGGTGGTCATGGCCGTCATTATCCAGCCGTCCCTTTCAGATTGCTCACGGAAAACTACGCAGTTGAAACCAACGCAGTGGCGGATCAGGCCAGAAAGGGCCCGATCCGCCACCACATTAGGGGTTCAAGAGAGTTACTTGCCTTCGAAAGCGTCGGCGATGGCGTTGAAGAACTCCGTGTAGGTCTGGATACCTTCGTTGGTGTAGGAATCGTTGGGCATAAAGATCACATTGCCTTCCTTGGAGGCGGTGACGTTCTTCAATGCATCAGACTTGGTCAGCAGTTCCTTACCGGCAACGTATGTGGGGTCATCAGCGTTGGTGGCAGCGTCGCGGTCCATGGCGATAATCCAGTCCGGGTTGGAGTCAGCAATGGCTTCAACGGAGATGTCATCGCCCTGGTGGTCCGTGCTGGCGTCCTTGACTTCCAGTGCCGGGGTCAGGCCCAAGATGTCAAAGACCGGGCCCAAGCTGCGGCCGTTGCCGGGAGCTGCGTAGTTGATATTGCCACCGGAAGTGATGAGGGCCATGACGGTGGAGTCCTTGGTGTAGGCCTTCTTGGCGCGGGCAATCGCGGCGTCGAGATCATCATTGAGCTTCTTGGCTTCTGCCTGCTTGCCAAAGACTTCGCCCAGGACCGTGGTCTGACGCTTCAACTCAGCATCAAGGGCTTCTCCTTCGCGGGGGTCCAGCTCAAGCACTGTGGCATTCGGGGCCAACTTGGCAAAATCATCGTGGTACTGAGCAAAACGCTGCCCGTTGACGATCAACTGGGGAACTGCGGCAACGACCGCTTCGAGGTTCGGCTCGCGATGGCTGCCCAGGTCGATAATTGAGGTATCGGACTTGTAGGCGCTGGTTTTCGGCATCAATGCGACGGCGCCAGCGGTGAGCTTCACACCCCAGTCGGAGAGAGTTTCAAAGGTACGGTTGTCGGTGGCGACAACCGAGGTCAGTGGCAGATTGATGGTCTGCGAACCGTTATTATCCTCGACCGTGACGGATGTCGCCGCAGCAGTTTCCTCCGGGGTAGCGGCAGCCTGCCCGCCACAGGCAGTAAGTGCCAAAACAGCGGCGGTAGCGGCAAACGTGAGCAGGTGCTTCTTCAGCATCGTATTTCTCCAGAGGTAGGTTAGCTTAGGCAATCCTTATAAGCATTCCTCACAACCTAGTGCATGTGAAAATAATTGCGCAACTTATGCGTAGCGTATTTACCGTGACGCTCATCATGGTATCTGAGCCGGTTAGGCTTTACACATGTCCCACGATGCAATTTCCCCGCTCCTAACTGTTGAAGGCTGGGAACTTTTGTCATCCCTGGGCCCTTATGTCGAAAAGGACTCCCTCAAACTTAACGACACACTTCGTAAAGCAGGCCACTCCCCCGAGCTGGTGGCCGCCGCTTTGACCCAATCTCGGTTGCGATCCAAGGCAGAAGCCAAGTTTGGCGAGTTCGCCCACCAGATGCTGTTCACCCAGACCGGACTGGAACAAGCCACGCGGTTGAGTGTTGCGGCTTTGCATGCCCAAAGATTTACGACGGCGGGCATCACCAAAGTTGCCGATCTGGGCTGCGGCTTGGGTGCTGATTCCCTGGCCATGGCAAGCCTGGATATCAGTGTCACGGCGGTGGAGATGGATGAAATCACCGCCGTGTGCACCACGGTAAACCTGATGCCGTTCCCGCACGCCGAGGTAGTGTGCGCCAATGCGCAGGACGTAGATCTCACGGGGGTCCAGGGCGTGTGGCTGGACCCAGCCCGCCGCACCACCAACACCTCAGGCACCACGAGGCTCTTTGACCCAGAAGCCTTCTCGCCGCCGCTGTCCTTTGTGGAAGAACTGGCGGATAAGGGCTTGGCAGTGGGCGTAAAAATGGGGCCGGGAATACCGCACGATGCCGTCCCTGACACAGCCGAAGCCCAATGGATTTCCATCAACGGTGATGTGGTGGAGGCCGGGTTGTACTTCAATCAGCTGGCCCGCCCCAACATACGCCGCGCCGCTCTGGTTATCGGTCAACATGGCAGCGCCGAGCTGACCAGCGCCGAAACATACCAGCCACAGGAGCAGGATGCTCAGCTGGGCCCCATCAGTGGATACCTTTATGAGCCCGACGGCGCCGTCATCCGTGCGGGTCTGGTGGCGGATCTAGCGCGAGTCATGGGCGCGCATCTACTCGATGAACACATCGCCTACTTGTCTTCCGATGAGCCGATCGAAACCCCTTTTGCGCGTAGCTATAAGGTCCTCGAGGTCAAGCCGTTCAATGTCAAGGCCCTCAAAGCCTGGGTCAAGGCCAACCGGATCGGTGTCCTGGACATCAAAAAGCGCGGCGTTTCCACCACCCCGGAAGAGCTCCGCCGTCAACTCCTCACCGGCTCCGGCAAGGGGCCCAACAAGGCGACTCTGGTGCTGACGCGGATTGGTGAGGACCGGGTCGCCATCGTGGTGGAGCCCCACAGCCTGTAACTAGCCCGTACTGCAAACGGCGGCGCAGCGCCCAAGGGCGGCACTTCAGGGCCACGTTTGCAGGTCTTCACCAACTACCTTTTCGCAGCAATGGCGCCTTTCTCGAGAACCCTCGCGCACTGCCTGAGCCGCCCAAACGCGCCCGTCAGCACTTGGTGCAAGAGCGTCTGCCGAAAAGCAGCCATTGCTGCAATAGCGTCCCCGAAAAAGCCGCCATTACTGCGATAGCGTTGGTGCGGGTGGGGGTCAGCTGCGGGAAAACTCGGAAGCCTCACGGATCAGCTCGGGGCTGGGGCGCACCCCGGTGTAGAGCACAAACTGTTCCTCGGCCTGAATGGCGATGACCTCGGCGCCGGTGATGATGCGCTTCCCGGCAGCTCTGGCCGCCTGGATCAGCGGGGTTTCGGAGGGAAGTGCGACGACGTCGAACACCACCTCCGCGGCGCTCACCAGCGAATCACTGAAGGACTGCACCGCTTCATCGGCTCCTGCCATACCCAGCGGGGTGACGTTGATGAGCATGCCAGCGCCCGCATCGCTCGCGTCGCTCACCTCCGCCAACCACGAGAATCCATACAGCGCGGCGAGGGCCCGGCCCCGCGCTTCGTTGCGAGCCACAATCGTGACGTGAGCGAATCCGGCGTCGTGCATGGCAGCGGCAACAGCCTTAGCCATCCCGCCGGAGCCGCGTAGCAACACAGTGGTTTGTGGATCGAGCGCATTCTCCGCCAACAGCCGGGCGATGGCGAGGTAATCGGTGTTGTAAGCGGTCAGGACGCCGTGGTCATTGACAATGGTGTTGACCGAATCGATGGCCGAGGCGGAGGCATCCATGACGTCAATGAGCTCGATGACGTCCTCTTTATACGGCATGGAGACGGCGGCGCCGCGAATGCCCAGACCCCTGATGCCGGCAACGGCTTGCGCGAGGTCCACCGGAGCGAATGCCTTGTAGACGAAGTTCAGGCCGAGAGCGTCGTAGAGGTAGTTGTGAAAACGCGTGCCAATGTTGCTGGGGCGGGCCGCGAGGGAAATGCACAGGGTCATGTCTTTGTTCAGGATTGGCATGCATCCATTGTGCCGCAGATCCTGAACTACAATCGTAAAGGCAGCTGGTACTGTGCCGCCTTGCATCCCTTACTTCAGCACCATTCCAGCATTGCCAAGGAGGCATCGAAAGTGAAGATTGATTTCGCCAAATCTGAGCAATCTACACTGGGTTTGGAGTGGGAAATTGCGCTCGTTGACTCCGAAACTGGGGATCTAGCAGCGCGCGCCAACGATGTTTTCGCCAACATTGAGGCCGCCGATCCTGACATCTGGGTCGATGGTGAGCACCCCCAAATCAAGGGTGAGATGCTGCAGAACACTGTGGAGTTGGTCACTGGCGTCAACCACACGGTTCCTGAAGGCCTGGAAGATTTACGCCGGAGCTTGTACACGCTGCGCGAGGCCACAACTCCGCTGGGGCTGGACTTACTCAGCGCCGGAACGCACCCTTTCAGCGACCCCTTCGCCCAAGCCGTGACGGACAAAGAACGTTACGCCAAGCTGGTGGATCGAACCCAGTGGTGGGGCTCTCAGATGCTCATCTACGGCGTGCATGTCCACGTGGGCCTGGACCATGTTTCCAAGGCCATGCCGGTGCTGGATGGGTTGGTTAATCACTTCCCACATTTTCAGGCGCTTTCGGCGTCCTCCCCTTATTGGAATGGTCAGGACACCGGCTACGCCTCCCAACGGGCTCTGATGTTTCAGCAGCTACCCACCGCTGGCTTGCCGTTCCAATTCCCCGATTGGGCCGCGTACGAATCGTATGTACAGGACATGTTCACCACCGGTGTCATCGACGCGCACAATGAAATCCGCTGGGACATTCGCCCCGTGGCTGGCCTGGGCACCATTGAAATGCGTATCTGCGACGGCATGTCCACGCTGGCGGAAATCGGCGCCGTTGCTGCCCTGACTCAGTGTTTGGTCCAAGACTTTTCTGACACCCTTGACGACGGCGGCACCATCCCCACCATGCCCCCGTGGCACATCCAGGAAAACAAGTGGCGCGCGGCCAGATACGGCATGGACGCCATCATCATCCTCGATGCCGCAGGCAAGGAACAACTCGTCACCGAGCACTTGGTGGAACTGTTGAACAAGCTGGAACCCGTAGCCGCCAAGCTAGGCTGTGCCGACGAACTCGCAAGTGTGGAGAACATCATTGCCACGGGCGCTAGCTACCAGCGCCAGCGCCGAGTCGCTGCCGCCCACCAGGGTGAGCTGCGCGCCGTCGTGCGTGAACTCGTGGCAGAGATGGCCAGCAACTAGGCCCTTTACCCTCCCAAAGTACAGCCGGTCGGGTCCCTATTCGGGCAGGATCACCAATTCCAAGTAGTCACGCAGACAACCGGCCATGTCGATGCGCTCCGGGGCCATCATCCACTGGGTTTGAATGCCGTCCCACAGTGCGATCAAGCTTGCCGCGGCACGCTCGGGGTCGACGCCAGGGCGCAGCCGGCCTTCATTGGCGAGCGCTGAGAACGCCCTCAGGTAGCTGCTGCGCAACCTTTCAAAACGTTCGGTGAAGAAATCCAGCCCGGGGTGATTGTCAGTGATCGATTCCGCGCACAAAACCGCGTAGAGCTCAATGACTCCGGGCACCGTTTCATTGAATCGTGCCTGGCGGACCACGGCATCCACCAATGATTCCTCCGGGTCCCGGGGCTGCCCGCCTCCCGTCACGCTGTCACGCCAATTCAGCACAGCCAACAGCAGATCACTCTTGGACGGGAAATAGTGCAGCAGGCTTGTCTGACTCATTCCCACCTTGTCGGCCACGTCCTGCAGCGATCCGCCCCGGTAGCCTCGTGCCGCAAAAACCTCGTGGGCGGCGGTCACAATGCTCTCCCGACGCTGCTTGGATTTGGCATAAGGACCGCGTTTGGCGGACGGGGCGGTT
This sequence comes from Specibacter sp. NPDC078692, assembly GCF_040686835.1. Taxonomy (NCBI): domain Bacteria; kingdom Bacillati; phylum Actinomycetota; class Actinomycetes; order Micrococcales; family Micrococcaceae; genus Specibacter; species Specibacter sp. NPDC078692. Next base: position 109,216 of record NZ_JBFBLV010000005.1, read on the forward strand.
GGCGTGGTGGTCATGGAATGTCAGTTTAGTCCACATTCCCCAGTAACATAATTGAAATTCGAGTAGTTACTCGATAAATTTATTGAAATTCGAGTAAACACTCGAGATTTGTGGTAAATTTTCTCCCGTCCCCAAAAAAAGGCGCTCCGGACCCGACGGCATTAGATTCACCCAGAGGGCTTACCGGGCCCACACAACGAAGTGAGCGAGCAGGCTATGCCCCCCATAACACGAAGGCAGCTACTGCAAGGCGGCCTTGGCACAGCCGCGCTTGGGCTGTTGTCCGGTTGCGCCACGCCGGGAACCCGGTCCGTGAACGCAGCCCCCACCATTGCCTCGGCCTCCGGCCAAAAGATCACCCTTGAATACTGGTCCTGGCTCAAGAACCTGCAGCCGGTGGCGGACATCTGGAATGCCGCCAACCCCAATGTGCAGGTCAAGACGGTATGGATCCCCGGCGGCAACCAGGGCGGCTACCCGAAGCTGTACTCTGCGCTGGCAGCCGGGGGCGGGCCCGACCTGGCCCATGTGGAGTACGGAGTCATCCCTTCCTTCATGATGGTGAACGGCCTGGTGGACCTCAACCGCTACGGTTCAGATGAGTTCGCCAACCGCTATGACAAGACCTTGTGGAACCAGACCAGCTACGCAGGCGGCGTCTACGGCATCCCCCAGGATTCGGGGCCCATGGCGACGTTCTACCAACCCGCTGTCCTGGACAAGGTAGGTGCCACGGCCCCAGCCACTTGGGATGAGTGGGCCGGGGTGGCCGCGGAGCTCCGCAAAGCCAAGACCTACATGGACTGCTTCCCGCTCGCAGAAGCCGGCTTCTTCACAGCCCTGGCCACACAGGCGGGTGCCCAGTGGTTCCGGGCCGACGAGGACGGCTGGGTCATCAACATGACCGACGACGCAACCCTGAAGGTCGCCCGGTTCTTCGACAAGGCCATCGACCAGGACCTTGTCCAGACCGACTTTGGCGCGTATTCGCCGGGCTGGTTTGCGGCCGCAGGCAAGGGAGAGATCGCCTCATTGACCTCGGCCAGCTGGGGTGACGCCCTCGTCCAGGGCATCAGCGGCGGTGCCGGCCAGTGGAAGGTGGCTGCCATGCCCCGTTGGGATTCTGCCGGCTTTGGTTCCAGCTACCTGGGCGGCTCCGCCGTGTCCGTCCTGGCCAACAGCAAGCACCCGCGCGAATCCCTGGAATTCGCGGCTTGGCTGACCTCCACCCAGCAAGGCATCGACGCCGAAATCGAGCACTGCGGCATCGGCTGGTCCCCCGTCCCGGACGTTATTGGCACCACGCGCCAACAGCCTTCGGACTTCTTCAGCGGCCAAAACTACAACCAGGACGTCTTCGCCCCGGCGGCGCTGGAGCAAAATACCCAGTGGTCCTGGTGGCCCTCACAACAGCAGTCATTCAACATCCTCAGCGACGGATTCCGGCTCAAATCATCAGGAACCAGCCTCGTGGATTCAGTGGCTGACGCGGAACAGAAAATCATGACCGTCTTCAAGAACAGCGGCCTGAGCATCAGGAAGGAATCGCCATGACCACCACTCCCCCAAGGACCGAGCCGGCCGGCGCAACAGCCGGCGGCCGGGCACCCTCCCCCAGCCGGCGGAACAGCGGAGGGCGGGCATCCGCCGTCGGACGCGCCCCCTGGCTGCTGCTGGCGCCGTTCCTTGCCCTCTTTGTCCTGACATTCATCCTGCCCATCCTTGCTGCCGTGCTCTCCAGCTTCACCAAGGTCACGCGTGGCGGCCTGTTTGGCGAGGCCGGCATTACGAGCACCTTTGCCGGATTGTCCAACTACGCCCAGGCACTGGCCGATGGAAACTTCATCGCTTCCATGGGCCGGATGCTCCTTTTTGGGGTGGTCCAGGTCCCGGTCATGATCATCATGGCGACCATTTTGGCGCTGCTGCTGGAATCTGCCTCGGCACGGTGGCCCGGCTTCTTCCGGGCAGCCTTTTTCCTGCCCTACGGTGTGCCCGGGGTGATCGCCACGATCCTCTGGTCCTTCATGTATGTGCCCGGTTTGAGTCCCTTGATCGATATTGCCGGCTGGTTCGGCCTGTCCCCCGATTTCCTGGGGCCGAACACCGTGTTGTGGTCGATCGCCAACATTGTCACGTGGAGCTACACCGGCTACAACATGCTCATCATCATCGCGCAGCTCAAGGCCATACCCACCGAGGTGTATGAGGCTGCCAAAATGGACGGCGCATCCCCGGTCCGGGTGGCGCTGTCCATCCAGCTGCCCCTGATCAAGCCGGCCCTGGTGCTGACCACCATCTTCTCCATCATCGGCACCCTGCAATTGTTCGCCGAGCCGCAGGTCCTCAAAACAGTGTCCCCGGCGATTGACAGCCAGTACACGCCAAACCTGAGCGCCTACACCACAGCCTTTGCGTACAACGACTACAACGTGGCCGCCGCCCAGGCCGTGCTCATCGCCTTGGTTGCTTTTGCGCTCTCCTTCGCTTTCCTGGCGTTCACGAAAAGGAAGTCATCATGACAGCACAGCTGACCAACACGCCCCTGAAGCCCGTGGCACGGACAAAAGCACGGACGAAGGCACCGGGCCGCAACAAGGGCACCACCATCCTTGTCACCGGCATTCTCGTGGTGGCTGCCCTGTACTTTCTGGCACCCGTTTACTGGGTAGTGGTCGCATCAACCAAATCCACCGCGGATTTGTTCGCCACCAACGGCTTTGCCTTCGCCGCCGAATTCAACCTGTGGAACAACCTGTCCCAGGTGCTCAGCTACGACGGCGGCATCTTCGTCCGCTGGTTCGGCAACTCGGTGCTCTATGCCGGCATCGGCGCCGTGCTGGCCACCTACATTGCCGCGGCCGGCGGTTACGCCCTGGCCAAATACCAGTTCAAAGGCAACAACCTGGTCTTCGGCATCATCTTGGGCGGCGTGCTAGTGCCCGGCACGGCCACGGCCTTGCCTCTGTTCCTGCTCTTCAGCCAGATGGGGTTGGCCAACACCTATTGGAGCGTCCTGCTGCCGTCGATGGTCTCCCCATTTGGGCTGTTCCTGTGCCGCATCTACGCTCAGGCCACTGTTGATCCCGCCCTGCTCGAAGCGGCCCGCCTCGATGGTGCCGGCGAGATCCGGATCTTCCACACTGTGGGGCTGCGCATGCTCACCCCGGCGCTGGTCACCGTGTTCCTGTTCCAGCTGGTGGGCGTCTGGAACAACTATTTCCTGCCGCTGGTCATGCTCTCCGACACCAAGCTGTACCCCATTACGCTGGGATTGAACAACTGGCTGACCCAGGTCAACCGCCTGCCCGAGTTCTACCAGCTCACCACCGGCGGCGTGCTCCTGTCCATCATTCCCCTCGCCATCGCAATGGTCGTGCTGCAGCGCTTCTGGCGCGGCGGCCTCACAGAAGGATCCGTAAAATAGTGACCCCCGCAGACGTTTCGTACATCACCGACCAGGGCCCCGGCTCCGGCCTGCGTGTGCCGGCCCGTTCCTGGCTGAATTCCGACGCCCCCTCGCTCTCACTGAACGGGGACTGGCGCTTTCGGCTCCTTCCGGCCGCCCCCGGAACCCCGGGCGCCGGATCCGTGCTGCCCGACGGGGAATCCGTGGAAGGTGTGGCTGCCGAATCCTTCGACGACTCCGCCTGGGACACCCTGCCCGTCCCGTCCCACTGGGTGCTGCATGGAGAGGGCAAATATGGCCGCCCGATCTACACCAACGTGCAATACCCCTTCCCCGTCGATCCGCCCTTCGTCCCCGACGCCAACCCCACAGGAGACTACCGCCGCAGCTTTGACGTCCCCGCCGCCTGGTTTGAAAGTACGACGGCGGCACTCACCCTGCGCTTTGACGGCGTCGAATCGCGCTACAAGGTTTGGGTGAACGGGCAGGAAATCGGGATGGGCTCGGGCAGCCGACTCGCCCAGGAGTTCGATGTCACCGCGGCGCTGCGCCCCGGCTCCAACCTTCTTGTGGTGCGCGTCCACCAATGGTCGGCCGCCAGCTACCTGGAAGACCAGGACCAGTGGTGGCTGCCGGGCATCTTCCGCGACGTCACACTGGCGGCCCGCCCCGCCGGCGGCATCACCGACGTCTGGCTGCGCACCGGATGGACGGCTGACACCGGCGCGGGGCAGGGAGCCGGCACCGGCACCCTCGATCCGGAAATCATTGCCGAGGCGGACGCCTACCCGGTGACCCTCACGGTGCCCGCGCTGGGAGTTGCGGTGCGCTGGGACTCGCCGGCCGACGTCGTCCCCTTCACAGTGGACAACGTGGAGCCCTGGTCCGCCGAACTCCCCCGGCTCTACGAGGCCACGGTGTCCAGCGCGGCGGAGAGCATCACGCTCCGCCTGGGTTTCCGCACCGTGGAGATCGTGGGTGACCAGTTCCTGGTCAACGGCCGCCGCGTCGTGTTCCACGGCGTCAACCGGCATGAGACCAACCCGGACCGCGGACGCGTCTTTGATGAAGCCGACGCCCGCGAGGACCTGGCGCTCATGAAGCGTTTCAACGTCAACGCCATCCGGACCAGCCACTACCCGCCGCACCCGCGCCTGCTGGACCTGGCCGACGAGATGGGCTTCTGGGTCATTTTGGAATCCGACCTGGAAACCCACGGCTTCCACCGGCAGGGCTGGGTGGATAACCCCAGCGACGTCCCCGCGTGGCGCGATGCCTTCGTTGACCGGATGGAACGCACCGTGGAGCGGGACAAGAACCATGCCTCCATCGTCATGTGGTCCCTGGGCAATGAATCCGGCACGGGCGCAAACCTGGCAGCTATGGCAGCCTGGACCCACGCCCGTGACGCCTCCCGTCCCGTCCACTATGAGGGCGACTACACGGGAGCCTATACGGATGTGTACTCCCGCATGTACTCCTCCATCCCGGAGACCGATTCCATTGGCCGCAACGACTCTCATGCGCTGCTCCTTGGCTGCGACGCGGCCGAATCGGCCCGGCAGCGCACCCGGCCGTTCATCCTGTGCGAGTACGTGCACGCCATGGGCAACGGCCCCGGCGCCATGGACCAGTACGAGGAACTTGTGGACAAATACCCGCGCCTGCACGGCGGTTTTGTGTGGGAGTGGCGCGATCACGGCATCCGCGCCAATACCGCCGACGGCACGGAATTCTTTGCCTACGGCGGCGACTTTGGCGAGGTGATCCACGATTCCAACTTCGTCATGGACGGCATGGTCCTCTCCGATTCCACGCCCACCCCCGGCTTGCATGAGTACAAGCAGATCGTCTCCCCCATCCGCCTGTCGCTGGCCCTGGACGACGGCGGTGCGCCGCGGCTCACTGTCGCGAACCTGCGGCACACGGCTGACGCGTCCGACGTCGTGCTTCGCTGGCGGGTGGAGCACAACGGCGCCGTCGCCGCCTCAGGGGAGCTGGCTGTCGACAGCGCAGACGGTCCGCTGCGGGCTGGCGAATCCGTCACGCTCACACTGCCGCCCGTCGCTGCCGCGGCGGAAGGCGAGACGTGGTTGACGATGGAAGTCGTGCTGCGCGACGCCACGGAGTGGGCCCCGGCCGGGCATCCGCTGGCCGCAACCCAGCTGGACCTCTCGGCGCCGCAATCCGCACCGCGCGCGCCCCGTCCGGCCGCGCCCGTCAGCGGCGCGGCTCCCGTTGAGCTGGGCCATGCCATGTTCGACGCCGGAGCGCTCGTTGCGCTGGCAGGCCTGCCGGTGTCCGGTCCCCGGCTTGAGCTGTGGCGGGCACCGACCGACAATGACAGGGGCAAGGGATTTGGCGCCTATGGCCCGGAAGATCCTTGGCTCAACAACGGGAAAGGTGTTCCGGCACCGTCGTCGGAGGCCGTGTGGAAGCAGGCCGGACTTGACCGGCTGACGCGCCGCGTCGAGGACGTTGCCGCGCTGCCGGACGGACTGCGGGTCCGGACCCGCTATGCTGCCGCGAACAGTGCCGCCAGCGTAGCGGTAGAGGAGAACTGGCAGCTGGCGGGCGAGGAACTGTGGCTGCGCCTGGACATCATGCCCAGCGCGGGCTGGGACCTGGTGTTCCCCCGGATCGGCGTGCGGCTGGACTTGCCCACGGACGTTGACGGTGCCTCATGGTTCGGCGCCGGCCCACGGGAATCCTACGCGGACAGCATGCATGCAACAGTTGTGGGACGGCACAGCGGCTCCATTGATGAGCTGAATGTCCCCTACGCCCGGCCGCAGGAAACCGGGCACCGCAGCGATGTGCGCTCACTGGAGCTCTCCCGCAACGGGGCTCCGTGGCTTCGCATTGAGGCCGATCCGGATGCACTGGGGCGCCGTCCCGGGTTCTCGCTGGCCCGGCACACGGCACAGCAGGTCACCGCGGCCGGGCACCCGCACGAGCTTCCGGCGTCAAGCCACAGCTACCTGTATCTTGATGCGGCGCAGCACGGCCTGGGCTCGCGGGCCTGCGGACCGGATGTGTGGCCCGACTTTGCCCTGCGCCCCGAGGCAAGGACGCTGGTACTGCGCTTCTCCGCACTGTAACCCAATGCCGCCAAACGCGGCAGCATCTAATGGGCACTTTTCGCCAACGCGGCAGCACTCATTGCTGCCGCGTTGGCGAAAACACGCCATTTGGTGATGCGGCGTTGCGGGCGGCGGGGAATTCTTAGAAATTTCTTAGACGGTGCGCGGGACAGTGGAGGAAGAGCTTCACTCTCCACTTTGAAAGGCGCCCGCCATGGCTTCCCCGCCCCCATCCATGCACGACGCCGGCGCCCCCTTACGCACCCGGCTGGCGGTGCTGCCCCTCCCACGGTTTTGGGGCCTGTGGGTCACCGTCCTGTCCGTGGCAGTCTTGGCCCTTGGGTTCTTCGCCGTTGCCACGCCGAGATTCACGGCCAGCGAGTTCGGTGTTGACCAGGACCTGAGCCGGAACCATGTGGGCGTGCTGACAGCCCTCGCCATGACACTGGACAAGGCGTTTTCCCCGGTCGGCGGAGTGGCCATCATCGCCCTAGTGTGCCTGTTCTTGCTGCTGGTCCGCAAAGCGCCCGTCAATGCCCTTGCCTTTGGCGGCGTCGCTGCCTCGGGGTGGCTGGCCAGCCAATTCTTCAAGGTCATTGTTGACCGGCAGCGGCCCAACCCGGCGCTGCTCCTTGACCCGCTGGCAGCGGAGACGGGTTCCAACAGCTTCCCGAGCGGACATGTCGCACTCGCGGTGGGCCTGGCCTGGGCGTTCTGGTTCCTCCTGCGAAAGACCCGATGGGCACGCCCGGCCGTGCTCCTGGGCGTTCTGGTTCCGGTGGTGGTTGCATGGTCCCGACTCTACGTGGGCGTGCATTACCCCACCGATGTCGCCGCCTCGTTCCTGGCTGCGAGCGCGGCCGTGTTCTTCTTTGCGGGTGTGTGGAATGCGGCCGTGGCCTGGGCGATGTCCCGGATGAACCCCGTTCCCGGCGGGTCTACCCTTAACAGTGGGAGCAATACTTCTTCACCCACCCGAATTCACGATTGAGGCTTGCCTTGCTGCACACCATTGCTTTATCCCTTCCCCACGCCGTCCCTGCGGGTTTGCTGTCAGTCATGGATCCTGCTGCGCTGCTGAGCGGCCTGGGCCCGGCCACCTTGGCCGTCGTCGCCTTGATTGTCTTCATTGAATCGGGGCTCCTGTTCCCGTTCCTGCCCGGTGATTCGCTCCTCTTCACGGCAGGCCTGCTGCACAACCAACTGAACCTCTCCCTCCCGGTGCTGATCGGTGTGGTGGTGCTGGCCGCCGTGACAGGCGATCAGGTGGGCTACCTGCTGGGCCGCAAATTTGGCCGCCGCTGGTTCAAGGACGACGCCCGCATCCTGAAAACCAAATACCTCACCGAGACCGAAGAATTCTTTGCCAAGCGCGGCGGCTGGGCCATTGTGCTCGCCCGCTTTGTCCCCATCGTGCGCACCTACGCGCCGCTCGTGGCGGGCGTGGCCAACTACGACCACAAGAAGTTCACGCTGTGGAACATTGCCGGCGCCCTGGGCTGGGCCGGTTCCATCACCTTGCTGGGCACCTGGCTGGGCCACTACGAAATTGTTTCCAAGAACATTGACGTGATCGCCGTCGCGCTTGTCCTTGTTTCCGTGCTGCCGGGCGTCATCAGCTTCCTACTCAAGCGCCGCGCTGCAGCTTCCGGAACGCTGCTTTCCGCACCGGAAGGCGAGTCGGCGGGGGACAATAATGAGCATGCACACCCCTGAGCTCCCGCGACTGCTGCTGGTGGAGGACGACCCCGTCCTTGGCCCCCTGATCGCCGAACTCCTCGCCGATGACTATGATGTCCACCTCGCCGCGGACGGCCAAAAGGGCCTGCACCTTGGCCTCACCGAACAGTGGGACGCCATGGTCATTGACCGCGGTCTGCCCGTCATGGACGGCCTCGAGCTGGTGGCCGCGCTGCGCCGCAAGGGTGTGGCCACCCCCGCCATCATCCTGACGGCGCTGGGCGCCACCGCGGACAAAATAGCAGGGCTCGACGCCGGAGCGAACGACTACATGTCCAAACCCTTTGATGCCGGTGAGCTGAGGGCGCGGCTGCGTGCCATGACCCGCAGTTTTGTGCCTGCGGCTTCGCTGGTGGACGTGGGCGGCTGGCTTTTTGATCCCGCCAACCGTTCGCTGCGCTCACCCTATGGGGAGTTGGTGGGGCTGACGGCCAAGGAGAGCGAGCTGCTGGCGCTGCTGGCGGCCAGCCCGGAGAAGGTGTTCACCCGGGAGGAACTGCTGGCGGGTCTGTGCCACCCAGACGACTCCCAAAGCGTCATTGACACCTACGTGCACTACCTGCGCAAGAAGGTCTCCAAATCGCTGGTCCGCACCGTGCATGGGCTGGGCTACCAGATCGGGGACGGCGCATGACCGCCATGCGGGGACGGCCTGCCACTGCACAGTCGGCTGACTCCCCCGCCCTGAGGCGTGCCGCCCTCACAGTGGGAATCAGGATTGCCGCGGCCATCGCCCTCATGGTGGTGGCGGTCATCATCGCCGCTGCGGCCTACATACTGTACCTCTCCCACCAACCGGATGTGGCCGCCTCAAACACCTCCGCCCGCGTCTATGTTGAATCGAATGACATGCTCAAGGCCATGGTCCTGGCCGGATTCGCCGGGATTCTTGCCGCCGGGGCCATTGGCTGGCTCAGCGCCCGCAGCGCCATCCGGCCCCTGGGCCGGGCCCTTGAGCTGCAGCGCCGCTTTGTCCAGGAGGCCAGCCACGAACTGCGCACGCCGCTGACCATCCTCGACGCCCGCATCCAGCTGGCCGAGGCCAAGGTGCAGCCCGGCAGCGATGCCGCCCGCATCCTGGGACAGGTCCGCCAGGACACGGCCGCCCTTAGCGCCACGGTCCAGGAGCTCCTGCTCGCCGCCACGGCCGGGACGGAGGCCTCCGCCGACCCCATCTCCATTTCCCCCGTGGTGCAGGAGGCGGCCGCGAGCCTGAGAGACGTTGCAGTTTCCCGCGGCGTGCAGCTGGAAACCACGCACGACGGCGGCCCCCGGGTCCGTATCCAGGCCAACAGTTTGCGCCGGGCTGTCCTGGGCCTGGTCGACAACGCACTGAACCACACCCCGGAAGGCGGGCGCATCACGGTGGCCGTGGCACAGTCCGGGCGGAGCGTGGCCATCACCGTGCACGACACCGGCGGCGGCATCACCGGCATTGAGCCGTCCCGGGTGTTTGACCGCTTCGCCCACAGCACCGACCCCGCTGCCGGTGGCCGGCGCAGCTACGGATTGGGGCTGGCCCTGGTCCGTGAGATCGCGGTTGCCGCCGGCGGAACCATTGAAGTCGCCGCAACCGGCCCCGGCGGCACCACCATGGTCCTCACCCTCCCCGCCGCCTGACCACCCCAACCAAAAAACGCGCTCGCAGCAATGGCCAACTTTTCCCGGACGCGCTCGCAGCAATGGCATGTTTGCCGGCAACGCTATCGCAGTGGGTGCGATAGCGTTTGCGAAAATGCTGCCATTGCTGCGATAGCGCTTGTTTACCGCAGGTTCATGTGCAGGGGATAGCGTGGACCGCTGACACAGTGGGAGAGCTGATGAGCATGAGCAACACCCCGGGCCTGGCCCGCAAGCTAGGCACTTTCGACGCCGTGGTCATTGGCCTGGGCTCGATGATCGGTGCCGGCGTGTTTGCCGCGTTCACCCCCGCGGCTCAGGCGGCCGGTTCCGGCTTGCTCATTGCTTTGCTCGTGGCCGCCTTCGTGGCCTATTGCAATGCGACCTCCTCCGCCCAGCTGGCCGCGGCCTATCCCACCTCCGGCGGCACGTATATTTACGGCCGCGAGCGGCTGGGGCCGTGGTCCGGCTTCCTCGCCGGCTGGGGTTTCGTGGTGGGCAAGGTGGCCAGCGCCGCCGCCATGGCCATGACCTTTGCCGCCTACGCCGCGCCCGCGGGCTGGGAGCGCCCGGTGGCGGTGGCCGCCGTCGTGCTTCTGGTTGCGGTGAATTACCGGGGCGTGACCCGGACGGCGGCTCTGGCCCGGATCATTGTGGTGGCGGTTCTGGCAGCATTAGCCATTGCCGTTGCGGCCGCGTGGGCTGGTAGCCCGGACACAGGCGGCAGTACTTTTCTCGGCGATGGCCTGCTCTCGCACGGGTGGTACGGGATTCTGCAGGCGGCCGGGCTGCTGTTTTTCGCGTTTGCCGGCTATGCCCGGATCGCCACCCTTGGCGAGGAAGTTCGCGCGCCCCGCCGCACCATTCCCCGCGCCATTTTGCTTGCGTTGGGCATTGCCGCGGTCATCTACGCCGCTATAGGCGTCAGTCTGCTCGCCATTTTAGGGCCCGACGGCGTTGCCGCCACTGCCTCTCCCCTCGCCGATGCGGTGGCTGCCGGGAGCTGGAATTGGGCGGTCCCCGTAGTACGAGTGGGTGCCGCTTTGGCCTCGCTAGGTGCACTGCTTGCTTTGGTGGCCGGGTTGGGACGGACCTCGTTAGCCATGGCACGGGAAGGCGATCTCCCACGCTACTTTGCCGCCGTCCACCCCCGATTCCAGGTTCCGCACCGGGCTGAACTCGCCTTGGGCGCCGTGATCTGCATGATCGTCGTCTTCGCTGATCTGCGCGGCGCCATCGGGTTCTCGTCCTTTGGCGTACTGGTCTACTACTTGGTCGCTAACGTTGCCGCCTTCACCCAGAGCGGGGCCGACCGCCGCTATCCAAAGTTCTTGCAAGTGCTCGGTGCCGCGGCCTGCGTGGCCTTGGTGGCCACACTGCCGCTCAGCTCAGTGCTGGCTGGTTTGGTGATGTTCGCCCTAGGGATTGGCTATCGCCTGCTCCGGCTACGGATCCCGGGCGCTCCAACTCCCCTCGATGTGAATTAAAGGCTGATGCTGGTCACGGGCATGGAGGAATCGGGTGCGAAGGACAGGTCACTCGGAGCCACGCCGTTCATCACCAGCTGCGCACCTAGGGCCGCAACCATGGCCCCGTTATCGGTACACAGCGAGAGCTTCGGAACCAGGAGCGTGATCCCGGCGGATGCGCACCGCTGCCCGGCCAGTTCCCGCAACCGTGAATTGGCCGCTACTCCGCCGCCCAACAACAGCGTGGTGATGCCCTGTTCGCGGCACGCCAGCACTGCTTTAGCGGTGATGACATCCAGTACGGCTTCCTGGAACGACGCGGCAATGTCGGCCACGGGGACCGCCTCACCGCGTGCCTCATAACCCTCAACACAGCGGGCCACGGCGGTTTTGAGCCCGGAGAAGGAGAAGTCGTAGCGGTGCGGGCCGGGGGCCTCGGCCGTGCCCATGTACTTGGGCATGGTCAGCCCGCGAGGGAAGCGCACGGCCTTGGCGTTGCCTTCCTTAGCCAAGCGGTCAATGGCCGGCCCCCCTGGGTAGTTCAGCCCCAACAGCCGGGCCACCTTGTCAAAGGCCTCCCCCGCGGCGTCGTCAATGGTGGCCCCGAGCAGCTGAACATCGGAGGCGATGCTGCGCACCCGCAGGATCTCGGTATGACCGCCGGAGACCAAAAGCGCACCCAGATTCTCAGGGAGGGCCCCGCCGTCGTACACGGCCGCGATGGACTCATCCAATAAGCCCACACCCACGTGTGCCACCAAGTGGTTGATGGCGTACAGCGGTTTGCCGGTGGCCAGCGCGAGCGCCTTGGCTGCGCTGACGCCGACCATGAGCGCACCAGCTAGCCCGGGACCGCTCGTGACGGCGATTGCATCCACGTCCTCGAGGCTCACGCCAGCATCGGCGAGCGCGGCGGCCAGGGTTGGCACAAACGCGTCGAGGTGCGCTCGGGAGGCAATTTCCGGGATGACGCCGCCGAAGCGAACGTGCTCCTCCATGGACGAGGAAACAGTATTGGTCAATAGCTCGGTACCCCGGACCAGTCCCACACCGGTTTCATCGCAGGAGGATTCAATCCCCAGGATTAGCGGGTTGCTCTGGTTCATGAGGGGTCCTTCGAAGTGGTGGAAACGGGAGGTTGCAGACGCATAATGAGCCCGTCCGAGCCGTCGCGGTAATACTTGCGCCGCGTGTGAATATGTTCAAAACCGTAGCGCTGGTAGAGCCGCTGCGCCCTCGGATTGGTGGAGCTAACTTCCAGCATGATGTTCTGCGCACCGCGCCGGATCGCCTCAGCAATGAGATCATCGAGCATGGCCCGAGCAATGCCGCGCCCTTCAAATTCTGGCAGCACACCAATGGTTTGAATGTCGCCGATGGGCGGCACACACATCAGTCCAGCGTAGCCAGCCACAGTTTTTCCCTGACCTTCACGGTCTTGATGTTCGACGCCGGATGGCAGCTCTGCGATGATGTACCGCCGGGTTTCTGGCTGGGCCAGCTCGTCCACGAACATGGTCCGGGGCCAGGAGTCGATTCCAAAAAGCTGGCGATCCAGTGCCGTGATGAAGTCAATGTCAGCGGCCACCATGTCGCGCAGCACTGCGGGCTGGTGCGTTCCCCCCGGGGTGCTTGCCTCCTGCTGTCCCCCCGGAGCGCTTCCCTCTGACATCTAGAGTGCCCGCTTTCGGGGGCCGGGAACTTTGGCGTCGGACTCGCGTAGATAGAGAGGAGTCGAATCCAATAGTCCGGCGCTCTCTAGGGAGCCTGCCGCGGCGATCTTGCGTGCGGCAGCGCGGCCCAGTTCAAGGGCTGTTGGCTGGGCGTCGGAAAGCAGGGGGTAGACATCACAACCGTTGGCAGCAAGAACCTCTTCGTAGAGTCCAGCCCCAGCACCAAACACCTGAACGCCGCTGATCTCCTCGGCAGGACCAACATGGGGGCCGTCCAGGAGGTGGGCCCCGGCGCTGTACCGGGCCCAGTAAACTTCCTTGCGTCTAGCGTCGGTGGCGACCACAAAGTCGCGCATGGCCAGCGGACCCACGGCCCGTCCGTCCCTGTAGGCGGGTGCGTCAAAAACCTGATGCGCTAATGCGTCAAGGCTCATCATGCCGTAGAGCGGGATACCCCAAGTGAAGCTGAGTGTGCGTGCCATGGTAATTCCAGAACGCAGCCCCGTGAACGGCCCCGGGCCTGTGCCCACCACGATCGCATCCAAGGCCGGGCCTTCTGTCACGGGGTCGGTGAACAGGGACTTCACACCCGGGGCCAGTACCTCGGCGTGGCTGCGGGTATCGGTGGTGGCAAAATTGGCCACCAGTTCCGCCGTCCTGACCGGGTCCAAGGGGTCAAAATCGAGCAACGCGGCGCTGGCGACAGCGGAGGTGTCAATGGTCAAGATTCGCACGTTTTAAGCTTCTATTCTGTTGTGTTCACAAGCTGACCCAGCACCGAAAAATCGATGCCTTCCCAGCGCGGCCCGACAGCTTGCAAGCGCAAGGTGCGGGGTTCGTCGTCGTCTTCGTCGGCATAGTCAAAGGTGTCGGCAGCGTCACTGGCATCGCCGTCTATGCTGGCAGCGGCGCCGATGGGCTCGGCGTCAGTGTGGCTGGCCATGGCGGGTATGTCAGCTGAGGGCTTGTCCCCACCCACTGCGCTGTCGCCACCCACGGCGCGCACCAGCTCAATTTCCAGCCGACTGGCCGCGAGATGCTCCACCCGTTGCGCACCCCATTCCACCACTGTCACGGAAGTGTCCATGGTGTTTTCCAAGTCAATGTCATCAATCTCGCCGGGCGAGCCCAAGCGGTAAGCGTCAACGTGGACTAGATCAGGGCCGCCCGGATTCGGGCCATCGGGCAGATTGGGGTGGATGCGCACCAGCACAAAGGTGGGCGAAATGATGCCCTCGCGCACGCCGAGGCTCCGGCCCAGACCTTGAGTGAAGGTGGTTTTTCCGGCGCCCAGTTCACCGCTGAGGATGATCAGATCGCCCGCCTTGAGCAGCTGTGCCAAATTCTCGGCCAACTGCTGGGTTTGCGCGGCGGTGCTGGTGGAAAATTCCCAGGCCATCACGCAGCGCCCCCAGCAGCGGCCCCGCCAACGTAGCTCCGCGGCACCCGCTGACTGATCCGGGTCACGATCTCATAGTTGATGGTCCCGGCCGCTGCGGCCCACTGCTCAACGAGGGGTCCGCCGTCGTGCCCATTGCCAAACAGCTCGGCGGTGGCACCCAACGCGGAGCCGGCAACAGCGGCATTGGCGAAGCCGTCGCGGCCGTGCGGGCCCAGATCAATCACCATCTGGTCCATGGCAATCCGACCCACCACGGGGTAGGTGATGCCGTTGACACGGACGGGGCCTCCACTGGCGACCCGCGGAATACCATCGGCATAGCCCAACGGAACAAGACCCAGCGTGGTGGGTTCGGAGGTGCTGTAGTTGAGGCCATAGGAGATGCCTTGACCGGTGAGCACGTCCTTGCAGTTGGCGATTTGGGTTTGCAAGGTCATGGCCGGGACCAAGCCCAGCTGGGCGGAGGTGCGGTCGGCGAACGGTGAGAGTCCGTAGATGCCCAAGCCCACGCGGACCAGATCAAAGTGCGAATCGGGCCGAGACATGGCGGCGGGGGTGTTGGCGATATGACGCACTTCCAGCCAGGCACCGGCTTCCTCGGCAATCGCCACGGCCTCACGGAAACGGAGCAATTGTTCATCCGTTTCGGTACGTTCGGGTTCGTCAGCAACGGCGAGGTGGCTGAAAACGCCAACAACGCGCAGCAACCCCTGCGCTTGATACGCCACGGCCGCGGCGACCAGCGCGGGCCAGTCTTCCTGCGTGCTGCCGTTACGGCCTAGGCCGGTATCAATTTTCAGGTGCACCCGGGCGGGGTGCTGCCGGGCCCGGACCGCCGCCACAATATGTTCCAGCTCCCAGCCGGAACACCCCAAATCAATGTCATTCTCTACGGCGGATTCAAAGTCAGTGTCTGGAGTGTGCAGCCACGCCAGCACCGGGCCGTCAATGCCCGCGGCACGGAGGGCTAGGCCCTCACTGACATGGGCCGTGCCCAGCCATTGCGCCCCGGCGGCAACGGCAGTGCGGGCCACCTCGATCATGCCGTGCCCGTAGGCATCGGCCTTGACCACGGCCATGAACTTCGCGGGGGCGACGATTTCACGGAGGTGGCGAATGTTGTTGGCGATTGCGGACAGGTCAATGATGGCTTGCCGTTCAGGGCCTGTGGCAGGCGCGGGAACCGGCACAACTAAGTGGCTCACCCACCCATTTTAGCCCGCCCAGCAGGCCAGCTGCACAATCTTGGGCCCGCGTTGCCACCTCGGCTAGCTTGGAGCTGTTAGCAGTGGCAAGATTGATTCAGTTATTGACACACTGAACGTCCCAGACCACTGGAGTTCGGCAGGGTTCGCCACGGTTGCGCAGGAGAGGAACGCCATGCATCAGATTCGGCGCGTCGCCATGCTTTCCCTCCATACCTCACCGCTGGATCAGCCCGGCGGCGGTGACGCAGGCGGCATGAACGTCTACGTTCGGGCACTGGCGCTGGAACTCGCCGCAACGGGTGTGGCTGTGGACATTTACACCCGCCGCACCTCGCCTGATCAGCCCGAAACCGTTGCGCTTGACTCCTTGGTATCGGTCCACCATATTGTGGCGGGCCCCTTCGGCAAGGTGTCCAAGGAAGCTCTCCCTGAGCTGATCACGGAAATGGCCGACGCCGTCGCCGATCACGTCAGTGCCCTTCCGGGGGAACCCGTTCGGGTCATCCACTCCCACTATTGGGTTTCTGGCATGGCCGGAATCCTGGTAGCCAAACGCCTGGATCTCCCGCTCGTCCACACCATGCACACCATGGCGCGGGTTAAGAATCAGCACCTGCCGCAGGGTCAGAGCGCCGAACCCTGTGTGCGCGAGGACGGCGAACAGCACATTGTGGCCGCGGCAACACGGCTGATCGCCAACACAACAGCCGAGGCCGCTGAGCTGGAGCGCCACTACGATGGCTGTGAACAACGCATCGATGTGGTTTCTCCCGGGGTGGACTTGAAAATTTTCAAACCGGCCTTCCGGGACCGATCGCGGCAGGATCTGGGCATTGCCCCCGGGAGCTTCCACGTTGTCTTCGCTGGGCGGTTGCAACGCCTCAAGGGTCCCCATGTGCTGGTCAAGGCTGCCGCCATCTTGCGGGCGCAACGCCCCGACATTGATCTGCAGCTTTCCTTTCTGGGCTCTCGCAGCGGCTCTGACAAATATGATCTTCAAGCACTCATCGAAGAGCGCGGCCTGCAAGATTCCGCCACCATCTATCCTCCCGTGGAGGCCAGCAAACTAGCTGATTGGTACCGCAGTGCCAGCGTTGTAGCAGTGCCCTCCTCGAGTGAGTCCTTCGGTTTGGTCGCCTTGGAAGCCCAGGCCTGCGGCACCCCCGTTATTGCCACTAATGTTGGCGGTCTCCCCCGCGCAGTCAGCGATGGACGCACCGGCTTACTGGTCGAAGGCAGATCCCCGCAGCTCTGGGCCGAGGCGATCGCCTCCCTGCATGACTTCAGTGAAACGCGCATCGATATGGGCCGCGCGGCCTCTGTTTTTGCCGGCTCCTTTGGCTGGGAACAAACGGCCGCGCACACGGTGTTGAGCTACGACCTGGCCCTGACCTATCAATACATCGCACCGCCAGGGTGCTAACGGGCCCCGGCTGCTAAAACGCCCAGAATTAAAGCAGTCAGCGCTGTCAAGACCAAACTGGCGGTTAGGTCCGTTTGATTGCCGGTTCTATGCCGAAGGACAGCGCCCTGACTACCTATCCGGCTAGTTCGTGTTATTGCCACTGTGTTTGGGGTCACAAACAAGCTACTGATCGGTAGCCTTTCCTCGTTGGTTACGTCGGTTCACAGCGCTTTCATCACTTGTCAAAGTTGTCTGCCGCCCTGCCATGTTGCATCCGTGAGGCAAGAGGTCGCACGGAGATCCTGTTGAAAGGTTCAGCACACCATGACCATGAAACGAACGGGAAGAACTCTCTTTCGAAGCCCAGGACTACGAAAGGCCGTGGCGCTAGGCGCAGGCCTGCCGTTACTTCTGGCCACAGTGGGGGCACTGCCAGCATCGGCCAACCAGAGCCAGCTGAGCATGCCCAGTATCACTCAAACAGATGTTAACCCCTTGAGCTTCCCCGCCGGACGCTACATAGTTGTCCTTGCCGAGCAGCCCATCGCCATGTACGACGGCGGAACGGCCGGCCTTGCTGCAACGAAGCCGCAGGCTGGGCAGAAGCTTGACTCCACGCGCGCCGAGGTGAAGAAGTACAAGAAGCATCTTGAAACCAAGCAAGCTGCCGTGGCCAAGTCCGAAAACGTCAAGGTCAAGCGAACCTTCACCGCGGCCCTCAATGGCTTCTCAGCGGAACTTTCCGCAGATCAGGCGTTAGCCCTAGCGAAAGACCCAAGCGTCTTGACCGTTGCTCCGGATACGGAGAACGCCCCTGATTACTCCAGCACCGATTTCCTTGGCCTCAGCGGCAAGGATGGCAGCTGGAACAAGAACTTCGGCGGGCAGAACAAAGCTGGCGAAGGCGTTGTTGTGGGTATCATCGATACCGGCTACACGCCCTCGAGCCCGTTCTTTGCTGGTGATGAGGTCCTGCCGCTGACGGGGGACCCGCAGGTCGGCGTCCCGTACCGCACCGATGACGGCAACATGGCCATGCTCAAGGCCAACGGCGATACCTTCTCGGGAGAATGCCAGAAGGGGGTGGAATCGGGAGCCGATTTTGACGGCAGTGCCTGTAACTCCAAGGTCCTGAGCGCACATTACTTTGCCGATGATTTCCTGAACTATGTGGCACCTGAGGACCGGGCACCGCAAGAAGTCCTCTCCCCCGTGGACGTTGCCAGCCATGGCACGCACACCGGAAGTACAGCGGCCGGTAACGCCAATGTCGAGGCAAAAATTGGTGACCGCGCCATGGGCATTACCAGCGGTGTTGCCCCTGCTGCCAAGCTCTCCATCTACAAGATTTGCTGGGAAGACACCGATCCCGACACAGGCGGTTGCTACTCTTCCTCGGCTGTTGCCGCCATCAACCAGGCCATTCTGGACGGCGTGGACGTTTTGAACTACTCCATCTCGGGTAGCACTACCTCCACGACCGATCCGGTGTCCTTGGCCTTCCTCTCAGCCACCTCGGCCGGCATCTTTGTGGCCGCCTCGGCTGGCAACTCCGGCCCCACGGCAGGCACTGTTAACCACGGCGCCCCGTGGCTGACCACCGTCGCTGCCACCTCCTTTTCCTCCGAGCTTCAAGGCACTGCAGAATTCGCTGATGGCAGCAAGTTCCGCGGCGCCAGCATGATGAGTCAGGGTGTTCCGGCCAGCCACGTCATCCTTGCCACCACGGCAGCCGCCGCCGGTGCAGCCAACCCGGAGCTCTGTGGCCCCGATACCTTGGATGGCAGCAAAGTTGCCGACAAGATCGTGGTGTGTGACCGCGGTGTGATTGACCGTACGGCCAAGAGCGCCGAGGTCAAGCGTGCAGGAGGGGTGGGCATGATCCTGACCAATGTCTCCCCGTCATCCGAGGACGTTGACCTGCATGCAGTACCTACTGTTCATGTGAACCCGCCGGCCACACAGCTCATCAAGGACAAGATCACGTCCAACCCGGACATTTTGGTTTCTTTGGTTGATACTGACACCACAGGATTGCCAGTAACTCCGCAGCCTCAGGTGGCTGGTTTCTCCTCCCGTGGCCCGTTGGGAGCAACCGACTCTGATCTGCTCAAGCCCGATGTTGCAGCTCCTGGTGTTGCCGTTCTGGCTGGGGTCTCCCCCATTGCCACCGACGGAGAACACTTTGGCATGATGTCAGGTACCTCGATGGCGGCACCTCATGTTGCCGGTTTCGCGGCCCTGGTAATGGCCAAGAATCCCACGTGGTCACCGGCCACGGTGAAATCCGCCATGATGACAACGGCCACGAATGTGGTCAATGCCGATGGCACCAAGAACACCGATCTCTTTGCAACAGGTGCCGGTCAGACCGCGGTGGTCAAGGCACTCACACCGGGGCTCGTGTACAACGCCGGCGACACCGAATACCTGAAGTTCATTCAGGGCACCGGCATTGATCTGGGCATGCCCGGGCTCGGCAGTACCGCGCCGCGTGACATGAACGTAGCATCCTTCGCGGTGGGCTCCTTGGCCGGTAAGGTCACGGTCACCCGCACCGTCACGGCGTTGACTCCCGGCATGTACCGGGCCACCGCCAACGTCCCCGGCGTCAACGTCAAGGTCACCCCGTCGGTGCTGAACTTCTCTCAGGCTGGCCAGCAGCGTACCTTCAAGGTCACCTTCGAGAACAACAATGCAGCTCTGGGCGCGTTCGCCATGGGCAGCCTGACTTGGCAGGGTGCCGGAGCCACGGTGACCTCCCCGGTTGCCGTGCGTCCGTTGGCTGCTTTGGTGCAGCCGGAGATCAGCTTCAGTACCAATAACGGCAATAGCAGTGGCAAGATTCCGGTGGTTTCCGGGACCAACGCTCCTGTGGCGCTGACCGTCAATGGCCTGTCCAAGGCTGACTCCAACGCTATTGAGCTGGTTCCCGGTCCGCTCGTCGTGGGCAACAACGCCTCAAACTTCTTGAAGCAGGTTGTTGTTCCGGAGGGAACCGAGTTGGCCAAGTTCCAGGTCATTTCTGCGGATGAGGGCGCCGATTACGACATGATCGTCTTCAACCCGGGCGGACAGTACAGCGATGTGCGTACGGCGTCCTCGAGTGAGACGCTGACCTTGACCAATCCGGCCCCCGGGACCTACCAGGTGCTGGCCAATCTGTACTCCAGCACTGACGGCGGGGCTGTCAAGGCCACTGTGGATGCCGCGATCCTCGGAGCAGATGCCGGTAACGCCAAGGTTTCACCGAACCCGTTCAAGCTCGCTAACGGCAAGTCCGGCAACGTCACGTTGAGCTGGACCGGGCTGGCACCGGGCAACTATCTGGGCCGGGTCTCCTTTGGCGACACAGGGACGCAGACGTTTGTCTCCGTCATTGTCACCCCCGGTGGCACCGCAGTGGTTCCGGATGAGGACAATAGCGGTCCCGTCAAGGATAAGAAGGGCAAGGATAAGAAGGGCAAAGACAAGCCCAAGAAGGGTAAGAAGGGGCACTCAGAATTCTCCGTTGAACAAGCTCCCACGGACCTGCTGCGCTAGAGTCCAGCACGTCTAGATAAGCATTTTTCCACGCACGACGGCGGCCATCCAGTTGAACTGGATGGCCGCCGTCCTGCGTGGCTGGCTTGGGCAAGGCGCACGCTCCCCGAGCTGACGCGCTGCCGAATCTGGCGCTGCTTAATCCGGTGGTATTCGGGCTGGTTTCGCTCGGTTTAGATGTTGCCGGTGCCGCCACCGAGTGCACCAAAGAGTGGAGCCAGAGCCTGCCATTGGCTGATTTCACAGCCATCGGTGCGTTTGAAGGTGGCATTGACTTCCTTACCGTGGAACCAGCCGGTCACCTGGGCAATTTCCGGGCCACCATATTGCTGGGTGCACACCCGGTTGGGGTCAGGGACGGGGAAGAACATTTTCTCGCCGTACTTTTCCACCGCGGCCAGTGCCGCGGCCGGATCGGGCAGCGTGGATTCCGGTGCCGGGGTGGCGCCTTCGGCCACAAGACGGAACGTCCGCGGCGAGGCTTGGGGCGATTCCGTGAGTGTGATGGTGAGGTCTATCCCGCTGGCGGAGGGCGGTGTCACGGCTGCTGGGCTCTCGGTCGCAGAGGGTGGCTGACTGCCTGAGCTGGAGGGGTCAGACCCGGGGCCCTGCTGTGCGCATGCGGCCACTACTGTCACGACAGAGAGCATCAACAACGTGGCCGTGAGCCGCGAGCGAACTCTTTTCACTGCCTTTATTGCTTTTACTGCTTTCGCGGTGCCGCTGAGACGATGCGTTCTTGGCATGGTGACGCCTTCCTCGAGGTTCTGCCATGCTAACGCACCATGCTGGCAGCCCACAGAGTATGAATGTCGGTCACTGCACGCTAGCGAATGAATGCTTGGGCTTGGATAGCCACGGCTGCTGCGCCACGGGCCCATTCGGTGAAATCGGCCGACCCCACCCGTACCTTCACCGGCGCTGCTTCCGGGTCCCGTCCCGCCGTCAAGGCAGCCAGCACGGTGGCTTCTTTCGCCGCGAAGAGGGCCACGCCTTCCCCTCCCAGCACAACTGTGTTAACCATTGTCAGGTTTGTGGCCGCGGCGATGAGGATCCCCAAGGACTTTGCTGCTGCCTCCAGGACTGCCGCGGCGGCGCGGTTGCCATCTGCGGCAAGGTCCAGCGCCTGCCCATAGTCCACCGGGCGGCCCAAGGCTGCTGAAATTTGCAGACAAATGCTGGGGATGGACAGCATGGCTGTGGAACAGCCCCGGTGCCCTTCGGCACACAGCGGACCGTTGGGATCCAACGGGAAGTGCCCGCCCAGCCCCAATCCGGTATCCACTGTTCGGATCACGTGGTTGCGAATGGTGAGTCCGTAGCCAACCCCTGCTCCCACGGTAATCACAGCAAAATCGGGCACCTCGCGGCCCGCCCCAAACCATTGCTCGGCGGCTACAAGGGCTGTCACGTCATTTTCCACCACAACGGGGAGTCCCAGCCGGTCCTGCAGCAGGCTCTGCAAGGGCACGTTTTTCCAGTCCAGAAACGGTGCGCGGTGGACCACGCCGTCCGGGCGCACTTGTCCACCCAGGGAAACGCCCACCCCCGTGGCTGTGACGCCTGCTTGCGCCTCCAGTTGCGTAGAGAGCTGGGCAATGCCTGCCACCACGGCAGCGGCCGATTTCTCGGGTAGAGGCAGCACGGCTTCCGCCAGAATAGTGGCACGAATGTCCGTGACCACGGCCTGCAGACTTTCTCCTGTCACTTTCACGCCCACAAACCACGCAGCGTCAGTGGGAACATCGAGCAATCGCACGGGGCGCCCCACGGTGCCGTCGGCAACCAGGGGGCCCTCAATGAGCAGACCCGAATCGAGCAGTGGTTTGCCCAAGCGGGTGAGGCTGGCGACGCTCAACTTCATTTCCCGGGCTAATTCCCCGCGGGAAATGGGGCCGCGGACAAGCACCAGGCGAGCCAGTTCAAGGGCAGATTCCGCGAGGGCTTCCGGTTGTCCGCGGTTCTCGCCAGGCTGGTTAGTTGCAGGCAGGCTCGGCGCAGGCAGGCTCGGTGTGGAGGCAACGGTGTTCATGACAACAAGTTTATTGCACTTCAAATATAATTCCACTCTGAAATCGAGTATTTCCCCGCAATTACGCAATCAAGGTGACCCTTGACACAGCAATTAGTTTCGCTGTAAAACTATTACATGAGCACAACAACTTCTTCACGTCCCGCCCAGCTCCAGCTGCATCGCGGCGGCACCTCGGTCATCGTGGACCTGGACACGGCAGGCACCCCTACCATCATTCATTGGGGCCCGGCCACAGGCACCCTCTCCCCCGCCGAACTGGCGTCGCTCGCAATAGCAGCCCGTCCGCAGCGCGTTTCCGGCGGCATTGACGTTCCCGCCCGCCTGAGCCTCCTGCCGCAGGAGACGTTTGGCTGGCAGGGCACTCCCGCACTGCTCGGCCAGCGCGGTGCCGGCGGTTGGGCCAGCGCCTTAAGTATCACGGCGGCACACGCCGATGACTCCTCCCTCACCATTACCGCCGAGGACCCAGCCGGAGGGCTGCATCTGGTCACGGAGCTGGAGCTAAGCGCTGCCGGGGTGCTGCGCCAGCGGCACATCCTGAGCAACACCGGGGACAGCGACTACCTCCTCCACCGGCTCACCACAGTGTTCCCACTGCCGGCGAGCGCCACCACGGTCCAGGACTTCACGGGCCGCCATTTGAAGGAACGCACCGCCCAGCGCCGCCCGCTGACTGTGGGCGCCCATGTTCGCGAAAGCCGCCGCGGACGCCCGGGTGCGGATGCCACACTGCTCATGTTGGCGGGTCAGGACAGCTTCAGCTTCCGCGCCGGCCTGGTCCACGGCGTGCACACGGCATGGAGTGGCAATCACAGCTTGTCGGCCGAAAGCACCATCACCAGTGATAGCTTCCTGAGCGCCGGCGAGCTACTACAGCCGGGAGAAGTGGTTCTGGCACCCGGGGAATCGCACACCACTCCGTGGGCGCTGGGCTCCTGGGGCCACGGCCTAGACCAGCTCTCGGCCCGATTCCACGAAGATCTGCGTGCCCGCCCCCAACACCCAACCCGGCCGCGGCCCGTCACCCTCAACACGTGGGAAGCCGTATATTTTGATCACGACCTGGCCACACTTAAAAGCTTGGCCGAGAAGGCTGCCGTGGTCGGCGTCGAACGTTTTGTCCTAGATGACGGCTGGTTCCTAGGCCGCCGCGACGACACTGCCGGGCTCGGCGACTGGTTTGTGGACGCTGCCGTGTGGCCGGACGGCCTGGGCCCCATCATTGAGCATGTGCGCGGCCTAGGCATGGAGTTCGGGCTGTGGTTTGAGCCGGAAATGGTGAACCCGAACAGCGAGTTGGCCCGCAAGCATCCGGACTGGATCCTGCACACTGAGGGACGCTGGCCGGTCTCCGCACGCCAGCAGCAGGTACTGAACCTGGCCCACCCGGAGTGCTTCGACTACCTTTTGGGCCGCCTTGATGCCATCTTGAATGAATACCCCATTAGCTACATCAAGTGGGACCACAACCGTGACCTGCTCGATGCCGCCGATCCCCGCACGGGCAACCCCACCGTGCGAAAAACCACGCTGGCCCTCTACCGGCTGCTCGCGGAGCTCAAGCACCGCCACCCCGGTGTAGAAATTGAAAGCTGCGCTTCGGGTGGGGCCCGGGTGGATCTGGGCATCCTGGACTACACGGACAGGATCTGGACCAGCGATTGCATCGATCCCCTCGAACGCCTCGATAACCAAGCCAACACCGGGCTCCTGGTGCCTTACGAGCTTATGGGCGCTCACATTGGCGGGCCAAAATCACATTCCACCGGCCGCCAACACAGCCTGGGGTTCATGGCCCGCACCGCCATTTTCGGCCACTTCGGGATTGAATGGGACATCTCGGACATCTCTGAGGCACAGACGGAGGAACTTGCGGGCTGGATCGCCTTCCACAAGGCGAACCGGGAGCTGTTCCACACCGGTACCAGCGTCCACGCGGACCTGCCCGATCCGGCAATGGATCTCCGCGGCGTCGTTGCCGCAGACGGTAGCCGCGCCGTCTACTCCCTCACTCAGCGCACAGCATCCACCACGTACCCGTCCGGGCGCCTTACGCTGCCGGGGCTGCTGCCGGACACGCGTTACCGGGTCCAGCTCTCAGAACCTCTCAATGATCAGCTCGGCAACGGCCAGTCACCCCTTGACTGGACCCTTGCCGAAACGATCATCTCCGGGCGCCTCCTGGCCGTCACCGGTCTGGCGTCCCCCGTACTTTTCCCCGAACAAGCCGTTTTGATCACTGTTGATCAGGCCAACTAAGGAGTTCCCATGAACCATGAGCGAGAATCTGGCCCGCCGGCGCTGCTGCGCCAGCTGGCCAGGAAATCACAGCCCGGTCGGCACAATTTCCGCCGCAAGCTGATGGCCACCGGTACTACCGCCGCACTGGCATTGACATTGGTGCTGACCGGCTGTTCCACGAACGACGACGGCCGTGTCACCTTGGACTTTTTTCAGTTCAAGCCCGAAGCGGTGGCCCAGTTCACCCAGATCGTGAAGGATTTTGAGGCCAAGAACCCCAACATCCATGTGGTCATCAATAACTCCCCGGACCCGGATACCGCCATCAGGACACTGCTGGTCAAGAACCGAACACCTGATGTGCTGACGCTCAATGGCAACGGCAACTTCGGTGATCTGGCCAAAGCCTGCGTGTTTGCCGACCTGTCAGACATGCCGGCGGCCCCACGTGTCCAGCCGGCAGTTCAGGACATTCTGAACGGTTTGGGTACCTGCCACGGCAACGAAACAAACGGTCTGCCGTTTGCCAACAATGCCAGCGGCATCTTGTACAACCCGGAGATTTTTGCTGCCAACGGGGTAGCAGTGCCACAAACGTGGGATCAGCTCATCGCAGCGGCGGATACCTTCAAGGCCAACGGCGTCAATCCGTTCTATATGACCCTCAAGGACGCCTGGACGGTCCTACCATCGTTCGTCAATCTGGCAGGAAACCTCATGCCCGCGGACTTTTTTGACAGTGTTGGCACTGCCGGCTGGACCCCGGAAACGGGCGCGTCCAGTTTCGCCAAGGACGGAACGGAGGCCTCCACAAAACTCTTGAAACTCTTCAGTTACGCCCAACCCGGCGCTCAGAGCGCAGGCTACAACGACGGCAATGCAGCCTTCGGAGCCGGCAAATCAGCCATGTACCTGCAAGGCAGCTTCGCAATCCCGGCCATCCGCGCGTCGAACCCGGATGCGAACATCGCCTCCTTCCCCTACCCCACCACCAACGACCCCGCAAAGAACGTCCTGGTCTCCGGAGTGGATGTCACCCTCGCCATTGGCAAAGACACCAAGCACCCGGAAGAGGCCAAGAAGTTTGTGGAATACCTGATGTCCCCTGCGGTGCTGGACTACTACTCCAAGGCCCAATCATCCCTGACACCTGTGAAGGATGCGGCCCCCAGCGTCGATCCTGCCTTGGCAGGCATGCAGGGCTTCTTCAACGACGGCCGTGTGATCGGCTACTTCGACCACCATGTTCCTGCGAGCATCCCCTTTGATGCGATCTTGCAGCAGTTCGTGCTGGATAAGAAGCAACCGGCATTCCTGGCCCGCATGGACCACGAATTTGAAAAGGTTGCCGCCCGCACCATCACCAAGAAAGGGGACTAGATCATGACCACCACGGCCAATAAGCCCCGCACCACAGCCGGGCTGCAACGCCGGAGCCCGTCCCGGCCCAGCAAGACCTTCTACTGGATGGTTGTTCCGGCCTTGGTCTTGTTCGTCATCTTGCACACAGTCCCCACCGTGACGGGCATGTTCTACAGTTTCACCGACTACGCCGGCTACGGCGAATGGGATTTCGTGGGACTGTCCAACTACGTGAACCTGTTCAAAGATGACAGGATCATGGCGTCCTACGGATTCACGTTCCTCTTCGCCATCACCACCACCATTGTGGTCAATGTTGGGGCGCTCTTTATCGCCATCTTGCTGAACTCCAAGATCAAGTATCAGACGGCATTTCGCGGAATCTTCTTTATCCCCAACATCTTGTCCGTGCTGATTGTGGGCTACGTCTTCAACTACCTGCTCTCCAACAACCTGCCTCTGATCGGCCAGGCGCTGGGCATTGAATGGCTCTCCACGTCCATCCTCGCCAACCCTGACTTGGCGTGGTTGGGCATCGTGGGTGTTACGGCGTGGCAGTCCATCGCCTTCAGTGTCATTATCTACCTGGCCGGCCTGCAAACCGTCCCCGGTGAATTGTATGAGGCTGCCGGCTTGGACGGGGCGTCCCCGTGGCGCCAGTTCCGCTCCATCACGTTCCCCATGATCGCCGGCTACTTCACCATCAATATGGTCCTTGCCCTCAAGGGCCTGCTGCAGGCGTTCGATCAGATCGTGGCCCTGACCAACGGCGGCCCCGGCACCTCCACCGAATCAGTGGCTATGGTCATTTACCGCGGCGGTTTCCAAGGCGGGGAGTACGGCTACCAGATGGCCAACTCAGTGGTTTATCTGGTGGTCATCGTTGTCCTGTCGCTGCTGCAAATGCGCTTCCTCTCACGCAAGGAGTCTGAGCTTCAATGAGTCTGCTTATCGAAAAGCCGGAGGCCGGCACCCCAGCCACGCGCCGCCGTCGTTCCTCAGTGAACATTCCACTAACGCTCCTGGCCGCTGTGCTGTCCCTGACGGTGCTGATCCCGCTGTACTTCACCATTGTCACCGCCTTGAAATCCTCCGATCAGCTCAACGGCAACGGGCTGGCGTTACCCACCAGCATCCATCTGGAGAACTTTTCCAACGCGTGGAAACTGACCAACTTCCCTAACGCGCTGCTGATTTCAGGCATCGTGACGGTCGCGGCGGTCATCCTGACCATTCTGACTAACTCCTTGGTGGCTTACGCCATTGCCCGCAACATGCACCGGCCGTTTTTCAAGGCGCTGTATTACTTCTTCATTGCAGCGCTCTTTGTCCCGTTCCCCATCATCATGCTGCCGGTGACGAAGGAGATGGCGGTGCTGGGGCTGGATAACCCGGTGGGGCTGTTCCTGCTCTACACGGTGTATGGTCTCAGTTTCAATGTTTTCGTCTACACCGCGTTCATCAAATCCATCCCCGCCGAGCTCGAAGAAGCTTCGGTCATGGACGGCGCCAGTACTTGGACCACGTTTTGGAAGGTCATCTTTCCCATCCTGACGCCCATCAACGCTACCGTTGGCATCCTGACTTGTTTGTGGGCGTGGAATGATTTCCTGCTGCCGCTGGTGATCCTTTCGGACCCCACTACCCGCACCCTGCCCCTGGTGCAGTACGTCTTCCAGGGACAATTCAATACCGATTACACAACAGCCTTTGCCTCCTACCTGATGGCGATGGCGCCGCTGCTGTTGATTTACATTTTCGCCCAACGCTGGGTCATTTCCGGCGTCATGAGAGGATCCATCAAGTAATGACCGCATCACTTTCTGATTCTGTTTCCGGCTCTGATTCGCTGTCCCTGCCACCGGCTCCGTGGTGGCGCCAAGCGGCCGTCTACCAGATTTACCCGCGCAGTTTTGCCGATTCCAATGGCGATGGCATGGGAGATTTGCCCGGTGTCACGGCCCGCATGGGCTACCTCGCCGAGCTGGGTATCGACGCGATCTGGCTGAGCCCGTTCTACCCCTCCGCGCTGGCCGACGGCGGGTACGACGTCGATGATTACCGCAACGTTGATCCCCGCTTGGGTTCACTGACGGACTTCGATGCCATGGTTACCGCCGCGCACGCAGCGGGCATCCGGGTGATTGTGGATGTGGTGCCCAATCACAGCTCCAACCGGCACGAGTGGTTCAAGGCGGCTCTTGCTGCCTCGCCTGGCTCCACGGAGCGTGCCCGGTACCATTTCCTGGATGGATTAGGGGACGACGGCGAGCTGCCGCCCTCGGATTGGCCCTCCCATTTTGGCGGGGCTGCTTGGACGCGGGTGGTTGAGCAGGCCGGGCCGCGCGCCGGGCAACTGGGCCAGTGGTATCTGCACCTTTTTGCCACGGAGCAGCCCGATTTCAACTGGGACAACTCGGAGGTGCGCGAGGACTTCCACACCACCTTGCGTTTCTGGTCTGATCGAGGGGTGGATGGTTTCCGCATCGATGTGGCGCACGCGCTGATCAAGGACATGTCCCTGCCGCTGCGGTCCAAGCCGGAACTGGAAATCCTTGTCGATGACGGCTCCGATCCTCTCTTTGACCGGGACGCCGTACATGAGGTTTTTGAGGGCTGGCGCTCGGTGCTCAATGAGTATGACCCGCCCAAGGCTGCCGTGGCCGAGGCCTGGGTGCCTTTCACGGACCGTCGCTTGAAGTACGCGCGCCCCACCGAGTTGGGCCAGGCGTTCAACTTCGATCTGTTGCAGGCCCCGTTTCTTGCCACGGAATTCCGGGCCATTGCGCAAAAGTGTCTCTCGGAGGCTACTTCCTCCGGCGCATCGTCCACCTGGGTATTCTCCAATCACGATGTGGTTCGTCATCCCTCCCGCTACGGTCTGCCCGATGGCAGCACCCGCGAGGATATGGAAGCGTGGCTCCTGGCCGACGGTGCTGCCCCGGCACTCGATCTGGCGCGCGGTTTGCGCCGAGCCCGGGCCGCAACGCTGTTCATGCTGGGCCTGCCGGGTTCCGCCTATCTCTACCAGGGCGAAGAACTAGGTCTCTTCGAAGTCGCGGAGCTGCCGGCTTCGGTGTTGCAGGATCCAACCTGGTTCCGCACGCTCCATAAGGTCAAGGGCCGTGACGGTTGCCGGGTTCCGCTGCCATGGTCCGCCACGGAAGCAAACTTCGGTTTTGGTGGCATACCCTGGCTGCCCCAGCCGGAGTGGTTCAGCGAGTTCGCCGCCGACGCGCAGGCCGGGGTTACCGGGTCAACGCTGGAAATGTACCGTGCCGCGCTGAAGCTGCGGCGCGAGTTGCAGGCTGAAGAGTCACTTGAGTGGCTCAGCTCCCCCGAGTCGGAGGTGATTCACTACCGCCGCCCCAACGGCTGGGAGGTGATTACCAACTTTGCGGCGGTGCCCGCAGAGCTGCCATCCGGCGTCGACCTGTCCAAGGTAGTCCTCACCTCCGGCGAAGCAGCAACAGCGGGAGCAGTGGGAACAATCGCAGCTGAGACAACCCTCTGGCTCACCCCTTAATACCAACGCCGCACCACTTTACGGCGGTTTTTTGCACACGCCGCATCACCTTCCGGCAGCTTTTCGCACACGCCGCATCACCTTCCGGCCTCCACACGCTTGTGGGGGCCGGCTGGCGTTCGTACCTGTGGATAACTTCTGCGGTGGAGCTCCGTTCTGGGCCACAATTAAGAGATGGAACCCAGCGACGCGTTCTCGCTCACTCAGGCGCCCTTCACGTATCGTGAAGCACTCGCCTCAGGTCTGACCCCGGACCAACTCAAGCGCGGCCAGCTCATCAATGTCAGCCATGGGATTTACCGTCCGGATGGCTGGGACTTTGATCTTCGGGATGCAGCCCGGGTACTTTCGGCAGCTTCGCCCGGGGCCTGGGTTTCGCATTCCACGGCCGCACGGCTTCACGAGCTTATTCTGCCTCCGTGGCTGGCAGATTCAGATGAGCTTCACCTCAGTAAGCCCCGCCAGCTCCCGCAGCTGCGCCGAAAAGGCATCGTCAGCCACAATGTGACAGCGCTGCGCGGCGAGATCGAATCCGTGGACGGGCTGGCGCTGAGCACTCGTTCGCGCACCTGGCTCGATCTGGCCCGCATGCTTCCATTGCCTGACCTCGTCTGCATGGGAGACCAACTCATTCGCCTACCTCGAGCCGAATTCGAGGGCCGCAGTAAACCCTACGCCACCCTCACATCCCTGCGCGAGATGGCGAGCCGACACCGCAATCTGCAAGGTATCGTGCGGGCCCGCGACGCCCTGGACATGATGCGCGTCGGAGCGGATTCTGCACCCGAAACCCTTTTGCGTCTGGCCATGGCCGACGCCGGTCTGCCGGAGCCAGAACTTCAGCTCACCTTGTGGGGTCGCGAGGGCGGGCCTTCTGCTGATGCCGGTTACCGTGCCCGGCGCATCGCTATGCAGTACGACGGCGCCCATCACTTTGGCGAGTTGCAGCGGTTTAGCGACAGGCGGAGGGACAAAGCCTTCGACGACGCGGGCTGGATCGTGCTGATCTTTACGCAGCAGGATTTGGCGGACGATTTTCAGGACGCGGTGATGCGCATTCGAAAAGCACTGAATCAGGCGTGGCGAGATCCTAAGCTGGCCTCTGGATTCGAGGGCTAGCGGTAGGAATGTTCCAACAACTTAAGACCAACAGGTTAAAAAGTTATGGGACGCTCCCCTGTGAGGGAGCGTCCCATAATTATTGCCCTAAAGTGGTGCGGCGTCGGCAGATAACCGCCGGAAAGTGATGCCGCGTCGGGACAGGGGGGTTAGATCTCGCCGCGGATGAAGGCTTCTACCTTTTCGTGGGCGATGTCGTCGGCATACTGCTCCGGCGGGGACTTCATGAAGTAGCTGGAGGCAGACAGGATAGGTCCACCGATGCCGCGGTCCAAAGCGATCTTGGCTGCGCGGATGGCGTCGATGATGACACCGGCCGAGTTCGGGGAATCCCACACCTCAAGCTTGTATTCCAGCGAGACCGGGGCGTCACCGAAGTTGCGCCCTTCCAAACGGACAAAAGCCCACTTGCGGTCATCGAGCCAGGCCACGTAGTCGGACGGGCCAATGTGGACATCGTCTTCACCCAACACTGCCGAAGTGTTGGAGGTGACGGCCTGGGTCTTGGAGATCTTCTTGGATTCCAAGCGTTCGCGCTCAAGCATGTTCTTGAAGTCCATGTTGCCACCAACGTTGAGCTGGTAGGTGCGGTCCAAGACCACGCCTCGGTCTTCGAACAACTTAGCCATGACACGGTGCGTGATGGTGGCACCGATCTGGCTCTTGATGTCATCGCCCACGATCGGAACACCGGCAGCGGTGAACTTATCGGCCCATTCCTTCGTGCCGGCGATGAAGACGGGCAGTGCGTTGACGAACGCCACGCCGGCGTCGATGGCGCACTGGGCGTAGAACTTGGCGGCAGCATCGGAACCGACTGGCAGGTAGCAAACCATGACGTCAACGTTGGCTGCCTTCAGCTCGGCCACAACGTCCACAGCTTCAGCGTCTGATTCGACGATGGTCTCGCGGTAGTACTTGCCCAGACCGTCAAGAGTGGTTCCACGCAGAACCGGAACGCCCAGGTTGGGGACGTCTGCAAGCTTGATGGTGTTGTTCTCGCTGGCACCAATGGCGTCAGAGAGATCCAGGCCGACCTTTTTGCTGTCAACGTCAAAAGCGGCCACAAACTGCACGTCATTGACGTGGTACTGGCCGAATTCAACGTGCATCAGGCCCGGAACTTTAACGCTGGCATCAGCGTTCTGGTAATACTGGACGCCTTGGACCAAGGATGAGGCACAGTTGCCTACACCGACAATGGCCACCCGAATAGGATGATTGGACACGGAACTCCTTCATAAAACTCACACGGATCCGGCGCACACTTTGCGGTGACGGGTCGACGCACGACTTCACGGTTGACATAAAGACACGACGCACGGCTACTTGGCCGGATCTGACGCCCCTACGGCGCCCTTAACCATTCTAGTCAACTCTTGTTGCCCCGATTTTGTTCCCTCGGGGCAACAATGTCTCGTTGTTTTGTCACAAACACTTGCTTTCTTGAGAGAAAGCGTGCCTGATCCTACTTTTGTGCCCACCTGTTGATGGAAGATTCGACGGCGAACTCGTCTATCGCGATCAGCTCGGCTTCGCTGAACTCAAGGTTGTTGATGGCGGCGACGTTGTTCTCCAGCTGGGTGACGCTGGAGGCACCCACCAGGGCCGAGGTCACCGGGGTGCCCTTGATTTGATCGCGCAGAATCCAGGCGATGGCCATCTGTGCCAGCGACTGTTCACGTCCGGCAGCAATATCGTTGAGCCCGCGAACCCGAGCCATTTTCTCTTCCGTCAGATCATGCTCAGACAGGAAGTGCTCCTTGGCTGCACGCGAATCTGCCGGCACACCCTTTAAGTAACGGTCCGTCAGCACACCCTGTGCAAGGGGCGAGAAGGCAATGGAACCGGCGCCAACGGCGTCGAGCGTTTCATAAAGGTTCGGTTCCCCGTCCTCGGTCCAGCGGTTGAGCATGGAGTAAGAGGGCTGGTGGATGAGCAACGGGGTGCCCATTTCCTTCAGAATCCGGGCAGCTTCCAGCGTCTGGGCTGGCGTGTAGGAGGAGATGCCCGCGTACAGGGCCTTACCGGAGCGGACCGCATAATCCAGGGCGCCCATGGTTTCTTCCATGGGGGTTTCCGGGTCGGGGCGGTGGCTGTAGAAGATGTCTACATAGTCCAGGCCCATGCGTGTCAGTGAGCTGTCCAGGCTGCCCAGCAGGGACTTGCGTGAGCCCCATTCGCCGTACGGGCCAGGCCACATGGCGTAGCCGGCCTTGGTGGAGATGATTAGTTCGTTGCGGTGTGCGGCAAAGTCATCCTTGAAGTGGCGGCCAAAGTTGGTCTCGGCACTTCCTGCTGGCGGGCCGTAGTTGTTGGCCAGGTCAAAGTGCGTCACGCCCAGATCGAAGGCGCGGCGCAGAATATCGCGCTGCACCTCGAAAGGCTTGTCGTCACCAAAGTTGTGCCACAACCCCAACGAAATGGCGGGCAGCTTCAATCCGCTGCGGCCGACTCGGCGGTAGGGCATGGTTTCATAGCGGTTCTCCGCGGCGTGAAAGGTCATGCCTTCCATCTTGCCACGGCTCAGCTGTGATCTGTGTCTAGTCCTGGTCCGGGGCGCGCAGTACCAGTACCGAATGGGCGGCCATACCCACCACGGCCCCGGCTGCAAACTCGGCGGCTGTCACTCCATTGGTATGGATTTCCACCACCCAGCGCGAGGCGTAGTCCTGCCCGGGGAGCGTGAAATCCACGGGCGCTTCGCCGCCGTTGAACAGCATCAAGAAGCAATCATCCACCACTGGCTGCCCTTTTGTATCGCAGTCCGGGATGCCCCCACCGTTGAGGAACACCCCAATGCTGCGCCCAAATCCGCTGTCCCAATCGGCAGGGGCCATGGCCGCGGCGTCGGGCCGCAGCCACACGATGTCCGGCAGTGCGCCGTCGTCCCCGCGTTCCACAGGCCGTCCGTCAAAGAACCTCCGACGCCGGAACACGGGGTGTGCTTTTCGCAACCGACCCAGCTGGGAGACAAAGTCGATGAGCGCGGAATCGGCCTGCTCCCAATCAATCCAGGTCAGGGCCGAATCTTGGGCGTAGGCGTTGTTGTTGCCTTGTTGGCTGCGTCCCAGTTCATCGCCGTGCAGCAGCATCGGCACTCCCTGGGATAGCAGGAGGGTGGCGAGGAAGTTGCGCTGACCGCGCGCACGGAGCTTGAGCACAGCGGGATCATCGGTGGGCCCCTCCTGCCCGTGATTCCAAGAGCGATTATGGGATTCGCCGTCGCGATTCTCTTCCCCGTTGGCCTCATTGTGTTTGTCGTTGTAACTCACCAGATCCGTCAGCGTGAAGCCGTCGTGGGCTGTGACGAAGTTGATCGAGGCCACGGGGCGCCGCCCGGAATGCCCATACAGATCCGATGACCCCGTCAGGCGCGAGGCAAACTCCCCCAATGTTGATGGCTCGCCGCGCCAAAAATCGCGGACGGTGTCGCGGAACTTCCCGTTCCATTCCGTCCACTGCGGCGGGAAGTTTCCCACCTGGTAGCCGCCGGGCCCCAAATCCCATGGCTCGGCAATGAGCTTGACTCGGGACACGATGGGATCCTGCTGGACCATATCGAAGAAGGAGGAGAGCTTGTCGACGTCGTAAAACTCCCGGGCCAGAGTGGCTGCCAGATCGAAGCGGAACCCGTCCACATGCATCTCGGTGACCCAGTACCGCAGCGAGTCCATGATCAGTTGCAGGGCATGTGGCGACCTGACGTTGAGTGAATTTCCCGTGCCCGTATAGTCCAGGTATTGCTCCTTGTCATCCTCCTGCAGCCGGTAGTACGCGGCGTTGTCGATGCCCCGGAAGGACAGCGTGGGGCCCAGGTGATTCCCCTCGGCAGTGTGGTTGTAGACAACATCGAGGATGACTTCCAGCCCGTTACGGTGCAGTTCCTTGACCATGGTTTTGAACTCCACCACGGTGTCGCACGGGTCTTTCGCGGAGCTGTACTCATTGTGCGGGGCGAAAAAACCAATGGTGTTGTAGCCCCAATAGTTGCGCAGGCCCTGCTCCAGTAGCCGCTCATCCTGAACAAACTGGTGCACCGGCATCAGTTCGACGGCGGTCACGCCCAACTTTTTGAGGTGGGCCACTACGGCTGGGTGGGCCACTGCGGCGTAACTGCCACGCAACTCCTCTGGGACGTCCGGGTGTAGTTGGGTCAGCGCCTTGACGTGCGCCTCGTAAATAACGCTTTCGTGGTACGGGATATCCGGGCTTTGATCGGGTGTGCCGTCGGGGTTGTTCCAGTCGAAGGCGTCATCCACCACCACGCTTCGGTACGTGTGGGCGGCCGAATCCTCATCGTTGCGGAGCGCCGGCTCGCCCAATTGGTAGGCAAAGAGCGCCTGGCCCCACTCCACGGCACCCTCAACCCCCTTGGCATAGGGATCCAGTAACAGTTTGGCGGCGTTAAAGCGCAACCCATTGCCCGGGTCCCATGGCCCGTCAACCCTGAACCCGTAGCGCTGTCCATGCCGCACCGCCGGTACGTAACCGTGCCAAACGTAGCCGTCCACTTCGGTCAGTGGCAGCTGCGTTTCTGTTCCCTCTGCATCAAAGAGGCACAGGGTCACAGCGGTGGCGCCTTCGCTGAACAAGGCAAAGTTGGTACCGTCCCGATCCACTCGGGCTCCCAGCGGATGGTCTTTACCCGGCCACATATCCATGAACTTCCCCTAGAAAAGTGCGCTACTGCTGCGGTTTTATTTGGCACAGTTGTGCCCAAACGTGTGGAATGCGGCCCGCCAGCTGCCCGGCGTTTAGGGGAGCGTCGCGGTCTTCCTGGGAAAGCTCGCCGTGAAGCGCAGCTGCGAGCGCCGCGGTGCGCGCAAGATCGTGGGGCGTCAGGCCAGTGCCAATTTGACTGCCTGACGCCCCTTCGCGAGCCTCGTGGTGAGCCCGGGCCTGAGCCTCGTGGTGAGCCGGGGCCTGAGCCGCAGTCATGGCCAGCAGGGCAACGAGAATCCCGGCCAGGGTGTCCCCACTCCCGGCGGTGGCCAGTCGTGGGGTGCCATTGGCCTGGGTGAATACCGTGCCGTCGGGTGCGGCCACCACGGTGGTGGCCCCCTTCAACAGGACCACGGCCCCCAGTAGCTGCGCGGCCGCGCGAGCCGCAGCAAGTGGTTCTGCCTCAATTCTTGCCCGGTCCAATGCACTTCCGGCACGGGCCATGATGGCTGCAAGCTCACCTGCGTGCGGGGTAAGAATCAGATGAGCGTTTTTCTGCCCCTGCGCCGGGACAACAAGCTCCAGCGCGCCAGCGTCAACCACAGTGGGCAGCCCCGAGGCTATGGCGTCAGCAGCCCGATCTCGTTGGGCGCCATCACCGTCGAGCCCCGGCCCCACGAGCCAAGCCTGCACATGCAATTCCCGGGGTGATTCCTCGGAGCAGACCACCTCGGGATTGCGCACATGGATGGCAGCGGCCACGGATGCTGGGCCAAGGTACCGAACCATGCCGGGTCCACACGCCGATGCCGCCGCAACCGCCAGCAGCCCAGCACCTGGATATTGCCGCGACCCTGCCACGACTCCCGCCACGCCCCTCGTGTATTTGTGGTCGGCGGCCGCAGGGCGAGGTAGCTGGGCCGCTAGATCGGCGGCCTCGAGCCGAAACAAAGCGGCTTCCCCAAGGAAGCTGGAAATCCCTATGTCCACGAGCTCTACGGTGCCGCAAAATTGTTCTCCCGGCGCGGCGAGCAGCCCGCTTTTGTGGGCACCGAAGGTGATGGTCGTATCGGCGCGCAACACAGGCCCGCGGACGGCTCCCGTGGTGGCGTCAACGCCGCTGGGCAGATCACAGGCCACCACGGCGGGCCGGACACTGCCTGTCAGATCCTGCAGCCGGGCCACCAACTCGGCGCCAGCACCGCGCAGACCGCCGCGCCCGCCAGTGCCCAGAAGCCCGTCAAGCACGACGTCGGCCCGTACGGCTTCATCCCATAGCGCCAGTTGCGCTGTGTCTTCTTCAGTAACGCAACGCCCACCAGCGCGCCTAAAAGCAGCCAGCGCCTCCGGGTGCGTCCGTGCGCCGGTGAGTACCGCCGTCGTGCGTGCACCGCGGGTTGCCAAAGCGGCGCCGGCATAGAGCGCATCGCCGCCATTATTTCCCGATCCAGCCAGCACCAGCACGCGCGCCCCGTACAGGCTGCGCCCGCGAGCCCGCAAGATCTTCACCACGCCCAGTGTCAGCCCGTGCGCTGCCCGGCGCATGAGCTCCGGTCCGTGCCCGGCAGCCAGCAGCGGCTGTTCGGCGGCACGAATCGCGGCGGTGGTGTGGGCGCTGATCATGTCAACTTTCGGCAATCACCATGGCAGTGGAAATGCCGCCGTCGTGGCTCATCGACAAGTGCCAGTGCTTGATACCCTTGGACTTCGCCACTGCTGCCACGGTGCCCTTCACGTTGATGGTGGGCCCGTGCTCATCCAGCCCAATCCAGCAATCCTGCCAGTTCATGCCAGCAGGGGCACCAAGCGCCTTGGCCACGGACTCCTTCGCGGCGAACCGTGCAGCGAGCGAGCGCGTATTCAGACCACGTTCGGCCGGCACGAAGAGGCGTTCACGGAGCCCCGGCGTACGCTCCAACTGGCGGCCAAAACGTTCAATGTCAACAACATCTACACCAATGCCAATAATCATGGCTCCACCCTATCCCCCACATGCTGACTCACCGGTTTACCGGCTTCCTAGGCGCCGCGGCTCGAACCGCTACTCGACGGTGACAGACTTGGCCAGGTTGCGCGGCTGATCTACGTCGTAGCCCTTGGCCGTGGCAAGCTCCAATGCAAATATCTGCAGCGGAACCGTGGCCAAAAGGGGCGCCAACAAGGTGCTCGTCTCGGGAATGTAGAACACATGCTCGGCGTGATCTTGTACGGA
Source organism: Specibacter sp. NPDC078692 (assembly GCF_040686835.1). Classification (NCBI taxonomy): domain Bacteria; kingdom Bacillati; phylum Actinomycetota; class Actinomycetes; order Micrococcales; family Micrococcaceae; genus Specibacter; species Specibacter sp. NPDC078692. Next base: position 146,928 of record NZ_JBFBLV010000005.1, read on the forward strand.
GAGGTCACCTTCCTCGGCAATGACAATGGTCATGGCGCCGCGAGCACGGACTTCTTGGATATTGGAGACCACCTTGGCGTGCAGGGAATCGCGACCACGTGGCGAGGGAACCACCACAATAACGGCCTGGCCGTCTTCAATCAGCGCGATGGGACCATGCTTGAGTTCACCTGCGGCAAAGCCTTCGGCGTGAATGTAGGCCAGCTCTTTGAGCTTCAAGGCCCCTTCCATGGCGACCGGGTACCCTACGTGACGCCCCAAGAAGAGCACGGTACGGGTGTCAGCCATGCTGCGGGCAAGAGTCTTGATTTGCTCAGCGTTGGCCAGCACATCGGCAATCTTGGCCGGGGTTTTGGCGAGTTCCGCCAGAATGTCCTTGATCTGACCCTGGAACAGGTTTCCGCGCAACTGTGCCAAATACAGGCCCAGCAGGTAAGTAGCAGTGATCTGAGCCAGGAACGCCTTAGTGGAGGCCACGGCAATTTCCGGGCCCGCATGCGTGTACAGCACGGCATCGGATTCGCGAGGAATCGTGGAGCCATTGGTATTGCAGATCGACACCGTCACCGCGCCCTGCTCCTTCGCATAGCGAACAGCCATCAGGGTATCCATGGTTTCCCCGGACTGCGAGATGGAGACGATCAAGGTGCGTTCATCCACAATGGGATCCCGGTACCTGAACTCGTGGGACAGTTCCACCTCGGTGGGGATCCTGCACCAGTGTTCAATGGCGTACCGGGCAACTTGTCCTGCATAGGCGGAGGTGCCGCAGGCCAACACAATAATCCGGTTGATGGATTTCAGAACCGACGGATCAACGCGCAACTCATCCAAGGTCAGCACGCCTTCGCCGTCGGTGCGGCCCAGCAAGGTCTGCGCCACGGCGTCGGGCTGGTCGTTGATTTCCTTTTCCATAAAGGAGGGGTAGCCGCCCTTTTCAGCGGCAGCGGCATCCCAGTCCACCAAGTATTCTTTGCCCTGTGCCGGAGCCCCCTGGAAGTCGGTGATCTCCACGGAGTTGGCGGTGATGGTGACGACCTGGTCTTGACCCAGTTCCACGGCCCGGCGGGTGTAATCAATAAATCCGGAAACGTCCGAGCCCAGGAAGTTTTCACCCTCACCCAAGCCCACGACGAGAGGTGAGTTCCTGCGAGCGGCAACTACCACGCCCGGCTGAGCGGCGTGCGTGGCCACCAGAGTGAAGGCACCTTCGAGCTGCCGCACCACCTGGCGCATGGCCAAGGCGAGCCTGCCGCCATCTGCGGCTCCGGCGTCGGCCGCGTCTGCATCCGACGTTGAGGATTCCGAATCAGAGGCCGCCAACTCGGCATAGGCCTCGCCCAGCAAGGTGGCCGCCACTTCACTATCGGTCTCGGAGGCGAAGCTGTGGCCGCGGGCCAGCAGATCGGCCTTGAGCCGTGAATAGTTTTCGATGATGCCGTTGTGCACCACGGCCAACGTGCCGTCAGCCACAACATGGGGGTGGGCGTTGGCATCGGTGGGGCCGCCGTGAGTTGCCCACCGTGTGTGCCCGATCCCTGCGGATGCGGCGGGCAGCGGGTTCAGCTCCAGCTCATCGAGCAGCTTGACCAACTTGCCACTCTTCTTACGCATAGCGATGCCATCGGCACCAGCCACAGCGATACCTGCCGAGTCATAGCCGCGGTATTCCAGCCGGCGCAGACCCTCCACAATCACTTCTAGGGCACGCTGGCCAGTCGATGAAGCACTACCTTGAGCCGGGGCGGTGCCGGCGTATCCCACAATTCCACACATGAAAAACAATCATAAACCCCACAGAATTCAAAGGACGTTCTACGTCTTCCCCTCTTCTTGCCATGAGACTCTGTCATAACTGGCACACTGTTATTTGGCTCTCGTTTCCCACCTCACCCCAAACAAGGCAGAATTGCAGATGTGACAGCGCAAAGAACCGAGCCAAACAACGGCGTCAGCGCCTCTCCTTTTGTGGAGCTGGACCGCCAGACGTGGTCTCGTCTTGCCAATAAGATTGAGCAACCCCTAGACGAATCCGATGTTCAGCGGCTCCGCGGGCTCGGTGACCAACTGAACATGCGTGAGATTCACGATGTCTACCTGCCGCTCTCCCGGCTCCTTAACCTTTACGTTGGCGCGGCCGGTCACCTGCACAGCGCCACCACCACTTTTCTGGGCGAGCGCGGCTCCCGCACCCCCTTCGTGATTGGTGTTGCCGGCTCCGTGGCTGTGGGCAAATCCACAACAGCGCGCGTCCTCAAGGAGATGCTGTGCCGCTGGCCAGACACTCCCAACGTGGAACTGGTCACCACTGACGGCTTCCTCCACCCCAACGCCGAGCTGGAACGCCGTGGCCTGATGGGACGCAAAGGCTTCCCGGAATCCTATGACCGCCGGGCCTTGCTCCGATTCGTCAGTGCGATTAAGAGCGGCGCCGAAGAGGTCCGAGCCCCCATGTACTCGCACCTCACCTACGACATCCTGCCGGACAAGGAAGTGGTGGTCCGCCGCCCCGACGTCCTCATTGTCGAGGGCCTGAACGTGCTCGCGGCCGCCCGTCCTCGCACCGATGGGCGCTCCGGCCTGGCCGTCAGTGATTTCTTCGATTTCTCCATCTACGTGGATGCCAAAACCAGTAACATTGAGCAGTGGTACATCGACCGTTTCCGTTCCCTGCGCAGCGGCGCATTCGCGAATCCGGATTCCTATTTCCGCCGCTATGCAGACCTGTCCGACGTCGAGGCCACCGCCACAGCCTCGAAGATCTGGAAGAGCATCAACGAACCCAATTTGCTCCAGAATGTGCTGCCCACCCGCGGCCGCGCGCAGCTGGTGCTCACCAAGGACGCTGACCATTCCATCCGACGCATGTTGTTGAGGAAGGTCTAGTGCCCGTTGTGGGATTCCACCAGGCACGCCGCCCCCGACAGTCACCCGGCGCACGCCTGCGCCGCGAATGCTCGTGGCCGCGCCCCGGAGGCGTGCTGATCTCCTTTGTCGGCGCCGCCCTGGTCGTGGGAGGGGCACTGGGATTGGCGGATTCCCCCGGCCAAGCCGCTGCACCTGACCCAGCCATCTCAACAGTTCTACGCACGACGCCGGACGCCTCCTTGAAGCCTTCCCCACCTGCGCCACTGTCTACTCTCGTGACAACAGACACCCCGGCCCCCTTCTTGAGGTCCTCCCCGAGTGCATCCACGAGTGCGGTGCCGAAACTTTCGGTATCGGGCGGTTCTGCTGCACCTCTCACCCCTGTAGCCACGCCCCCGGCGCCTGCGATCAAGGGCGCTGCGGAAAGCTCGCCTGCCCACAAGCTCTTTACGTCAGGGGCATCTGTTCCGTCCGATCAATCCTTGTTGAACATTTTCAACCCCAACAGCCCGCTGGTGTTGGTGAACAAACACCATCCACTAGCTCCGGTGACGTATTCGCCGTCGGACTTGGTAGTGCCAGCGGTACCTGTGGGCTCCGGTGAGCCCGGCCTGCTGCGTGCCGAAGCCGCTCAAGCTGCGGAGCGCATGTTCGCTGCGGCAGCAACGCAGGGCGTGCACCTGACGTTGCTGAGCAGCTACCGGTCTTATGACACGCAGATGGGCCTCTACAACGGCTACGTGGTCAATAAGGGCACGGCGGCCGCTGACACCACCTCAGCACGGCCCGGATTCTCCGAGCACCAAAGCGGCCTGGCCATTGACATCGGCGATGCTGGCGCCAGCACCGCCTGTGAGTTCCACTCCTGCTTCGCAGAGACAGCAGGGGCCCAGTGGGTCGCCGCACACGCCCAAGAACACGGCTTTGTGGTCCGCTACGTGCCCGGTTCCGAATCGACCACCGGGTATCTGGCCGAGCCGTGGCATCTTCGCTACGTGGGTGTGGCCGTCGCCGAGGACATGCTGGTTCGAGGCTTCCAAAGCTACGAAGAATATCTGGGACTTCCCGGCGCTCCGGGCTACAAATAGCGGCACAAATACTTTTTTCCCCAAATACGCCCAGAATTCGCCCAGTTTCCCCAAGAGTGCGGTACCTTAAGTGCATGCTAAAGGGATTCAGGGATTTCATAATGAAGGGCAACGTCGTAGACCTTGCCGTCGCCGTCGTCATCGGTGCAGCTTTCGGGGCAGTCGTAAACTCCCTCGTCGAGAACATCCTGATGCCACTAATCGCAGCAATATTTGGTTCCGCCGACTTCGACAGTTTCGCACTACTGACCATCAGCGGTGTTGACATCAAGTTCGGTGTCTTCCTCACCGTCTTGGTCAACTTCATCATTGTTGCAGCCGCCATCTACTTCATGGTCGTAGTCCCGATGAACCACATCATCGCCCGCCGCAACGCCAAGCTGGGCATCAAGGACGAAGAACCCGCGGTCGATCCTCAGATCGAGCTGCTGACCGAAATCCGCGACGCTCTCAAGTCCGCCCCGAGCAGCGGACAACACTAACCCACCAACCACGAAGGCGGCCACCCCAACCGGGATGGCCGCCTTTCTACATTTATGGGTGCTGCTAGAGCGAGAGCTCTGCCCGTACAACACTCACCAGATCGCCACAGATCCGTTCGGCCGTTTCAATGTCTCCGGCCTCAACCATCACACGTACCAGCGCCTCGGTTCCCGAGGGGCGCAGCAGCACTCGTCCGGTGTCGCCCAGTTCCGCTTCGGCCTTGGCCACGGCAGCATTGATGGCCGGAACAGAAGAGGCCCGGTTCTTGTCGACGTTCTTGACGTTGATCATGACCTGCGGCAGCTTGGTCATCACTTCGGCCAGTTCCTTCAAGGACTTACCTGTCTTGGCCACCTGGGCGGCAAGCTGCAGGCCCGTCAGCAGGCCGTCGCCAGTGGTGGCGTACTTGGAGAAAATCACGTGGCCGGACTGCTCACCACCCAGCGTGTAATCGCCGCGGCGCATCTCTTCAAGGACGTAGCGGTCACCCACCCCGGTTTCACGGATGGTGATGCCCGCGTTGCGCAAGGCAATTTTTAGGCCCAGGTTGCTCATGACCGTGGCCACCAGGACGTCGTCCTTTAGCTCGCCGGCAGCCTTCTGTGCCACCGCCAGCACGGCCATGATCTGGTCTCCGTCAATGATGTTGCCCTCATGGTCCACAGCCAGGCAGCGGTCGGCGTCGCCGTCGTGGGCGATGCCCAGGTCAGAGCCCGTGGCCAGGACTGTTTCCTGGAGCAGTTCCAGGTGGGTGGATCCCACGCCGTCGTTGATGTTCAGACCGTCGGGGTTGGCACCGATGACGGTGACCTTTGCCCCGGCATCGGTAAACACCTGAGGGGAACATCCACTGGCTGCGCCATGCGCGCAGTCCAGGACGATCTTCAGCCCGTCCAACCGGTGCGGCAGAGTGCCGAGCAGGTGGAGCACGTAACGGTCCTCCGCATCTGAGAAGCGCTGGATGCGGCCCACGTCCACTCCCACAGGGCGGAAGGCGTCGCGCTGCAGCTGGGCCTCGATGGCGTCTTCCACATCGTCGGGGAGCTTGGTGCCGCCCCGGGCAAAGAACTTGATGCCGTTGTCCGGCGCCGGGTTGTGCGAGGCGGAGATCATCACGCCGAAGTCGGCGCCCAGATCCGCGATCAGGAAAGCGGCGGCGGGTGTGGGCAGTACACCGGCGTCATAAACATCGACGCCGGCACTGGCCAGCCCTGCCTCCACGGCAGCACCAATGAACTCACCACTGGCGCGTGGGTCGCGGGCAATCACGGCACGGGGCCGCTTGCCTTCGCTCATCTGGTCATGTCCCAGTACTACAGCTGCTGCTTGAGCGAGGGATAGAGCCAATTCAGCCGTCAGCAGGCCATTGGCCAAACCGCGGACACCGTCTGTTCCAAATAATCTTGACATCCTGTTCAGTCTAAATCATGAAACGGGAAAACCACTCCGCGGTCGCCATGCCCTCCGCCACACCTTCCTCCCCCCAGACGCTAGCGCAGCAATGGTGCCATTCAGGCCAACGCTAGCGCAGCAATGGTGCCATTCAGCCAAGCGATATCGCATTCGACTGCATGCCCGCCCATGAGGGGCCCTAGCGCACCGACAATTCGCAAACAGGGATATGGGATAGCGTCCGTGAAAAAGAAGCCAGGGGAGGTGGGATAGCGTCCGCGAAAAAGACGCCAGAGGTGGGATAGCGTCCGCAGTTTGCGCACAAAAAAGCCCCGCTCGAAACGAGCGGGGCTTTTTTGTAAGCGGCAATATTTAGCGCTTGGAGTACTGCGAAGCCTTACGAGCCTTCTTCAGACCAGCCTTCTTACGCTCGATGACGCGAGCGTCACGAGTCAGGAAGCCTGCCTTCTTGAGGATGGCGCGGTTGTTCTCAACGTCAATCTCGTTCAAGGAACGAGCAACACCGAGACGCAATGCACCGGCCTGGCCCGAGGGGCCACCACCGTGGATGCGTGCCCAAACATCGTAGGCACCATCCAGATCCAGGATGCGGAAGGGATCGTTTACTTCCTGCTGGTGCAGCTTGTTCGGGAAGTAGTTGGACAGCTCGCGGCCGTTCACAACCCACTTGCCGGTGCCGGGTACGACGCGAACGCGGGCAATTGCCTGCTTGCGACGGCCAACAGCTGCGCCTGAGACAGTCAGTGCCGGGCGTTCCTTCTTGGGTGCTGCATCAGATGCAGCTGAGCTTTCACTCGTGTAGCTAGTCAAAACTTCTTCCTCAGCCACAACGGCCTCGGTGTTCAGCTCTTCAGTATTCTGAGCCACGATTCTCCTTGATTAAGTAAATTTAGGTGGTGGCCAGGACTACTGGGCGACCTGGGTAATTTCGAAAGTCTGGGGCTGCTGCGCTGCATGGGGGTGCTCGGCGCCGCGGTAGACCTTCAGCTTGCTGATCTGAGCGTTGCCCAGCTTGGTCTTCGGGAGCATGCCGGCAACGGCCTTCTCCACTGCGCGAACCGGGTTCTTCTCCAGCAGTTCTGCATAGTTGACGCTTGACAGGCCGCCCGGGAAACCGGAGTGGCGGTAAGCACGCTTCTGTTCGAGCTTGGCGCCTGTCAGGGCAACCTTCTCGGCGTTGATGATGATGACGAAATCGCCCATGTCCATATGGGGAGCGAAGGTCGGCTTGTGCTTTCCACGCAGCAGTGTTGCGGTCTGGCTGGCAAGACGGCCCAAGACAACGTCATTGGCATCAATAATGTGCCACTGACGGGAGATATCGCCGGGCTTCGGGGTATACGTACGCACGGTTTTTGCCTTCGTTTCTTGTTCTTAGGTGGTGTCACAGATGGTTGACACCTGCTATCTATGCGTTTACCGGAACAGAGGTGAGGGCTCTAACACCAGTCATCCTTACACTTCCCGATGGCACCCGTTCAGTGGTAGTCCTGCAACCGGACCTGTAACGGGCGCGTGGTATCGAGATAGGACACGCACAACGACTATCCACGATACCTTTAATAGTGGCCCCGGGTCAAAGCGGGGTGCTGCTCAACGATTCTGGCACCCTTAGCCTCCTGGTGAGGGTTGCCCGATCGTGAAGTTCAAGATCGTCCGGGTAGCGCACTTCCTCAAAAATCAGTGGATGGGCGCTTGCTAGCACGGATTTTGCGTCCCTTACCCCGGCAAGCTGCCGCTCCCGCATCCAATGCGGCCCCTCGACGGCCCGGCCAACTCTCAACGCCGCACCCAGCAAAGCCCGCACCATATTGTGGCAAAACGCGTCAGCCTGAATGTTGAGCTTAATCACACCGTCAATGTTTCGTGTGAAATCGAAGCGCTGCAAGGTCCTGATCGTGGTGGAGCCCTCCCGCGGTTTAGCAAAGGCCTTGAAGTCACCTAGCCCCAACAGTTCAGCGGCGCCGGCATTCATCCGTTCCACATCAAGTTCATCGTTGAACCAGAGCGTCTGCGCCCGCTTCAGCGGGTCCCTCAGCGTGGCACCATCGGCAATCCGGTAACTGTAGCGCCGCCACAGGGCTGAGAAGCGGGCGTCGAAACCCTCCGGAGCCGCCTGCGTCTCGGTGACCATGACGGCACCGTTGAGATCACCTAGGACCCTCCCCAGCGCCCCGTTGATGCGCCGCTCCAAAGCCAGTGAAGGTGCGACGGCGTGTCCCCGGCCCATGGTGGCCCACTCCTCTTCCGTGAGGTCAACGTGGGCGACTTGACCGCGTGCGTGCACGCCGGCGTCTGTACGCCCAGCGACCGTAAGCCGAGCCGGACGGCGCAACATCATGGCCAGCGCCTCTTCCAGAACACCTTGGACGGTACGGCGCCCGGGCTGCACAGCCCACCCACTGAAGGGACCGCCGTCGTACGCAATATCCAGGCGGACACGCTGGAGACCTAGCTCTTTAGGGGAAGGATGGTGGGTTTGCATGCCCACAATTCTACCGTGGCACAAGACGGTCCCGGGCGCGCGAAAGGCCCGCCTCCCCAAGGGGTGACGGGCCTTTCAATAAAGCGAAAGCTTGTGGCTTAGGCCTTACTTGGTCTCTTCAGCAGCAGCTTCGTCAGCTACAACTTCGGTCTCGACAACTTCTTCGCTCGGTGCTTCTTCAACCGGGGCAGCCTTAGCGGCAGCAGCGGTAGCTTCCTGCACAACGGCCTGCTTAGCGCTGACCGGGTCCAGAACGAGCTCGATGACAGCCATGGGAGCGTTGTCGCCCTTACGGTTGCCGATCTTGGTGATGCGGGTGTAGCCGCCATCGCGGTTTTCTACAGCCTTGGCGATGTCGGTGAACAGCTCATGGACAATGCCCTTGTCGCTGATCAGGCCGAGAACGCGGCGGCGTGAAGACAAGTCTCCGCGCTTTGCGAAAGTTACCAGTCGCTCTGCGTAGGGGCTCAGGCGCTTGGCCTTGGTCAAGGTGGTGGTAATCCGCTTGTGCTCGAACAGAGCAGCGGACAGGTTCGCGAGCATCAGGCGCTCGTGAGCCGCTCCGCCTCCGAGGCGGGGACCCTTAGCGGGTGTAGGCATGGTGTTTCTCCTCAAGTGTCAGCCGAACCGTGGCGGATGTGTCAGACACATCCGCCCAGCCGACTAAAAAATTTGTTGTTCGAACTTTAGAGTTCGTCGTCGCCGAAAGCGTCGTCGTTCTCATCAAGGGCTGCGGCACGGGCGGCCAGATCAAATCCTGGAGGGGAATCCTTCAGGGAGAGACCGAGCTCAACCAGCTTTGCCTTTACCTCGTCGATGGACTTCGCACCGAAGTTACGAATGTCCATCAGGTCAGCCTCGGAGCGAGCAACGAGTTCACCCACGGAGTGGATGCCCTCACGCTTGAGGCAGTTGTAGGAACGGACCGTCAGGTCCAGATCCTCGATCGGCAGGGCCATGTCTGCGGCAAGAGCGGCATCCGTCGGGGACGGGCCAATCTCAATACCTTCAGCGGCAGTGTTCAGCTCGCGAGCCAAACCGAACAATTCAACCAGCGTGGTGCCGGCAGAGGCAATGGCATCCCGCGGGGAGATAGCCTGCTTGGTCTCTACATCAACAATCAGCTTGTCAAAGTCGGTGCGCTGTTCAACACGGGTAGCCTCCACGCGGAAGGTCACCTTCAGAACGGGTGAGTAGATGGAGTCAACCGGGATACGGCCAATTTCCTGATCTACGTTCTTGTTCTGAGCTGCTGAAACGTAGCCGCGACCGCGCTCGATGGTCAGTTCGAGTTCGAACTTGCCCTTCGAGTTCAGCGTGGCAATGTGCATGTCAGGGTTGTGGAATTCCACACCGGCCGGAGGAGCGATGTCGGCAGCCGTAACAACGCCAGGACCCTGCTTGCGCAGGTAGGCGACGACGGGCTCGTCATGCTCCGAAGACACGGAGAGGCCCTTGATGTTCAGGATGATCTCAGTGACATCTTCCTTAACACCGGGAACCGTGGTGAACTCATGCAGTACGCCATCGAGGCGGATGCTGGTGACAGCAGCGCCAGGGATGGAGGACAGCAGGGTCCGACGCAGTGAATTTCCCAGGGTGTAACCGAAGCCCGGCTCCAGCGGTTCAATAATGAACCGTGAGCGATTCTCGGAAACTACTTCTTCGGATAGGGTGGGGCGCTGTGCAATGAGCACTGGGTTTTCCTTTCAGCGAGCATCCGCTATATGACGCAACACAGGTAGTGGAAATGGCGGCTGGCGAGACTTAACGGCGGCGGAGTTGGCCTCCACCTTAGGTGAAGGCCAACTCTGTTGCTCTAATTCTCGTTAGACGCGACGGCGCTTGGGCGGACGGCAGCCGTTGTGGGCGCTGGGAGTGACATCCGAGATGGAGCCAACTTCGAGGCCAGCAGCCTGCAACGAACGGATAGCCGTTTCGCGGCCCGAGCCCGGACCCTTTACGAAAACGTCAACCTTGCGAAGGCCATGCTCCTGTGCGCGCTTGGCAGCTGCTTCAGCAGCCATCTGTGCAGCGTACGGAGTTGACTTACGCGAGCCCTTGAAACCAACTTCACCGGCAGAAGCCCATGAAATGACAGCACCGTTCGGATCCGTGATGGAAACGATGGTGTTGTTAAAGGTGCTCTTGATGTGCGCCTGGCCCAGCGCAATATTCTTTTTATCCTTGCGACGCGGCTTACGAACCGCGCCCCGAGTCTTTGGGGGCATTTTATTCTCCTACTAAAGTTTAATGAGGGGACGGCATAGGCTAAAGCCCACGCTTGCCAACATCTGAAACAGCTGCTTCACGCAACTTTTCAAGCTGGCGAGCGGGATTTACCTGCCGGCCTTCTTCTTGCCAGCGACGGTACGCTTCGGACCCTTGCGGGTACGTGCGTTGGTCTTTGTGCGCTGACCGTGCACGGGCATGCCACGACGGTGGCGGATACCCTGGTAGCTGCCGATTTCAACCTTGCGGCGGATATCAGCTGCTACTTCGCGGCGAAGGTCACCCTCAACCTTGTAGTTACCCTCGATGTTGTCACGCAACTGAACGAGTTCAGCGTCAGAAAGGTCCTTGACACGGACGTCCGGGGAAATACCCGTTTCGGCCAGGACATTCTTCGCACGGGTCTTGCCCACGCCGTAGATGTATGTAAGCGCTACTTCCAGCCGCTTTTCGCGGGGAAGGTCTACGCCAGCGAGACGTGCCATATTTGGCTGCTCCTATGTGTAAACCGGAGGTCGTAGACAGTACACCCGCATATTTTATCGATGCGGCCCTGGCCTCCGACCAGGGGTCCGTTGGCACGGTTGCGGATTGCTCCGCCTTCGTCCAACTTGTGCTGCCTTATTAATTTACTTGCGTGAGCAAAAGCCCGGGGTTTCTCTAGAAGAAGAGAAATTAGCCCTGGCGCTGCTTGTGGCGCGGGTTCTCGCAGATCACCATGACTCGACCGTTACGGCGAATCACCTTGCACTTATCGCAGATCTGCTTGACGCTCGGCTTGACCTTCATGGCATTCCTTTGCGTGATTGCAGTTGTGGTTATTTGTAGCGGTAGACGATACGACCCCGTGTAAGGTCGTACGGGCTCAGCTCCACCACAACTCGGTCCTCAGGAAGGATACGAATGTAGTGCTGGCGCATTTTTCCTGAGATATGGGCAAGAACGATGTGCTTGTTCGTCAGCTCAACACGAAACATCGCGTTGGGCAGCGCTTCCGTCACAACGCCCTCGATCTCAATGACCCCGTCTTTCTTGGCCATATCCTCCGCTAACTTTGTTGCGCCGTCTTAGAAAGCTCCTGTGGGAGCCGTTTCAGTCCGGCGTTCGATTTGCTACTGATTATTGTTCGCCCGTGAGCGCCACAAATGGGCAGGCACAGACAACCAACAACCTACTCTAGTGCAAATAGTCAAATAAGTTAAATTGAGCCCTGTGGCATCTCCTCCGGGAACGGTCGCAGTATGCCTGCAGGGGTTTGCACTTCTTCGGCACAGGCCACACCGTCCAGAATAGCCAGCCGAACCGCCTCTGCCGCAGCAGATTGCAGCTCGATCAGGGCACCCACCGGTAGCTTTGGGTTGACCATGAGAGATTCCGCACATGTGGCGAGGGTAAAGATGGTGTCTCCATCGGCGAGAGTGTGCACCGGGTTCAGCGCACGGGCCATTCCGGCATGCGCGGCGGTGGCAGTCCGCTGGGCTTGGGCCACCGTAAGGGTGGCATTCGTGGCAACCACGGCCAGAGTTGTGTTCAACCCTTCACCAGCCGGGACAGTTGCTGCTCCAGGCCGCCACGGAATGCCCGCCGCGTTAACCACAGCCAGCGCACCGACCAGAATGTGCGAATTCTCCCCCGTAAGCCGCACCGAGGCAGTTCCCAGCCCGCCCTTAAACTGTCCCGCGCCAAGGGCTGCTCCGGTGCCGGCACCCACATTTCCACGGACGACGTCGGCCCCTTCCGGTGAGCCTGCGGCGTCAAGTGCCGCCTCATAGCCCATGTCCGGGGTGGGCCGGGCGGAAAAGTCACCGCCGCGACCAAGATCAAAAATGGCCGCAGCCGGAACAATCGGCACCACGCCTCCTGGCACAGGGAACCCCCGTCCATGCTCCTCGCACCACCGCTGCACTCCCCCGGCAGCCGTCAGCCCATAGGCGCTGCCCCCGGTCAGCGCTACCGCGTCTACAGTGGAGACCATGGTGGAAGGATCCAAAGCGTCGGTCTCGTGAGTTCCTGGCCCGCCGCCGCGGACATCCACCGATCCAATGGTTCCCGGTGGTGGCAGCACCACACTCACTCCGGTGAGCCATCCGTCGGTGTGGCGTTGGGCCTGGCCCACCCGGATACCGGGTACGTCGGTGATGGAACCGTACGAGACCAGCTCGGTGTTGCCTTCTGTGTTTCCTTCAGATTTGCCAATGGTCATCAGCTGAACTCCTTTGTCGCTGGTGCTGTGCTGCGCTAACGGGCTTGCCGAACCAACCGGCTTGCCGGGCCAAATGCGTGCCGAACTAACTCTCTGCCTTGATTATCTACCGGGGCACTGACATTCACCACGAGGGTCCAGGACTCAGAAGAATCAAGCTCCTCAGGAACGCAGATTGGCCCGCAGCACACGGCGAGAATTCCCGGTTTCGGGTTGTTTCTCGTGGTGTGCTGCGGGCCAGTCAGCCGGTCAATGAGCGTGACGCTCTAGACGCTTAGAGGTAAGGCTTGACGTTTTCTTCGTAGGACTTGGTGATGGAGGCAGCGGCCGTGGCGAATGCTTCCGCGGGATCTGCCTGCTGGAGCATGATCTTCTCAATGGCGGTGGTGAGATCTTTGTCGCCATTGGGCACGAACACGCGGCCCCAGTCCTGGACGCGAGTGGTGGCCAACTGATCAACGGCGGTACGGAACTGCGGCTTCTCCGCGTAAACGGCCTTCATGGTTTCACCTTCCACAGCGGAGGTGCGCACCGGCATGTAGCCGGTGTTGGAGGAGAAGTATGCCGTGTTCTCGGCGTTGGTCAGGAACTTCAAGAACATGCCAGCGGCCAGCTGCTGCTCAGGCGACTTTCCTGCCGGGATAGCCAAGCCGGTACCGCCGGTGGGGCACGCAGCACCTTCTGCACCCTCGGGCAGGAACCCGGTTCCGATCTCAAACTTGGCAGCGTCGATAATGCCGCTGAGGGATCCGGTGGAGCCAATGGTGCAACCAGTCAGGCCGGCACCGAAGTCGGCCACCTGGTCCTTGGCGGTGACGGCAGCGCTCTTGTCCTCGTACACAATCTTCTGCAGGTACTTGGCAGCTTCGAGAGCTTCCGGGGTATCCAGGGTCATGGTCCAATCCTTGGAGTAGGCACCGCCTGCGCCCCAGAGCATATTGCAGAACCACCATGCGCTCCAGGAACTCCCCTTACCCAGTCCCAACGGTGTAACGGAGCTGGCAGCGGCAATCTTGGGTGCCCACTCATCAAATTCTACCCAGGTCTTGGGTGCACGGTCAGGCAGCCCGGCCTTCTCCCACACCGACTTGTTGTAGTAGAACAGCGGGGTGGAACGGGCGTAGGGAATGGCCCAGTGATTCGCACCGAATTCGTAGTCGTTGTAGAGGGTGGTGTTGAAGTCCGCGGTATCCATTTTCAGGTGCTCAGCCAGCTGATCCAGCGGCAGGATCTGACCGTTGATCATGTAGCGAAACCACCATACGTCGCTGGCGATCACCAGATCAGGAATGTTGCTGGAGCCCGATGAGGCCTGAAACTTCTGCGCCACTTCGTCGTAGTTGGCACCGGCGGTGACGAGGGTGACCTGAATGCCTGTCTCTTCCTTGAAACGGTTGATGAGTTCGGACTCGAGGTCCTTGGAGGTGCCGGGGTGGTTCGACCACCAGGTGATCTCCTTAGCGGCAGTGACGCCCTTCCAGTCGATGGCCTCGTCAGTGGCGGCGCCACCAGCTTGTCCGACGGCGGGTCCCCCACAGGCTGCCAGGGCTGCGGAACCGCCCACGAGTGCGGCCAGTTGCAACAGCTGGCGACGGTTCAGGTTGGCAAAGGGTGAAGCGTTCATGCTGTTCTCCTTGGATGATTTGCCGCTCTCGCAGGGCTGCGGAGGGCACGATTGTTGGACTAGTTATGGATGTGGAAGTTGTTGGGGCTTAGCCGGTGACGGCGCCGGAGGTGAGCCCGGTGACGATGCGCCGCTGAAGCAGGAAGAACACGATCAACACAGGGACGGTGATGAGTACGGTGCCGGCCATCAGCACACCCCAGTTGGTCACGCCGTCGTTGTTCTGCAAGAGGGTCAAGCCCACAGGCAGTGTCATCATCTCGGCCCTGTCCACCACGAGCAGCGGCCACAGGTACTCGTTCCATTCGGAGACGATCGAGACGAGGGCCACGGCGGCGATGGTCGGCGCGGAAATGGGTACTACGAACGTCCACAGCCGGCGCCAATGACTGGCCCCGTCCAGGGCTGCCGCTTCCAGGATGGAGATGGGCAGGGTCAGAAAGTGTTGGCGGAACAAGAAGGTGCCAAAGGCGCTGGCCAGTCCCGGCAGGATCAGCCCCTGATAGGTGTTGATCCAGCCGAGGTCCGAGACGAGTGTGTAGTTGGGGATGATCACAATTTGTTGCGGCACCAGAAGCGCGAACACCACCAACCCGAACACGAACTTCTTGAACGGGAATTCCAAGAACACCACCGCATAAGCCGTGGTGAGGCCTAGTGCGATCTTCAGCGTTGCTCCCACCACCGTGGTGATGAGGGAGTTGATGAAGAAGTTGCCAAAGGGCACAGCGTCCAGGGCAGCGATGTAGTTGGAGATTTCAAAACTGGCGGGCAGCCACTGGATGGGGACGGTGTAAATCTCATCGCGTTGCTTGAAACTAGCCAGCATCATCCAGACAAGGGGCAGGATCATGGCGGCAACAGCCACCGCCATCAGCACATAGCCTCCTACCCGAGGGCGCAAGGTGCTCCCACCGAATGGAACACCGGAGCTGTTGGGGTCAGAGCCCTTGACGCGGGAGTTCTTATGGGCGGAGCCGTTTGTAGCACTCGCCGCCACTTTGCCGGCGGGCCGGTCTTTCACATCAGGGCGCATCAGTAGTGAACCTTCTTTTGAACGAACAGCATCTGCACGGCTGTGATGATCAGGAGCACCACGAACAGTACGGTGGCGATCGCCGAGGAGTAACCAGCCCGGCCGGTAGCGAATCCCTCCCGGTAGATCTGATACATCATGGTGGTGGTGCCTTCTAGCGGTCCGCCCTGCGTCATCGCCTGAATGATGTCAAAGGACTGCAAGGAGCTCAGCAAAGTCGTGACGGACAGGAAGAAGGTGGTGGGCCCGAGCAACGGCAGCACCACATTTCTAAACGAAGCGAAGGCGCCCGCCCCATCAAGGTTGGCCGCTTCGATCAGGTCCCGCGGAACTGCTTGCAGTGCGGCCAAATAGATCAATGCCACATAGCCGACGTTCTTCCACAGGTAGACCACGATCAGCATGGGCAGCGCCCACGTCGGATCGTTGTACCAGTCCGGTGAGCTCAGGCCCATGACGCCCAGCATGGCCCCGAGGACACCAAAGTTGGGGTCGAACACAAAGAGCCACAGAAGTCCGACGGCGACTCCGGACAGGACGTAGGGCGCGACGACTACCGTTCGGGCCAGTCCCGTACCGCGAAGCTTGCGGTTGAGCAGGAGCGCCAGCGATAGGCCCAGCACCATGCCGCCACCAACGGTGGCCACCGTGAAGATCACCGTTACCCGAATGACGTTGGCGGTGGTCGGGTCACTGAACCAGCTCACATAGTTATCCAGCCCAATGAATCGGGCTGTCGCGGAGCCAATATTCCATTGCAGCAACGAGTACTGCAGAGATTGAATCAACGGTTTGTACGTGAAGATGATCAGCAGGGCAACATTGGGCCCCGCAAAGAGCAAGAACAGGAGCCATGATTTCCACGGGGTACGTGGTTTTCGCTGCGGTATTGTCTCGCTGTTCGCCGCGCCTGTGGGATGTGGATCTTTGGGGGTCCTACCGCTCGTCTTTGTGCCGTTGCGCTTTGCGCCGGTTTGCTTTGTGCCGGTGTGCGCAGTGGCTAGTTGTGCCACTGCTATCGATCCAACGCAGCGAATTGCAGTGCTTGCTGGAGCAGTTCCGGATCATCGGTACAGATCGCATCGGCACCCATTTCCATTAGTTTCCGGGCACGCGCTGGATCGTTGACAGTCCAGACCCACGCCAAGAGTCCAGCCTCGTGGATCGTGACAATGTCATCTTGGTCCAGGCCTCCCTCCCAAACGGAGAGCCCTTGTGCGCCTTGTTTGAGGGCGAAATCGATAGCTGTTGGCAAGCCACGTCCAGCGAACTGCTTCCCCGCATCAACCCCGGCGTCGGTGAGCGCGAGCTTGTCGAGGTTTCCTACACACAGCGGATAGATGGTGGCTTCCGGGAGGAGTCGGCGAAGTTCGGCCAGTGCGGCCCAGTCCGCGGACGAGGCAAACCAGTCCAGCCCAGGAATCGAATTGACAACCTGGACGACGGGCTCCACCGAATCCGCGTCCTTGAGTTCGATATTGACCCATAGTTTCCCTGCCGCCATCTCAAGCACTTGGGCGAGGGTAGGAACTGGCTGGCCGGCACCGGCATCGAGCAGTCCCAGTTCACGGGCGGTGAATTCGCTGATGCTCCCGGTGCCGTTGGTGGTGCGGTCGGCGGTGTCGTCGTGGATGACCACAGGGACATTGTCCGCAGACAGGTGAACATCGAGCTCTATGCCATCCACACCAAGTTCAATGGCACGGGCGAAGGCTGCTTGGGTGTTCTCAGGCAGGTGAGCTGATACGCCACGATGGGCAAAGATGCGCATGGAGTTGCTTTCCTCTTGGTGGTTCGCAAGGAGGACTGTGGCAGTTTTGCGCCAGTCCCTTGGGCTTCTTCGACCAAGGTACTGCGCACAAAGTCCCAATGCGTGGCCGCAAAGTGGACAGCAGGCAAATAGGGCGTAAATAGTTCAACCCCAGCTCCGGTAAAGACCGGTGCCGGGGTTGACTGTGTTACAGCGCGAGCGTTAGTCCAGTGAGACTAGTCCAGCGAGACCGGGGTCACGCCGTACGGCGCAAGCCGCTCCGCACCGCCGTCGTCCGCGGTAAGAACCCAGATACCCTTGGCATGCACAGCTACCGAGTGCTCCCAGTGCGCTGCACGGGCCTTGTCCGCGGTGACAACGGTCCAGTCGTCCTGGAGGGTGATGGTGTCCAGGCCGCCGCGGACCAGCATGGGCTCAATCGCCAAGCACATGCCGGGCTTGAGCTTGGGGCCGCGGTGTTTGGAGGCGTAGTTCAGCACATCCGGGGCCATGTGCATAGCCGTTCCGATGCCGTGACCTACATAGTCTTCCAAGATGCCCAGTTCTTTGCCCGGCTGAGAGGTGACGTAGTCATCGATGGCATCACCAATATCACCGACGTACTTCGCCGAGGCCATGGCAGCGATGCCGGCCCACATGCACTCTTCGGTGATGTCGCTGAGCCGGCGGTCCGCAGGATCTTCTGCGGAAGGGCCACCAACAATGGCGCTGCGTGCCGAGTCTGAATGCCAGCCTTCCACGATGGCGCCACCGTCGATGGAGATCAGATCTCCAGCCTCCAGTACGCGTGAGCCGGGAATCCCATGCACCACTTCCTCGTTGACAGAAGTGCAGATGGTGGCGGGGAAATCGTGGTATCCCAAGAAGTTTGACTTGGCCCCGGCCTTCTTGAGTTCCGCTGCGAAGATGGCATCCAGTTCGCCCGTGGTGACACCAGGTGCAACGGCTGCAATGGTGGTCCTCAGTGCTGCATCGAGGATCAGCCCACTACGACGCATGATGCGCATCTGATCGATGGTCTTGTATTCAATTCTTTGCTGGCCAAACGCCATGAAAGAATCCTTTCCCTTTGAAAAAGATTGAGGGCTCCTCCCCATAGTGCGGGAAGGAACCCTCCTTCACAACCACATGCCTGAAGGCACCGGTTGATACTGCAGTGGCGGTGCTAGGCTGCCTCGCCCTTAAATTTCTTGATGGCTTCCATGACACGTGAGGTCACGTCATCCATCTCGCCCAAACCGTCGACCTTGGCCAAAATGCCGCGCTCCGCATAGCGGGACACTACAACCTCAGTCTGCTCGCGGTAGAGATCCAGACGGTGGCGAATGACAGCTTCAGTGTCATCGCTGCGGCCTGTCTCCAGCGCACGGCCCAACAGGCGCTTGACGAGTTCTTCGTCATCGGCTGTCAATTGCACAACTACGTCCAAGCTGGCATCGGCCGCGGCCAGAATGTCATCCAACTCATCCACCTGGGGTGATGTGCGCGGGTAGCCATCCAACAGGAAGCCCTCGGCAACATCACTCTGGGCGAGCCGATCACGAACCATCCGGTTTGTCACACTATCGGGCACAAAGTCACCGTTGTCCATGTACTTCTTGGCTTCCAAACCCAAGGGTGTTTCACCCTTGACGTTTGCCCGGAAGATGTCGCCCGTGGAGATCGCTACAATATTGAGCTCTCCACAGATTCGTTCCGCCTGAGTGCCTTTTCCTGACCCGGGAGGTCCAATAATCAGCATTCTTGTCATCGCAATAACCCTTCGTAGTGGCGCTGCTGGAGTTGCGCATCAATCTGCTTGACTGTCTCCAAACCAACACCCACCACAATGAGGATCGAGGTGCCGCCGAATGGGAAGTTCTGGTTTGCACCGACCATGACCAAGGCGATCAGCGGGATCAGAGCAACAATGCCCAGGTACATCGAGCCCGGGAGCGTGATGCGCGAAATTACGTATTGCAGGTAGTCCTGCGTGGGGCGGCCGGCACGGATGCCCGGGATGAAGCCGCCGTACTTCTTCATGTTGTCTGAGACTTCTTCAGGGTTGAAGGTAATGGCCACATAGAAATACGTGAAGCCAATAGTCAGCAGGAAGTAAATCATCATGTAGACCGGGTGGTCTCCACGCGTCAGATAGTTGTTAATCCACTCAACCCAACCGGGAACATCGGTGCTGTTCGCCGGAGTAGCGAACTGTGCGATCAAAGCTGGCAGGTAAAGCATCGAGGAAGCAAAGATAACCGGGATAACGCCGGCCATGTTGACCTTGATGGGAATGTAGGTGCTGGTTCCGCCCATGGTGCGACGGCCAACCATACGCTTGGCGTACTGCACGGGAATGCGGCGCTGGGACTGCTCAACAAACACAACCAGTGCAACAACCAAGAGACCCACTGCCATAACGGTAAGGAAGGTGCCCCAGCCCTGGGTCTTGAGGATGGCGCCCAAGGAGGTCGGGAACATTGCTGCAATGGCCACGAAGATCAACAAGGACATGCCGTTGCCGACACCCTTTTCAGTCACGAGCTCACCCATCCACATGATCAAGCCGGAACCGGCGGTCAAGGTGATGATGAGCAGCAAAATGGTGATCAGGTTGTCATTAGGGATCAACGCACCCGGGGTACCTGCGGCGCCACAGCCAGCAAAGAGCTGGCCTGAACGGGCAAGTGTCACCAAGGTAGTGGCGTTAAGCAGACCCAGTGCAATGGTCAAGTAACGCGTGTACTGCGTGAGCTGACCTTGGCCCTGGGCACCTTCAAGGTGCAGTTCCTGGAAACGGGGGATCACTACGCGGAGCAGCTGAACGATGATGCTCGCCGTGATGTAGGGCATGATTCCCAAAGCAAAAATGGAAACCTGAAGCAAGGCGCCGCCGCTGAACAAGTTCACGAGCTGGTAAATGCCCTGACTTGTGTCAGCCGCATTCACGCACTGTTGGACATTTCGGTAATCAATTCCAGGCGAGGGGATAAAAGCGCCCAAGCGGAAGATGGCAAGAATTCCCAGCGTGAACAACAACTTGCGTCGCAGATCAGGCGTGCGAAAGGCGCGGCCAAATGCGGTAAGCAAGCGTCCTCCTGATGTGTAGTGATGAAGTGGCTTCTCAAGTGAGGCCCAAGGATTGAGTCTAGTGGGTGATGCAGCTCGCAAAGGAACTGTTACGGATAACATTCTTGGCTGATCCAAGCATTCCGAAACTTCCGCCTAAAACGAAAGACCCCTGGTGAGCGGAACATGAGCTCCGCCCACCAAGAGTCTAGTCGCTAGATGTGCGCATTTGTGAACTTTTTACAGTTCGGTGGTGGTGCCACCTGCAGCAGCGATCTTCTCGACGGCGCTGGTGGAGAATGCGTGGGCGGTGATATCTACCTTGACGGTGATATCACCGGTGCCCAGCACCTTCACGGGCTGGTTCTTGCGAACTGCACCCTTTTCAACGAGTGTCTCGACGGTGACAACGCCACCTTCGGGGAAGAGCTCGTTCAGCTTGGCCAGGTTAACAACCTGGAACTCCACGCGGAACGGGTTCTTGAAGCCACGCAGCTTGGGCAGACGCATGTGCAGCGGCAGCTGGCCGCCGGCAAAGCCAGCCTTTACCTGGTAGCGAGCCTTGGTACCCTTGGTACCGCGGCCTGCGGTCTTACCCTTGGATCCTTCACCACGGCCAACACGGGTTTTAGCCGTCTTGGCACCCGGTGCGGGACGCAGGTGGTGAACCTTCAGTGCGTTCTGCTTTTCAACAGTCTCAGCAGTGTTCTTCTCAGCCACTTTACTTCGCCTCCTCAACCTTGATCAGGTGCGGAACCGTGTTGATCATGCCAACGGTCACTGCATCAGCGGTACGAACGACAACGTCGCCGATGTGCTTCAGGCCCAGTGAACGAAGGCAATCCTTCTGGTTCTGCTTGGCACCAATGATGCCCTTGATCTGAGTGATTTCCAGCTTCTTGTCAGAAGGCTGAATGTTCTTCGGTGTAGTCATTACAGACCCGCCTTTTGCATATTGCGCAACAGCACAGCCGGAGCAACTTCATCCAAAGGCAGGCCACGGCGAGCCGCAACAGCCTTGGGGTCTTCCAAGCCCTTCAAAGCCGCAACAGTTGCGTGAACAATGTTGATGGCGTTGGAGGAACCCAGTGACTTGGACAGTACATCGTGGATGCCAACGCATTCCAGGATGGCGCGAACCGGACCACCGGCGATAACGCCGGTACCAGCTGCAGCCGGACGCAACATGACGACGCCGGCAGCGGCTTCACCCTGTACGCGGTGAGGAATGGTCTTGCCAACCATGGGAACGCGGAAGAAGGACTTCTTGGCTTCTTCAACACCCTTGGCGATAGCGGCAGGAACTTCCTTAGCCTTACCGTAGCCAACACCGATCATGCCGTTGCCGTCACCGACGATTACCAGAGCGGTGAAGCTGAAGCGACGACCACCCTTGACAACCTTGGCAACACGGTTGATGTTGACAACGCGCTCGATGAACTGGCTCTTCTCAGCCTCGCGTCCACCGTCGCGACCACGGCCACGGCCACCGTCGCGACCGCCTTCGCGGCCTCCACGTGCACCGTCGCGACCGCCGCGGCCACGAGCGCCATCGGCGCCTGCAGCTGCTTCAGTCTTCGCGGCACCGTCAGCTGCAGTTGCTTCTGACACAGTGTTCTCCTTGTTAATGTTTTCGGTCACAGTGCCAGCCCGCCTTCACGTGCACCATCAGCAATAGCTGCGACACGGCCGTGGTAGCGGTTACCGCCACGGTCGAAGACAACAGCTTCAATGCCGGCAGCCTTGGCGCGCTCTGCAACGAGCTCACCAACACGCTTTGCCTTGGCGGTCTTGTCGCCGTCAAATGCGCGCATGTCTGCTTCCAGAGTCGATGCAGACACCAGGGTCAGGCCCTGGGTGTCGTCAATGACCTGAACGAATACGTGGCGAGCTGAACGGTTGACGACCAGACGCGGACGTACAGTGGTGCCGCTGATGCGCTTGCGCACACGCAGGTGGCGACGGCCGCGTGCTGCGGCCTTGGACTTTCCTCTTACGGATAGTGCCATGGTTACTTACCAGCCTTTCCGACCTTGCGGCGGATGATCTCGCCAGCGTAGCGAACGCCCTTACCCTTGTACGGGTCGGGCTTGCGCAGCTTACGGATGTTGGCAGCAACTTCGCCCACCTGCTGCTTGCTAATTCCTGACACGGAGAGCTTTGTGGGGCTCTCTACGGCCAGTGTGATGCCTTCCGGTGCCTCAATGATGACCGGGTGGCTGAAGCCCAGAGCGAACTCGAGGTCCTTGCCCTTGGCGACTACGCGGTAACCGGTACCAACAATTTCCAGCTTCTTCTCGTAGCCCGCGGTGACACCGATGATCAGGTTGTCAATGAGGGTGCGAGTCAAACCGTGGAGTGAGCGTGATTCGCGCTCATCGTTGGGGCGGCTAACGGTGATGATGTTTTCGTCAATTGCTGCCGTGATGGGGCTGGCAACGGTAAGTTCCAGCTGTCCCTTCGGGCCCTTGACGGAAACAAGGCTGTCTTCAATCTTGACCTCAACGCCGGCAGGCACAGAGATGGGGAGACGTCCAATACGTGACATAAGTTCTTTCCCTTCTCTCTCTACTACCAGACGTAGGCGAGGACTTCCCCACCCACGCCCTTCTTGGCAGCCTGGCGGTCGGTCAGCAGACCTGAAGACGTCGACAAAATAGCGACACCCAAACCACCCAAAACGCTGGGGAGGTTTGTGGACTTCGCGTATACGCGCAGTCCCGGCTTGGAGATACGGCGCAGGCCAGCGATTGAACGCTCACGTGCGGGGCCGTACTTCAAATCGATGGTGAGCTTCTTGCCAACCTCAGCGTCTTCAACCTTCCAGGCAGAGATGTAACCCTGTGCCTTGAGGATGTCGGCGATGTGGCCCTTAAGCTTGCTAAACGGCATGGTCACGGTGTCGTGGTGTGCCGAGTTTGCGTTGCGCAGACGCGTAAGCATGTCTGCGACAGGATCTGTCATTGTCATTTGGGCGCTTGCCCTTCCTCGTAACGGTTTCCTTCGCGTGGCACCAAGGCGTGAAAATCAGATTTCAGCACGTTGAACCCGCAGAACGGACCTGTTACGTAGATTATTTATCTTCGGATTTAAACGGGAAGCCGAGTGCCTTAAGCAAGGCACGGCCTTCGTCATCGGTCTTGGCTGTGGTCACGACAGTGATGTCCATACCGCGAGGGCGGTCAATGGAATCCTGGTCGATCTCGTGGAACATAACCTGCTCGGTCAGACCGAAGGTGTAGTTACCGTTGCCGTCAAACTGCTTGCCGCTGAGGCCGCGGAAGTCGCGGATACGGGGCAGAGCCAGCGTGACCAAGCGGTCCAGGAATTCCCACATACGATCTCCACGGAGAGTCGTGTGGCAACCAATCGGCATGCCTTCGCGCAGCTTGAACTGAGCGATCGACTTGCGTGCCTTGGAAACCTGGGGCTTCTGGCCGGTGATGGCGGTGAGGTCGCGGACAGCGTGGTCGATGAGCTTGGAGTCCTTAGCGGCATCTCCAACACCCATGTTGACAACTACCTTGACCAAGCGCGGAACCTGGTTAACGTTTGAGTACTTGAACTCCTCAACCAAACCAGCCTTGATTTCCGCTGCGTAGCGGGTCTTCAGGCGAGGTGTGATCTTGGGTGTGTTCTCTGCTACTGCGGCGCTCATGCCAGATCCTTCCCCGAGGTCTTGGCAACGCGGATGCGTACTTCACGCTTGCGGCCATCGCGCTCAACGATTTCGGTGCGGTAACCAACGCGAGTCGGCTTCTTCGTGGACGGGTCCACTACAGCAACGTTAGAGATGTGAATGGGTGCCTCGACGGTCTCGATGCCACCAGTGTTGGTGCCACGTTCGGTCTGACCGGCCTTGGTGTGCTTGGTGACACGGTTTACGCCTTCAACCAACACGCGGTTGGTTTCGGTGTAGACCTTCAGGACCTTGCCCTGCTTGCCACGGTCGCCGCCACGCTCAGCCTTGGCGCCTGTGATGACCTGAACCAGGTCACCCTTCTTGATCTTTGCCATGTGTTACAGCACCTCCGGAGCCAACGAGATGATCTTCATGAACTTCTTGTCACGAAGTTCACGGCCAACCGGGCCGAAGATACGGGTACCGCGGGGGTCCCCGTCAGTCTTGAGAATGACAGCTGCATTCTCATCGAACTTGATGTAGGAACCATCCGCACGGCGGCGTTCCTTCTTGGTACGAACGATGACAGCCTTGACGACGTCACCCTTCTTTACGTTACCGCCGGGGATTGCATCCTTGACGGTTGCGACAATGGTGTCGCCAATGCCTGCGTAGCGGCGCCCAGATCCACCGAGAACGCGGATGGTCAAGATTTCCTTGGCCCCCGTGTTGTCGGCGACCTTAAGCCGCGACTCCTGCTGAATCACTAGTATCTCCTGTTCGTCGCGCTGGTTCTTGAACACAAACTATCTGCGCACAAGCCTTGCGGAACGTATTGTTCGGGATGTCTCTTGACGTGCCTGGATTTTGCCAAAACACGCCTAAACACTTCATGCCAACTCCACTTTCCGTCCCGGTTTATTGCGTGAAAATTCACGCTCCGGATGGCAGTTTGTAGTGGCACGAGGTATTTACGAGGAAATTGCGCACCAACTGCCACTGCCGTAAACGGCGGCACAGAAAAGGCGCAGCAATAGATAATCATAGCACGACGTCGTTACCACACCTTACGCTGTGCGCTAACCATGTGCGTTACCTCCCCCACACCGCGATTAGGATTCCTCAAGCCAAGCACGCCTCGTTGTCACCGATTTTGCCATCAACCCTTCTTGGATGTGGCTAGTTGGATGGGACTAGGCGAGACCGGCGCAGCGCTGGATGGGGCGGCCGCTATGTGGTTACGGTCTGGATTTGAAAACGTAGATGATGCGATGAAAATCGCGGATTTGTCGCGTCTTCTGCAGTTTCGAGCAGGTTCAGCGCATCATCTGCTGTTTCGAAGCAGAAGCCACTGACACGCCCGGGCTGGACACACATTCTGGCCGCTAACCCACCGCCGCCGCGCTTTGGACATCGTGGCTTAAACAACGTTGGGCCCGCTGCCACAAGTGGCAGCGGGCCCAACATTTTAGCAATCAACCACGCACAAGTGCGTGAGTTGGCTTACTTAGCCTTCTCTACGATCTCAACCAGGCGGAAACGCTTGGTTGCGGAGAGCGGGCGGGTCTCGCTGATGACGACGAGGTCGCCGATGCCGGCGCTGTTCTCTTCGTCGTGGGCCTTGACCTTCTTGTTGCGGCGAAGAACCTTACCGTAAAGAGCGTGCTTTACGCGGTCTTCAACCTCAACGACGATGGTCTTGTCCATCTTGTCGGAAACTACGTAACCGCGCATCTTCTTGCGCTCGTTACGAACGAGAGTCTCCGCGCCGTTTTCGGTGTTGTCTACAGAATCGCTCACTTGGCGTCCTCCTCTGTTGCTTCAGCCTTCTTGGAGGCCTTCTTGGCTTCCTTGTCAGCCTTCTTGGAGGCCTTCTCCACGGGTGCAGCGGCAACGACGTCCGGGCGAATGCCCAGCTCGCGCTCACGCAGCACCGTGTAGATGCGGGCGATGTCGCGCTTTACAACGCGCAAACGACCGTGGCTTTCCAGCTGGCCGGTGGCCGACTGGAAGCGCAGGTTGAACAGTTCTTCCTTTGCCTTGCGGAGTTCTTCAACAAGACGTGCATTGTCAAACCCGTCAAGCTGTGCAGGGGCAAGTTCCTTGGAACCAACTGACATCTCTACTCACCACCTTCGCGACGCACAATGCGTGCTTTCAACGGCAGCTTGTGGATTGCCAGGCGCAATGCCTCGCGTGCTACCTCTTCTGATACACCGGAGAGTTCAAAGAGAACACGGCCCGGCTTGACGTTTGCGATCCACCACTCGGGTGAACCCTTACCGGAACCCATGCGGGTTTCAGCAGGCTTCTTCGTCAAGGGACGGTCAGGGTAGATGTTGATCCACACCTTACCGCCACGCTTGATGTGACGGGTCATGGCAATACGAGCAGACTCAATCTGACGGTTGGTTACGTATGCCGGCGTGAGGGCCTGAATGCCCCACTCGCCGAACGAAACCGTGGTGCCGCCAGTAGCCTGACCCGAACGACCGGGGTGGTGCTGCTTACGATGCTTTACGCGACGTGGGATAAGCATTTACGCCTCTCCTCCTTCTACTGCCGGAGCCGCAACCTCTGCAGCTACAGGAGCCTCAACCGCGGCAGCTGCCTCGGTGCGCTCAGGACGGTCGTTACGACGACGGTCGCCACCGGCGCGGGGACCGCGGGCTCCGCGGTCATCGCCGTCACGACGCGGGCCACGGCCACGAGCAGGAGCAGCAGCTGCCTGAGCAGCCAGTTCCTTGGACGTGACATCGCCCTTGTAGATCCAGACCTTGACACCAATGCGGCCGAAAACGGTCTTGGCTTCGAAGAAGCCGTAATCGATGTTGGCACGCAGGGTGTGCAGGGGCACACGACCTTCGCGGTAGAACTCGGTGCGTGACATTTCAGCGCCACCCAAGCGACCAGCACAAGCGACACGGATGCCCTTGACGCTGCCGGTGCGCTGTGCGGACTGCATGGCCTTCTTCATCGCGCGGCGGAATGCCACACGTGAGGTCAGCTGCTCTGCGATGCCCTGGGCAACGAGCTGAGCATCAGCTTCCGGGTTCTTGACTTCCAAGATGTTCAGCTGAACCTGCTTGCCGGTGAGCTTTTCGAGCTCGCCGCGGATGCGGTCTGCTTCTGCTCCACGACGACCGATAACGATACCGGGGCGTGCGGTGTGGATATCCACACGTACACGGTCACGGGTGCGCTCGATCTCAACCTTGGAAATGCCGGCGCGGTCCATGCCCGTGGACATGAGTGCGCGAATCTGGATGTCTTCTTTTACGAAGTCCTTGTAACGCTGACCGGGCTTGTTGCTGTCCGCGAACCAATGTGAACGGTGGTCCGTGGTGATCCCGAGACGGAATCCGTGCGGGTTTACTTTCTGTCCCACTTAGCGAACCTCCTCTTTCTCGGGTGTAGCGACAACCACGGTGACGTGGCTGGTGCGCTTCTTGATCTGGAATGCACGGCCCTGTGCTCGCGGCTGGAACCGCTTCATGGTGGGGCCTTCATCAACGAAGATTTCGCTGATGTACAGATCATTTTCGTTGAACGCGATGCTGTCGCGATCCGCCAGAACGCGGGCGTTAGCCACTGCGGACTGGACTACCTTGAAGACCGGCTCCGAAGCTGCCTGGGGGGCAAACTTCAAAATCGCCAATGCCTCATTCGCCTGCTTGCCACGAATCAGGTTGACGACGCGCCGGGCCTTCATAGGCGTTACGCGCAGATGACGCGCACTTGCCTTGGCTTCCATTGCTATCTCTCTCTCGTCTTTGCCGTATTGACAAGCGCCTAGCGGCGCTTGCCCTTACGGTCGTCCTTGACATGGCCGCGGAATGTCCGCGTTGCGGCGAATTCGCCGAGCTTGTGCCCGACCATCGACTCAGTAACAAACACGGGGATGTGCTTGCGACCATCGTGCACGGCGATCGTGTGACCCAACATATCGGGGACGATCATCGAGCGGCGGGACCAGGTCTTAATTACGTTCTTGGTACCCTTTTCGTTCTCCCGAGCTACCTTTACAAAGAGGTGCTGGTCAACGAAGGGACCCTTCTTCAGGCTACGTGGCATGTCTCCAGGCTCCTATCGCTTGTTCTTGCCAGTACGGCGGCGACGAACAATCAGCTTGTCGCTCTCTTTGTTGGGACGGCGGGTACGGCCTTCGCGCTTACCGTTCGGGTTAACCGGGTGACGTCCACCGGAAGTCTTACCCTCACCACCACCATGTGGGTGATCAACCGGGTTCATGACAACACCGCGGACGGTCGGGCGTACGCCCTTCCAGCGCATACGGCCAGCCTTACCCCAGTTGATGTTGGACTGCTCAGCGTTACCAACTTCGCCGATGGTCGCGCGGCAGCGCGCATCAACGTTGCGGATTTCGCCGGAGGGCAGACGCAGCTGGGCGAACTTGCCTTCCTTGGCGACGAGCTGAACCGAGGCACCAGCTGAACGAGCCATCTTGGCACCGCCACCGGGACGCAGCTCCACAGCGTGGATAACAGTACCCACGGGGATGTTGCGCAACGGAAGGTTGTTGCCAGGCTTGATATCAGCTGCGGGACCGGCTTCTACGAAGTCGCCCTGCTTGAGCTTGTTCGGTGCGACGATGTAACGCTTGGTTCCATCAACGTAGTGCAGGAGGGCGATGCGTGCGGTGCGGTTGGGATCGTATTCGATCTCAGCTACGCGTGCGTTGACGCCATCCTTGTCGTGACGACGGAAGTCGATCAAGCGGTACTGGCGCTTGTGGCCACCACCCTTGTGACGAGTCGTGATGCGACCGGTGTTGTTACGGCCACCCTTTTTGGGCAGAGGACGGACCAGAGACTTCTCCGGCGTCGACCGCGTGATTTCTGTGAAGTCGGCAACGCTCGAGCCGCGACGGCCCGGGGTTGTCGGCTTGTATTTACGGATTCCCATAGTATATTTCCTCGTTAAAGTGGTCTCCGCTTATGAAAGCGGACCGCCGAAGATGTCGATCGTGCCCTCGCGGAGGGAGACAATTGCGCGCTTGGTGCTCTTGCGCTGTCCCCAACCGAACTTGGTGCGCTTACGCTTACCAACACGATTGATGGTGTTGATCGAGTCGACCTTGACGGAGAAGATTTTCTCCACGGCCAGCTTGATCTCGGTCTTGTTTGAGCGGGGGTCGACCAAGAAGGTGTACTTACCTTCGTCGATCAAGCCGTAGCTCTTTTCCGATACGACGGGTGCAAGCACTACGTCGCGCGGATCCTTGATGGTAACGGCGCTCACTTGCCGTCCTCCTTAATGGTCTGGGCAGCTTCGCCGCCGGCGGGAACAAAGCCAGCGGCCTTGGCGTCCTCAACCGTGGTGAACCAAACTTCAGCCTCAGTGGCGTCATACCAGCGTGAACCAGGCACGTGGTACTTCATGGAGTCCTTGTTGCCCTTGATGGTGCCTTCGGCGCCATCTACGGAATCCTCGGAAACCAAGTCTTCAACCAACAGCATGCTGGAAGCGAAAGCTTCTGACGCTGCGCGACCGGAGATGAATACCTCGTAAGCGGCCTGTGTGAAGACGATGTCATCGGAGACCAGAACGTCATAGGTGTTGAGCTGGTCAACGTAGATGACGTGCAGGTTGGTGATGTTACGTACGCTCAGTGCAGTGGCGTCGTTGGCGCGCTCGATGACAACGAGCAAGTTCTTGCGCGTTGTAACGGCGGCCAAAACAGCCTTTGCAGCCTTGGTGGACGGCGTGGTGCCGGAAACCAATTCAGCAACTACGTGGATACGGCCGTTGCGTGCACGGTCAGAGAGGGCGCCGCGCAGAGCAGCAGCCTTCATCTTCTTGGGTGTGCGCTGGCTGTAATCGCGAGGGGTCGGACCGTGGACAACGCCACCGCCGGTCATGTGAGGGGCGCGGATAGAACCCTGACGGGCGCGGCCGGTACCCTTCTGTGCGAACGGCTTACGACCTGCACCGGATACTTCGGCGCGGGTCTTGGTCTTGTGTGTACCCTGACGGGCAGCAGCAAGCTGAGCTACGACAACCTGGTGCAGCAAGGGCACGTTGGTCTGTACGTCGAAGATCTCTGCAGGCAGGTCAACTTTTACAGTAGCCATTTACTTATGCTCCCTTCACGGCGGTGCGTACGAGTACGACCGAGCCGCGGGCGCCGGGGACGGCACCCTTGATCAGCAGCAGCGACTTCTCGGCGTCAACACCGTGAACCGTGAGGTTCATGGTGGTTACGCGCTCGGCACCCATACGGCCTGCCATGCGCATACCCTTGAAAACGCGGCCAGGGGTGGACGCGCCACCGATGGAACCGGGCTTGCGGTGGTTCTTGTGTGCACCGTGCGAAGCCGGGGCGCCGTGGAAGCCGTGACGCTTCATGACACCGGCGAAGCCCTTACCCTTTGAAGTACCGACGACGTCGACCTTCTGGCCGGCTTCGAAGATCTCAACGGAGAGCTCCTGGCCGAGGGTGTAGGTGTCAGCGTCTGCAGTGCGCAGCTCGACGACGTGGCGGCGGGGGGTAACACCAGCCTTCTCGAAGTGACCAGCCAAAGGCTTGGTGACCTTGCGAGGATCGATCTGGCCGTAGCCGATCTGAACAGCGGTGTAGCCATCAACTTCTGCGTTGCGCAGCTGGGTGATGACATTGGAATCGGCCTGGACGACAGTTACAGGAACAAGCAAGTTGTTCTCGTCCCAGACCTGGGTCATGCCGAGCTTCGTGCCCAGGATGCCCTTAGTGTTTCGGGTCGCGGTCATAGTTTCTCAGCACCTCCCTACAGTTTGATTTCGATGTTCACGTCGGCCGGCAGGTCGAGACGCATGAGCGAATCAACTGCCTTGGGCGTGGGATCAATGATGTCGATTAGACGCTTGTGCGTGCGCATTTCAAAGTGCTCGCGGCTGTCCTTGTACTTGTGAGGCGAACGAATTACGCAGTAAATGTTCTTCTCTGTGGGCAGCGGCACGGGGCCTACTACCGTTGCGCCTGCGCGCGTGACCGTCTCAACGATCTTCCGAGCTGAAACATCAATAACCTCGTGGTCATATGACTTCAGCCGGATGCGGATTTTTTGTCCCGCCATGGCGTCGTGACTCTCTTTCCTGTAACGAAGCAACCTGTAGTAGCGATGCTGTTGACGTAAACGCTGTTTACTTTTCCGGTTCAATCTGTGGCACTCACAGCCACGCTCACAAATGAACTGAATCCGGATAAATCCGGGTTCCTCAATCCATCGAAGCTCCGCCCCCCGCGGTCGGGCGTGTCGCGAATAATTCACGCACGTACCCACACCGTCTATGTGGAGGGCTTGTCATGTTTGGGCTTTAGCTTGGACCCTGCGACGAGCATTATCTCGACCGGGACACGAAAAAGCACTTGAACAACTCAATAAGTATGCCGGATTCTGCTGCCAAACACCAATCGGGGGTTGAGTTAGCTCCACCACAACGGGCCCTGCGCGGCGCCCGATTCAGCTCCGCGCAGGGCACGTTTCAACTATCCGAGCCCATCCCGGTGAGGGATGTCACCATTATTAGTGCCCGTGGCTGTGTCTGCCCCCGGGTGAGGGCCGTTGCCTGGGTGAGCCTGCCCATACCCTCCGATCGGCGGAGCAGGAGGGGCCGGCGTCGTACTTTGAATGGCGTTTGGCATGGAACTTGGTCGCTTCCGGTTCAAACGCCAGATGGCAAAACCAATCAACGCCAGAGCCAAAATCGCCAGCATGAGGTAGGTGAATCCGCGCAAGTACCAGAGCACTGCCGTAGCCACACCCACAGCACCCCAAATCGTGAAGACGCGTTCATCCAGACTCAAGCCCACGGCAATCAAGGCGACAAAGACCAGCAGTATGACCAATTGTTGTACCGTCTCGCCGCTGAAAATGGTGAGGACGGCATCAAAGCTAGCAAAGCCCGAGGCAACCATGAGCATATTTTTTCCGGCGATCGGCAACTGTCGCAGGTAACGGATAAGGGCCATAGTTCCCACCGCCATGGCACACCAGAGGACGCCCCAGAACGAGCCCAGATAGATATGGACCGAGCAGGCGATAAACCAAACGAGTGCGCTGGCAAGTACCGCGATATCGGCCAGCATCCACCGTGTGCGTGCTGGTGCCTCAAGACAGCTGAGCCCCGCCACGATAGTGAAGGCGCCGGCGCCATACAGGATGGTGTCGAGGTCGACCATACTCCAGATCGCAAAGATCAGGCCGCCGGCCAGGGCCACGGAGACCAGTACGCTGCGGAGGATCGCGGACCGCGCCGTCGCAAACATGAGCAGGAGACGGACCAGGTACAGAACACCCATGACAACAAGGAAACCGGTCAAGGCGGAGACACCTGGACGAGCCGTCAGCTCCAGTGTCTGGAACCGGACCAGCACGGCTGCTACAAAGACCAGCAGCGTACCGGGCAACGTCAAAGCTGCCTGTGCCATACGGTGGGCGCCAAGGATCAGCGCCAATCCGGCCACCAGCCACATGCTCGCAAAGATGCCTGGATCCGCGTCACCATCAACCACGCTCGCTGTCATCAGAAAGGCTGCTGTGGCGACCAGCCAGTACCAACGCATCTCCACGGTTGCGGGGGGCCGTATCCAGGCCCACGCGCTGACAGCTACCATCAGAGCCAGCAGAATCAGTGCGAGAGCACCGGACCACATCATGGGCGCAATGACGCTGGCTCCGCCGATGATAGCGAGCAATGCCAGGTAGGACGCTCCCCGTAGAAACAGCTGGGTCTGCCCAATAATTGCGGCCAGTGCCAGTGCTACCAGTTCAAGCAAAACGATCCAGCGCAGCCCTTCCCCTCCCGGCTCAAACCCACCGGACACCGCATAGTAGCTCGCGGGCAGCGCCAACAACGCGGCCAAGAACAGCCACCCACTGATCATCCGCAGCACGGGATGACCCACGCGGTGGGTCATTTTCTCGGAGCGGATAACCACTATCTGCACTGGGATCTGAGCCAGCAGGACGGCGCAGAGCACCAGTGTTACAACGGCTGGGCTGTCGAAGATCCAGTCGGCGAGAACCCCGCCGAGAGCCGTCAGCGCGATGCTGGCTAGTAAGAAGTGGCTGGATCTCAGTATCAGCGTCTGCGCCCGCGCAGCAATCAGCGCGCTGGCGGCAACGAGGGTGATAAGAACTATGGTCACGTGCGAGTAGTGTTCCGTGTTCCAGAGAGCCACGGCGACCAGCGCTATGGGTGCCCCCCAGAATGTCATGCGGAAGGTATCGCCTAGCATGGCCGTAACAACCATCAGCCTTGCAATTGTGAGAGCAGCTATGACACCTGCGAGCAGTACTGGCAGTAGGTCCGTTGGCTGTTGTTGCAGGCCAGCACTGAGGATCGCAGCGCCGAGCGTGATGACGATATCGGCGTCAAGCCCTGGAATCTTGCGGTTCTTGCGTGCCACAACGATGAGGATGATCAGCTGCGGCACCAGTGCCAGAAGAAGGACCTGTCCTAAGCTGACATGAGAATCGCCAAGTGAGGTACTTGGATCAAACTCGAGCCATAGTTGGAAGAGCGCGACTGCGAGGAGGAGCGATACCGCCCGTGCCGTTCGCCAGTAGCTCCAACGGTGCAAGTGCGCAGTCTTTGCCTTCAGTTGCGCGCCTCCGATGAGGAAGTAGCCCATGACCAGGGTCCAGGCAATGCTGGCCCCGCCTGCATTGAACACCGGTCCGGTGACATTCGCCGCAATGATCAGATAGACCGGGGCTAGGATTTCACCCGAGACCCAATCCTTTTCTCGGGTCAGGCAGCTTAGGGAATAGATGGCTGTCGAGATGCCCAAAACACCGGCCGCCACGAGGAACTCCCATGGGGTTGCAGCAACCAGTCCAAGGCCTGCGGAGGAGCCTGCGGAGAGGGCAGCAGTGGCGTGGGAAGCGAGCTCCGACAGCATCACGACAAGGCACAGCCCAATGAGCGTCCACGCTGCAGCAGAATACTTGGTCACGAGATTACTCACTCCGCGTTTGACGAACACGGCGTCAAGGAGAAGCTGTAGCCCGGCGATGACTGCAATGGCAGCAACAATGAGTGCGCTCTTTCCAGGCTGCGCCGGAATCAGCGCTGCAAGAACAGCTGCGACTAAGGCAGTCGCGAGAATCCTGGCAGCTACCAGTGCGATGTCTTTGATCAGGGCAGACTTCGTGGTGGTGTATCGGAAGAGCGCATAAGCCAAGGCTATGGAGAGCAGGATGGTCCAGTCCAAGGCGCCGAGGTATAGCGACATCAACGCACCCATAAGAATGGCGGGGGCGGGGAGCCACTCCCCCGCTGGCAGCATGGCAGGAACCACTAAAATTGCGGCGAGCAGCCCTGCAGCAAGCCCCCACACGAGCAAGGCGTCGCTGTCGAATTCCCTTCCCTGCAAGATCAGAACGCTCCAGCTAAAACCGGCCAGAGCCAGCAACGGGACACTGATCAGAACATCAAATTTAACCCAGCCCGCGCGATCCAAGAAGGCATCAAGCTGCTTCTGTCCGTAGGCCAAGGGAATGATCTGCACCAGCAGAACCATAGTGAATGCCGCGGCAGCCCACACACTCTCGGGCTGGAGCAGCCATCCCACGAATGGTGCCGCGAGTGTCAGGCTCGCCCGCAGGCCAACGTAGTTCCACCGTCGTGGCACCGGCGACGGCACGAACAACATGACTGCGTAGTAAATACTGCCAGCCACAAGTACCAACAGATGATCGGCGGCGTTGAGCGCCGACGCTGCGACGAGTGAGGCAATGAGGCCGACGGGGGCAAACCATGGGCCTAGATCAGAGAGCGGCTTGGCGTACAGTCCCGCGAGCCTGCTGTTTTTGCCCGTCTTCGTCAACAGGTTGCCCAACAAAGACAGCAGCGCTGAAAACACAATGAGTGCAGCGAAATACCAGGCCAACGCTGCCCCCAAGATGGCCGTAGACGACCACGCGGTGGAGAGGAGAAAGGCCAGTGAAAGGTAAACAATCAGGCGGCTTTGCATCTGAACGGCAGCGAAAACGTAGGCTACTGTGCCAACCAGCGAGGTAAACAGCCACACGGCTGGCGCATTGGGGAAACCAAGGTTGTAGGTGGCCAGGCCCGCGAACGGGATGATAGCCAAGGCCGTACCCGTAAAAGCGATGGCGGCTGGCTTCAACCGGGCAACCTTGTTGTGGAGCAACAGCCCTGCGGCATAAAACACCGCCGCACCCAACCAGACACCGATCAAGCGCGCAGTCACCGGCAGGCTACTGCCCACAAACAGGGCAGCAGCAGCAACCATCAGCAAACTCGCCACATACAAGGCGATGTTGATGTTCTGCGTTTCGCGCTTGCTCTTCTTCGCAGCGATGGCAGCAGGATCGTGCACGCCTGCGGATTCGGGCGTCGGGTGCATTACGCGCTGCTGCGTAACTGGGGGGAAAACTGGGGCAGAGGGCCGAGTCTGCACCGCCGCAGGGCTGACCGGTGCCGCAGCGGGAACCGGGGCCTGAGGTAGTGCCTGAACCGGGGCGTGGGCCGGGGCGTGGGCCGGAGTCTGAGGGGGCGGCGTCGTCGTCGATGGTTGAACCGGGGCCTGAGGCGGGGCTTGAGCCGGGGCCTGAGGTGGCGACTGCTGCAACGCTTGACTGGAGACTAACTGACTCTGTGCCTTGAGCGCGTCTCCCCATCCGGCCAGGTGCCCTGCTAGATACCCGGATCTATAGGCCTCTTCGAGCGGCGACGAGCCAGTAATCCCTGGACCTGCCTGCGGGGGTTGTTGACTCACGTTCATCCTTCGCTATCAGTGGACTTCCAGTTTAGGGTCATTGGACCGCTTATTGAGCAATAAATCAATCGTCTGGAAGAAATGGTGTGCGAATGGAATAAGGCTTCCTGTCACCGTTCAGGCGTTGCAGTGCCGTCAATTTCGAGGCGTAGTGCCCGGCCGCCTCAGCAGCCGCACGGCACGGAGAAGACTCACAATCCCACCAATGGCCGCCCCTGCTCCCATAACCATCAGCGCCAACCCCAGATAATTTGGAAAGCTCCACCCTGCGTTGGCCAAGGCCGCCAGTTCACTATCAAGTTCGACGGCGGGACTCTCACCTAGGCGGTAGCTGACGGGCTGGCCTACGATCTCATCCTTGGTGGCAAAATCATCCACCCATCCAACCTTGGAATTCAGGGGAGGGTAGAAATGTGGAAAATGTTCCGTCTCCATGACGTGCGTTGAACCATCGTCGCCCAAAAATGTCAGCTCCACCTGCCGCGCGTGCCGGCGACCGTCGGAACGCCCCACGTTAGCCCGCGCATCGGTGACAGTCCCGTGCTGGCCATGCAGCTGCAAATCCTTGGCAACCGCTCCAGCCGCACTCCCAGCTTGGAACATGGACAGCCCAAAAAGAACGAAGATTACGGCAAACGCCAGCACTATGATCGATGCTGTTCGCGCTGTTCCTGCTGGGATACTTTGCTTCCTCATAGCCATGTAACCAGCCTATAGGCCCGTCAGTTGACCGCCATGGGCAATGCTCCCCATCGGAATTTTTACGGCAGCCCTCTAAGCTGGACCTCAGAATAGTTGGCTATCCGCCACATCCCCTACATGCATCCACCGAACGGACAGCCATGACTGAAAAAATGCTAGGAGCCGATCCGGAAGAGCTCCGGAATTTGGCCAAGCTCTTGAAAAAGTACTCATCGGTCCTAGACACAACCTCCAGTAACCTCAACCCGACCATCATGCACTCTCGGTGGAATGGCCCCGATGCCCAACGCTTCCGCCAAGACTGGACGTCGCGGATCCGGCCGCAGATCAAGTCAGTCAGCGCGATGTTCATCGACACATACCAGCAATTGCAGACCCAAGCACAAGAGCAGGAAACTGCTTCCTCAGAAAGCAGCCTTGGTGGCGGGCACGGTGGCGGCAGTGGCCAGGGCAGCGGGACGGGAGACACAGGCGGCTCGACTTCGCAGAACCAGACCGACCTTGAGAACATTGGGACCCGCACCGATCAGGAAGTTCGGGACTGGTGGAACAGTCTCAGCGACGCTGAAAAGACCAAGCTGATGACCAGCTACGACGAGAATGGAATTCCAAACGCGTACCGTCTCGCCGCATTGGAAGACAAGCTGCCTTCGGAAGACCAAGATCGAATCCGTGAGTATCTGGTGGAGTCGGCCAAAGAATCCATCCCCATGTATTCTCAAACCGACACAATGGGTGTTGATGGTCAGATTGCCTGGGTGCACGGCGGCGCCCACCTCTCGAGCGAGATTACGCAAAACGCTGATGGGTCTGTCGAACTCACGCTGGCAGGCGACCTCAGCGGTGGCGTTAACACACCCGGCACCAAGGCTGGCGTCGATGTGACACTCAGCGGTGAGCTTTCAAGAACGTATAAGTTCGATTCCTTGGAAGAGGCACTTGCTGCACGTGCACAAATGCTCAATGAACTGCCCCCGGACAGTTTCGGACGGGCGAGCGATGCCATCCGAAATCCTGGCGAGTACATCGAAAAGACACTCGACGGAGCAGCGAAGGACAACGGTTCCACTGACAACCACACAAGTGTGAAGGGAACGTTGTCAGTCGGCGGGAAGCTTGAACTTTCGGACGACGCATCCGCTGAAGCAAAACTCTCCTTCGACTACGAAAAGAACCTCACCAACGGTACAGCCACAGCCAGCGGGACAGCGTCAGTCAAGGCTGAACTGGATCTTGGCGACGGGATGAAGTTTGGCGGCGATGGGGAAGCCGGTGTCACACTGAGCATGAACGAGGATGGCGACGTCAATAAGATGACGATCAATCTGAAGGGAACCATCGAAGCTGGGGCCAAGGTTCAGGACAATCCCAATATCCAGGACCCCAGGCTTGAAATGTTCGGGCCAAAGCCTCCCACTGAAGGACCCAGCGCTCAGTCGAGCGCAGGCGTCCAAGGAACAGTGAGCATGGAACTGCAGAATACGGCCGAGAACCAGCATCTCGTTGACAGCTATCTAAGCAACATTGCCTCCGGCAACAACCTTGCCGCGGCAGGAGATCTAGAAAAGATCTACCATGCTTCTGGTGTGACGCTGCAAGCAAATTCAGTGGCCTCCTCTGAAACTAATCTGGTTGACTTTGACAGCGGAGCTGCCTCGCTGAAGGTCGGCGGTAGCTCCGAAACAACGCTCAATGCCGCAACGTTCCACAAATCACCCTATGACGGAAGCTACCAGATCGTCACGGGTAAAAAATGATGGATCATGAAGTAGCAACGTTGAACAAACTAGCTCGTAACCACTTGAGAGGCCTCAAAAAATGAGCCAACAATTCGATACAGGGCTGGGCCTGAAAATCATCCTGCCTGATGGGGCAGCGCCCATCGAGGAGTCAAGCGCCGGACCCGCTAGCCGTCAATTCAGTCTTGTGAATGGCGACGTGATTTCTGTGGTCCGCGATGACAGTGCAGCCACAGATCTCCTGGGTCTTCTAGCATGGGCGCAGGGCATGGCGCAGCACTATGTACAAGAGTTCGACGCCGTGGAAGACGCCCAGGGCAATATCAACAGTGCCGGCAAGCAGAGCTACGCCTACGCGGTCACCTTCAAGGATGCCAACGGAGTTCCCCGCAGGGCCACCCTGATCGCCACGTTGCTCGGCGAGGGTATCTTTGCAGGCATCACACTCTTGGCAATCGATGCTAGCCAGAATCTGGACCTTGAACTGGTCCAACAACTCGTAGACGGCCTGGCCCCGAGCGAAAGCTAAGAATCCACAAAAGACACCGGCACCAACCTTGGTGCCGGTGTCTTTTGCTGCCACAGCCAAAGGTGAGGACGGAACGGAAGGCTGGTGACGCCGTCGAGCATTCAGCACAGAATAAAAGAAGGGCCCCAGCCGAAGCTGGGGCCCTTCTTTATAGATCTAAGTAATCAGAAATTACTTGAGGATCTTGGTGACACGACCTGAACCAACGGTGCGGCCGCCTTCGCGGATAGCGAAGCCGAGGCCCTCTTCCATGGCGATCGGCTGGATCAGCACGACTGACATTTCGGTGTTGTCGCCAGGCATAACCATTTCCGTGCCCTCGGGCAGGGTGATGACGCCGGTAACATCCGTGGTGCGGAAGTAGAACTGCGGGCGGTAGTTGGAGTAGAACGGGTTGTGACGCCCGCCCTCATCCTTGGCCAAGATGTAGACGTTGGCTTCGAAATCGGTGTGCGGGGTAATGGAACCCGGCTTCACGATAACCTGGCCACGCTCTACGTCTTCGCGCTTGATACCGCGGAGCAGCAGACCACAGTTCTCGCCAGCCCAAGCCTCGTCGAGCTGCTTGTGGAACATTTCGATACCGGTAACCGTGGTCTTCTGGACCGGACGGATACCAACGATTTCAACTTCAGAGTTGATCTGAAGCGTTCCACGCTCGGCGCGGCCCGTAACAACGGTTCCACGACCGGTGATGGTGAAGACATCTTCAACCGGCATCAAGAACGGCTTGTCCTTGTCGCGGATGGGGTCAGGAACGTTGTTATCAACAGCGTCCATCAGGTCCTCAACGGACTTGACCCATACGGGGTCGCCTTCCAGAGCCTTCAGGCCGGAAACGCGGACAACGGGTGCCTCGTCGCCGTCGAAGCCCTGTGAGGAGAGCAGTTCGCGAACTTCCATTTCGACCAAGTCGAGGAGTTCTTCGTCATCAACCATGTCGGACTTGTTCAGTGCGACCAGCAGGTAGGGAACACCAACCTGGCGGGCCAACAGAACGTGCTCGCGGGTCTGAGCCATCGGACCGTCAGTTGCTGCAACTACCAAGATAGCGCCGTCCATCTGGGCAGCACCGGTGATCATGTTCTTGATGTAGTCAGCGTGACCGGGGGCGTCTACGTGTGCGTAGTGGCGCTTTTCGGTCTGGTACTCAACGTGGGAGATGTTGATCGTGATACCGCGCTGCTTCTCCTCGGGAGCCGAGTCGATGGTAGCGAAATCGCGTGCCTCGTTGAGATCGGGGTACTTGTCGTACAGTACCTTGGAAATGGCAGCCGTCAACGTGGTCTTACCATGGTCAACGTGACCGATGGTGCCGATGTTAACGTGCGGCTTGGTCCGCTCGAACTTTGCCTTTGCCACAGGTTCCTCCTAGAACATTTTAGAAAACTTACTCTCAGCAGCGCTGTTCGCCGCTGAAATCAAAATAAGTCTACTGGGGGCTTTTGATATTTAAGAAATTGCTTCAGATTGGGTCTGTCCCAGCCTACGGCCAGAACAGACCCAGTCAAAAAGGGCGATTACTCGCCGCGAGCCTTCTGGATGATTTCGTCGGCAACAGCCTTCGGAACCTCAGAGTAGCTATCGAACTTCATCGAGTACACGGCACGACCCTGGGTCTTGGACCGCAGATCACCGATGTAGCCGAACATGCCGGACAAGGGAACAAGAGCCTTGATGACCTTGACACCGCTTGCGTCCTCCATGGACTGCATCTGACCACGACGTGAGTTGATGTCACCGATAACTTCACCCATGTATTCCTCAGGGGTGCGGACTTCAACTTCCATCAACGGTTCAAGCAGAACCGGGTTAGCCAACCGAGCGGCTTCCTTGAACGCCATGCGACCGGCGATCTTGAAGGCCATTTCGGAGGAGTCAACATCGTGGGACGCACCGTCGAGCAGTGTGGCCTTGATGCCAACCATCGGGTAACCGGCCAGCACGCCGTCAGGCAGTGCGGACTGGATGCCCTGGTCAACGCTGGGGATGTACTCGCGAGGAACACGGCCACCAGTGACCTTGTTGCTGAACTCGTACATTTCGCCTTCGTGCGTATCCAGCGGCTCAATGGCAATCTGGATCTTAGCGAACTGGCCGGAACCACCGGTCTGCTTCTTGTGCGTGTAGTCATGCTTGACAACAGCGCGCTTGATGGTTTCGCGGTAAGCAACCTGCGGCTTGCCAACGTTAGCCTCAACGTTGAACTCGCGACGCATGCGGTCCACCAGGATGTCCAAGTGGAGCTCGCCCATGCCGCCGATTTCGGTCTGGCCGGTGTCTTCGTTGAGGTTGACGGTGAACGTCGGGTCCTCAGCGGAGAGCTTCTGGATAGCCGTGGAGAGCTTCTCCTGGTCACCCTTGGTCTTCGGTTCGATGGCGACGAAGATCACGGGATCCGGGAAGGTCATCGATTCGAGAACGATCGGGTTAGCCGGATCGCACAAGGTATCACCGGTGGTGGTGTCCTTGAGACCGATCACAGCGTAGATGTGTCCTGCGTGGACCTCATCTACGGGCATTTCCTTATTGGCGTGCATCTGGAAGAGCTTGCCAATACGTTCCTTCTTCTGCTTCGTCGAGTTCAGCAGCTGAGTACCGGGAGTTGCCTTACCGGAGTACACGCGGATGAAGTTCAACTGACCGAAGAACGGGTGCGTTGCGATCTTGAAGGCGAGAGCCGAGAACGGCTCGTCTTCATTCGGCTCGCGCCTGAGTTCGATTTCTTCGTCGCGGGGATCGTGACCGACCATCGCGCCGACATCCAACGGGTTCGGCAGGAAGTCGATGACAGCATCAAGCATGGGCTGCACGCCGCGGTTCTTGAATGCTGAACCACAGAAGACCGGGTAGATCTCGGAGTTGACGGTCAGCTTACGAATGCCGGCCTTCAGCTCATCGATGGAGGGCTCTTCGCCTTCGAGGTACTTTTCCATGAGCTCTTCGGAGGACTCAGCAGCAGCCTCAACGAGGGCAGCGCGGTACTCTTCGGCCTTTTCCTGAAGATCAGCGGGGATCTCCTGGATTTCGTAGGCGGCACCCATGGTGACGTCACCCTTAGAGTCGCCGGCCCAAACGAAGGCCTTCATGCTCAGCAGGTCAACAACGCCAGTGAATTCGCTTTCAGCACCGATCGGCAACTGCATAACGAGAGGCTTGGCACCGAGACGGTTGATGATGGTATCTACGGTGAAGTAGAAGTCAGCACCGAGCTTGTCCATCTTGTTGACGAAGCAGATACGCGGAACGTTGTACTTGTCAGCCTGACGCCAAACGGTCTCAGACTGCGGCTCAACGCCTTCCTTACCGTCAAAGACAGCAACTGCGCCGTCGAGCACGCGAAGTGAGCGCTCAACCTCAACAGTGAAGTCAACGTGGCCAGGGGTGTCAATGATGTTGATCTGGTTGTTGTTCCAGAAGCAGGTCACGGCGGCAGACGTGATGGTGATGCCGCGTTCCTTTTCCTGTTCCATCCAGTCAGTCGTCGAAGCACCATCGTGCGTTTCGCCGAGCTTGTGGTTCACACCCGTGTAGAACAGGATGCGCTCAGTCGTAGTGGTCTTGCCAGCATCGATGTGGGCCATGATGCCGATGTTGCGGACCTTGTTAAGGTCTGTAAGCACGTCCTGTGCCACGGTTTCTCCCTTTGTCTAAAGATGAGCTGAAGGCTGCCGGCGGGGTTACCGCCGGCAGTTTCACAACTCTAGTTACCAGCGGTAATGGGCGAAGGCCTTGTTGGACTCTGCCATCTTGTGGGTGTCTTCGCGACGCTTGACAGCGGCACCAAGACCATTGGAAGCATCCAAAACTTCGTTGCGCAAGCGCTCGGTCATGGTCTTCTCGCGGCGAGCCTTCGAGTAACCGACCAACCAGCGAAGGGCAAGTGCGGTCTGACGACCCGGCTTGACCTCAACGGGAACCTGGTAGGTAGCGCCACCAACACGGCGGGACTTGACTTCGAGGCTGGGCTTGATGTTCTCCATGGCCTTCTTCAAGGCAACAACGGGATCAGCACCGGTCTTCTCACGTACACCTTCGAGTGCGCCGTAAACGATGCGCTCTGCGGTGGACTTCTTACCGTCTACCAGAACCTTGTTGATCAACTGAGTGACCAAAGGGGAACCGTATACGGGATCTACAACTAGCGGCCGCTTGGGGGCCGGACCCTTGCGAGGCATATTACTTCTTCTCCATCTTTGCACCGTAGCGGCTACGAGCCTGCTTGCGGTTCTTAACGCCCTGGGTATCCAATGCGCCACGGACGATCTTGTAACGAACGCCGGGAAGGTCCTTAACACGGCCTCCACGAACGAGCACGATGGAGTGCTCCTGAAGGTTGTGGCCTACACCGGGGATGTAAGCGGTAACTTCCACGCCGCCGTTGAGGCGCACACGTGCAACCTTACGCAGAGCCGAGTTCGGCTTCTTGGGAGTGGTGGTGTAAACGCGCGTGCAAACGCCGCGACGCATGGGGCTACCCTTCAATGCGGGAGCCTTGGTCTTTGTGACCTTGGGTGTCCGGCCCTTTCGGACCAGCTGGTTAATCGTAGGCACTTTCGTGTTCTCCGTTGTTTTCTCGAGTGGATTCTCGTGTTGCTGGCCCCGGTGCTCACATTAAACAGCCACCGGGGAAAGCCTTTTACTGGTAGTCGCAGACTTGGCGACTTCACAGCGCCTAGGCATGCAAAAATGTGGCATTCGCTGTACAAGAACCGTACAACCCGGACCCGCATGCACTTTCTTTGCCTAAACAAAGAAAATAGACGCTCTTATCCACTGCCACACTAACAATTACTTATTACGTTACCACGGGTTGCTTCTCTGGCACGAATCGGTGCCTCATTGCCTAGCTGAGAGTTGCCCCACGGCGCCGTCGGCCGTGTTTGCGACTTTGCGGAGCCTCACGTGGGGGGAGGCTTGCTGACTGAGTGGGTGCGTCATGGCTGATGCAGATCTGGTAGTTGAAGGCTCGGAATAAAAGGCTCCAGTTTGGTCGGCGCGGTGACCGCCTTGGCCAACCACTGTGATCCCTACACTTTTCACCGGATTGCCGGCACGTCCGCAGGGGCAATAGTTGCTGGCCTACTAGCCTCTGGCATGGGTGATCCTCAGGTGAAGAACGTGATGGACCAACTGGACTTCTCGCGCTTTGAAGATGAGCTGGGGGTGCTTTTCACATATCCCCGGGATGGGACCGGTGGCAAGTTTAGTCCTCCAAGAGGGCCTCTACGCTGGCAGATTTCTGCACGACTGGCTAACCGAGACCCTCGCAGACCATGGCGTGCGCACCTGGGCCGACTTGAAAGAGGACGATCCAGATAGTGCGCTGCAACCGTCCCAGAGATACAAGCTGGTGGTGATTGACTCTGATGTTTCGTGGGAGCTCATGCTTCGGCTCCCTTGGAACTTTGAACAGCTACTGGTGTGGAAGATGCCTACCGATGCCAAGACCACAGGCCACGATCATATTGTTTGCGTTGACGGCGGCATGCTCTCCAACTTCCCCATGTCAATCTTTGACAGGCATGACAACGCACCCTCGCGTTGGCCCACTCTCGGGGTGAAGCTCTCAGGCCGCTCCACCATCCGCTCCGGGGACTGGGTCCCAGATAGCAATGGCGTCCAATTGGCAAAGTCTCTCCTGAGCACCATGATTGGGGCCCACGATCGCAGCTACATCAATGACCCGCAAGCGATCTCGCGAACCATTTTTGTTGACACCTCCGCCTACCGTGCAACAGATTTCAAGCTCACAGCCCAAGACAAGCTGGCCATGTACTCCTCGGGCCATGCCAGTGGGGAAAAGTTCCTATCCAGGTGGGATTGGGAAAAATGGAAGACCGGCGACTATTCCTTTTAGCAGTGCGATAGCGTCTGCCGAAAGCCCGCATTTGGTGCGATAGCGTCTGCCGAAAAGCACACCATTGGTGGGATAGCGTTGTTAAAGTGCGACGGCGGTGGGTGAGTTTCCTTCGAAACTCACCCACCGCCGTCGTACTTTTCGCTTAGCTGTTAGCCGGAGAAGTTGGTACCGAGATCGTAGTCATCCAAGG
Organism: Specibacter sp. NPDC078692; assembly: GCF_040686835.1. Lineage (NCBI taxonomy): Bacteria > Bacillati > Actinomycetota > Actinomycetes > Micrococcales > Micrococcaceae > Specibacter > Specibacter sp. NPDC078692. The sequence goes on from NZ_JBFBLV010000005.1 coordinate 191,576, forward strand.
GGATGGCACGGAACTCGTTGCCCAAATCTCCTACGCCGCCCACGTAGTCAAAGTCGCTGAATGCGCTCGGACCGGTGAACAGGTTGGCCTTGGCTTCTTCCGTGGGCTCCACCGTGACGTTGGTGTAGCGCGGAAGGCCGGTGCCGGCGGGGATCAACTTACCGATGATCACGTTCTCCTTCAGACCCAACAGCGGGTCCGACTTGCCTTCCATGGCCGCCTGCGTCAGAACGCGGGTGGTCTCCTGGAAGGATGCGGCGGAGAGCCATGATTCGGTAGCCAAGGAAGCCTTGGTGATACCCATCAGTTCGTTACGGCCCGAAGCAGGCTTCTTGCCTTCGGAGACAACGCGACGGTTTTCCGTCTCGAAGCGACCGCGCTCGGCGAGCTCGCCGGGCAGCAACTTGGAATCGCCTGATTCAATGACCGTCACGCGACGGAGCATCTGGCGGACGATAACCTCGACGTGCTTGTCGTGGATACCCACACCCTGGCTGCGGTAAACGCCCTGAACTTCCTCAACGAGGTGCTTCTGAGCGGCACGCGGGCCGAGGATACGCAGAACCTGCTTGGGGTCAACTGCACCCACAATGAGCTTCTGGCCAACTTCAACGTGCTCGCCGTCAGCAACCTGCAGGCGTGCGCGTCGGAGTACCGGGTAGGCGATTTCTTCGCTGCCGTCGTCCGGGGTCAGGATCAAACGCATGGTCTTCTCGGACTCATCAATGTTGATGCGACCGGCAGCTTCTGCTATCGGAGCCACACCCTTGGGGGTACGTGCTTCGAAGAGCTCCTGGATACGGGGCAGACCCTGGGTGATGTCCTCGCCACGGCTGGCAGAAACAGCACCACCGGTGTGGAAGGTACGCATGGTCAGCTGGGTACCGGGCTCACCGATGGACTGTGCGGCAATAATACCGACGGCCTCACCAATGTCTACGGTCTTACCGGTTGCCAAGGAACGGCCATAGCACAACGCACAGGTACCAACGGTTGACTCACAGGTGAGCACCGAGCGGACCTTGATCTCTTCAATGCCGGCTGCGAACAGCTTGTCAATGAGGACATCTCCAACATCGTCACCGGCAGCTGCCAGAACGGCGCCAGATGCGTCAAGCACTTCAGCAGCCAAGGTACGAGCGTATACGCTGTTCTCGACCTCTTCGTGCAGGACGATCTCGCCCATGGAATCAACCACGGCGATCGGCAGCGTCAAGCCGCGCTCGGTGCCACAGTCGTCTTCGCGAACGATGACATCCTGTGAAACGTCAACCAGTCGACGGGTCAGGTAACCGGAGTTAGCTGTACGCAGAGCGGTATCGGCCAGACCCTTACGGGCACCGTGAGTAGCAATGAAGTACTCCAAAACCGACAGGCCCTCACGGTAGGAGGACTTGATCGGGCGAGGAATAATTTCACCCTTAGGGTTAGCCACCAAGCCACGGATGCCAGCAATCTGGCGAACCTGCATCCAGTTACCACGAGCACCGGAGGAAACCATACGGTTGATCGTGTTGGATGCGGCGAAGGATGCCCGCATGACGTCAGCGATCTCGTTGGTTGCCTGGTTCCAGATGTCGATGAGCTCCTGGCGGCGCTCGTCATCAGCAATCAGACCCTTGTCGTACTGAGCCTGGACCTTAGCGGCCTTGACCTCGTAGCTTTCAAGGATGGCAGGCTTGGCTGCAGGCACCTCAATATCGGAGATGGCAACGGTGATACCTGAACGGGTTGCCCAGTAGAAACCGGCATCCTTCAAGTTATCCAGTGTTGCTGCCACAACCACCTTGGGGTAACGCTCGGCGAGGTCGTTGACGATCTCCGAGAGCTGACCCTTGTCGGCAACAGCTTCAACCCAGGGGTAGTCAGCCGGCAGGGTCTCGTTGAAGATGACCTGACCCAGTGAGGTATCGATGATGGCGGACTCGCCAGCTTCGAAACCTTCCGGACCCTTGCGCTCGGCACCCGGGATGAAGTTCTCCAAACGGATCTTCACCTGCGAGTTCAAGTGCAGCTCACCGGCGTCGAACGCCATGACAGCTTCAGCTGGCGTGGAGAACTGACGGCCTTCGCCAACAGAACCTTCACGCTTGGTGGTCAAGTGGTACAGACCGATGATCATATCCTGTGACGGCAAGGTCACCGGACGGCCATCTGAAGGCTTCAAAATGTTGTTCGAGGACAACATCAGGATGCGAGCTTCAGCCTGAGCTTCGGGGCTCAGCGGCAAGTGAACTGCCATCTGGTCACCGTCGAAGTCAGCGTTGAAGGCACCACAAACCAGCGGGTGAAGCTGGATTGCCTTACCTTCAACAAGCTGGGGCTCGAACGCCTGGATACCCAAACGGTGCAGGGTTGGTGCACGGTTCAGCAGTACCGGGTGCTCGGTGATGATCTCTTCGAGAACATCCCAAACCTGGGGACGGAAACGCTCCACCATACGCTTGGCGCTCTTGATGTTCTGTGCGTGGTTGAGGTCAACCAGGCGCTTCATCACGAACGGCTTGAAGAGCTCCAGAGCCATCTGCTTGGGCAGACCACACTGGTGCAGCTTCAGCTGCGGGCCAACAACAATAACCGAACGGCCAGAGTAATCAACGCGCTTACCGAGGAGGTTCTGACGGAATCGACCCTGCTTGCCCTTAAGCATGTCAGAGAGCGACTTCAACGGACGGTTACCCGGTCCGGTGACAGGACGGCCGCGACGACCGTTATCGAACAGCGAGTCAACAGCTTCCTGCAGCATGCGCTTTTCGTTGTTGACAATGATCTCCGGAGCACCCAGATCAAGCAGACGCTTGAGACGGTTGTTGCGGTTGATCACGCGGCGGTACAGGTCGTTCAAGTCCGAGGTGGCGAAACGGCCACCGTCGAGCTGAACCATGGGGCGCAGTTCCGGCGGGATCACCGGGACGGCATCCAGAACCATGCCGAGCGGGCTGTTGTTGGTGGTCAAGAATGCGTTGACAACCTTCAGTCGCTTCAATGCACGGGTCTTGCGCTGGCCCTTGCCATTGGCAATGATGTCGCGCAGGATTTCAGCTTCGCCAGCCATATCGAAGTTCTCGAGACGGCTCTTGATAGCTTCGGCACCCATGGAGCCCTGGAAGAACATGCCGTAGCGCTCGCGCAGTTCGCGGTAAAGAGCTTCGTCACCTTCCAGGTCAGCAACTTTGAGAGCCTTGAAGCGATCCCAAACCTGCTCGAGGCGATCGATGTCAGCGTCGGCGCGCTTACGCACGTTCGCCATCTGACGGTCCGCGGAGTCGCGGGCCTTCTTCTTGTCTGCTGCCTTGGCGCCTTCACCTTCGAGACGAGCAAGCTCGCCTTCGAGGTCACGGGCGATCGTGGCGATGTCGCTGTCACGGGTGTCCACCATGCGCTTCTTTTCCAGATCGTGCTCGATCTGGAGGTTCGGCAGCTCTTCGTGGCGCGCAGCATCGTCAACACTGGTGATCATGTAGGCAGCGAAGTAAATGACCTTTTCGAGGTCCTTCGGTGCCAGGTCCAGCAGGTAACCCAAGCGCGAGGGGACGCCCTTGAAGTACCAGATGTGGGTTACAGGTGCTGCAAGCTCAATGTGACCCATGCGCTCACGGCGTACCTTTGCGCGGGTGACTTCAACGCCACAACGCTCGCAGATGATGCCCTTGAAGCGCACGCGCTTGTACTTGCCGCAGTAGCATTCCCAGTCGCGGGACGGGCCGAAGATCTTCTCACAGAAGAGGCCATCTTTTTCCGGCTTGAGCGTGCGGTAGTTAATAGTTTCCGGCTTCTTGACTTCGCCGTGGCTCCAGTCGCGAATATCTTGCGCGGTAGCCAGGCCAATCTGCATGAGGCCGAAGGAGGATTCGCTGGACATATGGGTCCTGTTCTCTCTAATTCTCTAAAGTCTGAAAGTCTGTGTCGGGTACGGGAAGAAGGGAGGGCCGACGGCGGTGGGCTGGCCACCGCCGTCGTCCGTGGTTAAACTTCTTCGACAGAGTTAGGCTCGGCCCGTGACAGGTCGATGCCCAGCTCCTCCGCGGCCCGGAAGACTTCTTCATCCGAGTCACGCATCTCAATCGTGGTGCCGTCGGTGGAAAGGACTTCCACGTTCAAGCACAGCGACTGCATTTCCTTGATGAGAACCTTGAAGGATTCCGGAATACCGGGCTCCGGGATGTTCTCGCCCTTGACGATGGCTTCGTAGACCTTCACGCGGCCATGGATGTCATCGGACTTGATCGTCAGCAGTTCCTGCAGCGTGTACGCCGCGCCGTATGCTTCCAGTGCCCAAACTTCCATCTCACCAAAGCGCTGTCCACCGAACTGCGCCTTACCGCCCAAGGGCTGCTGGGTGATCATGGAGTACGGACCGGTGGAGCGGGCGTGAATCTTGTCATCCACCAAGTGGTGAAGCTTCAAGATGTACATGTAGCCAACGGAAACCGGGTCCGGGAACGGCTCGCCTGAGCGGCCGTCGAACAGACGGGTCTTACCGGAGGAATCGATCAGGCGGTCGCCGTCACGAGTCACGTTGGTGGAATCGAGCAGGCCTGTGATTTCTGCGTCACGGGCACCGTCGAACACCGGGGTAGCAACCTTCGTCTGTCCGCTTTCACGCGGCAGGTTCGGCAGGCTCTTGATCCAGTCAGGCTCGCCTTCAACCTTCCAACCGGTCTTGGCAACCCAACCGAGGTGGATTTCCAGGACCTGTCCAACGTTCATACGACCCGGAACACCCAAGGGGTTCAGGACGATGTCCACCGGGGTACCGTCGGCGAGGAAGGGCATATCTTCGATCGGGAGGATCTTGGAAATAACACCCTTGTTACCGTGACGGCCTGCAAGCTTGTCACCGTCGGTGATCTTGCGCTTGTTGGCAACGTAGACGCGAACCAGCTGGTTTACACCGGGAGGCAGATCATCTTCGGAGTCGCGGTCAAAGACGCGAACACCAATGACGGTTCCGGACTCTCCATGGGGAACCTTCAAGGAAGTGTCGCGAACTTCGCGGCTCTTCTCACCGAAGATTGCGCGCAGCAGTCGCTCTTCCGGGGTCAGCTCGGTCTCGCCCTTGGGCGTGACCTTTCCAACCAGGATGTCGCCGGCTTCAACTTCAGCACCGATGTGGATGATGCCGCGCTCGTCCAGGCCAGCCAGGATTTCTTCGGAAACGTTCGGGATGTCCCGAGTAATTTCTTCAGCACCAAGCTTGGTGTCGCGAGCGTCAATCTCATGCTCTTCGATGTGGATGGAGGAGAGTACATCCTCAGCAACAATGCGCTGCGAAAGGATGATGGCATCCTCGTAGTTGTGACCTTCCCAGGACATGAAGGCAACCAAGAGGTTCTTACCCAAGGCAAGCTCGCCCATGTCCGTTGCCGGACCGTCAGCGATGATGCCGCCAACTTCCAGACGCTGACCCTCAGAGGCCAGAACGCGCTGGTTGTAGGCCGTGCCCTGGTTGGAGCGCTGGTACTTGGCGATCGGGTAGCTGATCTCCGTGCCGTCGTCGTTCAACATGACAACGACGTCGGCGGAAACCTCAGAAACCACACCGGCCTTCTTGGCGATGACAACGTCTCCGGCGTCAACAGCGGTGGCGCGCTCCATGCCGGTTCCCACAAACGGGGCCTCGGACTGGACCAACGGCACAGCCTGACGCTGCATGTTCGCACCCATCAAGGCGCGGTTAGCATCGTCATGCTCGAGGAACGGGATCAGGGCAGTAGCCACAGATACCATCTGGCGCGGGGAAACGTCCATGTACTCGACCTCGTCGGCCGGGATCAGAACGGGCTCGCCGCCACCACCGCGCTGGCGAACCAGAACAGTTTCTTCAACGAAGTGGCTGTTGTCATCGAGAGGCGCGTTGGCCTGTGCGATCACAACGTCCATCTCGTCATCAGCGGTCAGGTAATCAACCTCGTCGGAGACAACACCCTTGAGAACCCGACGGTACGGGGTCTCGATGAAGCCGAACGGGTTGATGCGTCCGTAGGATGCCAAGGAACCGATCAGACCAATGTTGGGGCCTTCAGGAGTTTCAATGGGGCACATACGGCCGTAGTGGGACGGGTGAACGTCTCGAACTTCCATGCCTGCACGGTCACGGGACAAACCGCCCGGGCCCAGCGCGGACAGTCGACGCTTGTGCGTCAGACCGGCCAGCGGGTTGTTCTGATCCATGAACTGTGAGAGCTGAGAGGTTCCGAAGAACTCCTTGATAGCTGCCACAACGGGACGGATGTTGATCAGTGTCTGCGGCGTGATGGCCTCGACGTCTTGAGTGGTCATACGCTCGCGGACAACGCGCTCCATGCGGGAGAGGCCTGTGCGGACCTGGTTCTCGATGAGCTCGCCGACGGCGCGGATACGACGGTTACCAAAGTGGTCGATGTCATCGACGTCAACACGGAGGTCGACCTCGGCGCCGTCGCGCTGGCCCTTGGTGGTCTTGTTGCCGGCGTGCAAAGCAACCAAGTACTTGATCATGGCGACAATGTCATCCACGCTCAGTACGGAAGCCTTCTCGTCGCTCAACGGCAGATCAATACCGAGCTTGCGGTTGATCTTGTAACGGCCAACCTTGGCCAGATCGTAACGCTTCGGGTTGAAGTACAGGTTGTGCAACAGAGCGTCAGCAGCGTCAACGGTGGGCGGCTCGCCCGGACGCAGCTTGCGATAGATGTCCAACAGGGCATCCTCGCGGCCTGTGGTGGCATCCTTTTCCAAGGTGGCACGGATCGAGTCGAACTCGCCGAACTCTTCCAGGATCTGGCCTTCGGTCCAGCCGAGCGCCTTCAGCAGTACGGTGACTGACTGCTTGCGCTTGCGGTCCAGACGAACGCCAACCTGATCGCGCTTGTCAATCTCCAGCTCGAACCATGCACCACGTGAGGGGATGATCTTGGCGGTGAAGATTTCCTTGTCACTGGTCTTATCCGCGGTGCGCTCGAAGTAAGCACCCGGGGAACGAACCAGCTGGGAAACAACAACACGCTCGGTGCCGTTGATGACAAACGTGCCCTTGTTAGTCATGAGCGGAAAATCGCCCATGAAGACAGTCTGCTGTTTGATTTCACCGGTCAAGTTATTCATGAACTCGGCCTTGACGTACAGCGGTGCGGCGTACGTGGCGTCGCGGTCCTTGCACTCATCAACGGTGAACTTGGGGTCAGAGAATTCCGGCTCCGTGAAGGACAGGGACATGGTGCCCTGGAAGTCCTCAATGGGGGAAATCTCTTCGAAAATGTCGGACAGACCGGACGTGACGGCCACACTGTCATCGCCAGCATCCACAGCGCTCTGCATGCGTTCCTGCCAGCGCCCATTACCTACGAGCCAGTCAAAGCTCTCGGTCTGGAGTGCAAGCAGATTCGGCACGTCAAGCGGCTCATGAATCTTTGCGAATGAGATGCGACTCTTTGCACCGTCGGTGCTGTTTGAATCGATAGCGGTTGCAGCGTTATTTACATTAGAGGTGCTCGAGGCGACCAAGAGGGATCCTTCCACAGACCTGCAGGCTTGTTCTTACGAACCCTTACCCGTTTCTCTCCCGGTCATCAAACCAGGAGGAACGCTGGCCAAGTAGCCGTAGAAGACGCTTCACAGTGCAGCGGTGCTGCTCTAAAACGCGTTCTTCCAAGACTCTTGACCGATACAAAGCCCACCGCTATATGAAGGCTGAAGGTTAAGAGGGATACGCAAAGAACTACTCTACCCGCTTAAGGGCTCGCGTGTCTACCCCGAGATTTGAAAAACCGCAAGTGTGGATATTTAAATCTCTGCTGCACTGTCATAGTACCCTCGTTCAGGCTTCCACAGGGCGGACAAGGAATTTTCTTTACTGCCTGTGCTGTTAGGTTTTATGGAAAGACACACAGCTCAACGAGGATCTGTGCGGAATCAAGTTTCAAGGAGCAGTGCGGCTATGACGTCACAAGCAAACGATGTGGTAATTCTTGCTGGAGCACGTACGCCGCAAGGGCGGCTCAACGGGCAGCTGGCCCCCTTCACCGGCGTGGAACTCGGAGCGAAGGCCATTGCAGCGGCAATCACTCGCTCCGGAATTGATATCGCGGACGTCGACCAGGTGATCATGGGACAGGTGTTGCAAGCCGGCACAGGTCAGAATCCGGCGCGGCAGAGCTCGGTGGGTGCCGGCGTTGGCTGGAACGTTCCCGCTCTGACGATCAACAAGGTCTGCCTCTCCGGGCTAACGGCCGTGATCGATGCCGCGCGCCTGATCCGTAGCGGGGAAGCCAGCGTGGTGGTGGCTGGCGGGCAGGAGTCCATGACACGCGCCCCGCACCTGCTGCCCGGATCACGCCAAGGCTGGACGTACGGCGCCATTCAGGCTCTGGATGTGGCTGCCCACGACGGACTGACAGACGCCTTCGACAACGATTCCATGGGCCTCTCAACCGAACGCGGCAATATCCGCCTGAACATCAGCCGCACAGCCCAGGATGAGGTTGCGGCAGCCTCGCATCAGCGCGCAGCAGCGGCCGCCGCAGCTGGCGTGTTTACCGACGAGATCGTCCCGGTAAACGTGCCTCAGCGTAAGGGCGATCCCTTGGTCCTCGATCAGGACGAGGGAATCCGCCCGCAGACCACCGTGGAAACTCTCGCCGGCCTGCGCCCGGCCTTCACCGCCGACGGCGCCATCACAGCTGGGAACTCCTCTCCCCTATCCGACGGTGCCAGCGCCCTAGTGCTGTCATCGCGTGCTTATGCCGAAGAACACGGCCTGGCGTGGCTGGCAGTGGTTGGTGCCCCCGGCCAGGTGGCCGGACCCGATAATTCACTGCACTCCCAACCTGCCAATGCCATTGCCAAGGCCCTGCTGACCGCGGGCTGGGAGGTGAACGATCTGGACTTCATTGAAATCAACGAAGCCTTCGGCTCAGTAGCAGTTCAGTCGCTGCGCGACCTGGACTTTCCTCTGGAGAAGTGCAATATCCATGGCGGCGCCATTGCTCTGGGCCACCCCATTGGAGCCTCCGGAGCCCGCTTGGCACTTCACGCAGCCATGGAGTTGAGCCGCCGCGGAGCTGGCAAGGCCGCCGTCTCATTGTGTGGCGGTGGCGGCCAAGGTGAGGCCCTCCTGCTGTTCCGGGACGCCGAGTGACACCCGGGCCACTGCCCGAGATCCTACCTGAGCCCCTACCCGAGGGACATGCCCGTGTAGCGGCGGACGCAGCAGCCCGTGGTCTCGAGATCGAAATCTTTCCTCGCCCTGCCGCCAATTCGTTGGAGGAGGCTGCGGCACTCATGGGGATCGCGCCGTCGGACATTGTGAAATCCTTGGTGGTGAAACGCAGCGATGGGACATTCTTGTTCGCCCTGGTTCCGGGTGGACAGGCGATCTCTTGGCCGAAGCTGCGCGCCGCCGTTGGCGTCAATAAGCTGCAAATGCCCCCGGCGGATGTGGCCTTGGCCGCCACTGGGTACGAGCGCGGCACCATCACTCCGCTGGGCAGCACCACGGCCTGGCCCGTCTACGCTGACGAAAGCATCGTTGGCCGCAAAGTAGCTATGGGTGCCGGTGAACACGGCTACAGCATGTTCGTTGACGCCGACGCGCTGGTTGCCGCCTACGGCGCGATCGTAGCGGACATCTCAGTACCGGAGTAGCTCAGCGGCGGTGCCACCGCTCGTGGGCCCAGACGGCAGGGACGGCCTGCTGCCGGAGCGGGGATGGATTTGCGAAGGTTGCCCAGCGACCGAGGAAATCTTACTGCCCGCGAGGCAGCTGGCCGGCCCGCATTCACTGGGCGTACATGCAAAAGAAGCCCCGCACCAATCGGTGCGGGGCTTCTTTTAGAAAGACGAGGTGATTACTTGAGGGTAACCGTGGCGCCGGCAGCTTCGAGAGCTTCCTTGGCCTTCTCAGCAGCTTCCTTCGTTGCACCTTCGAGAACAGCCTTAGGAGCCGAGTCAACGACCTCCTTGGCTTCCTTCAGACCCAAGGAAGTGATGGCGCGAACTTCCTTGATAACTGCGATCTTCTTGTCGCCGGCTGCTTCGAGGATAACGTCGAATTCAGTCTGCTCAGCAGCTTCTTCAGCGGCGCCGCCACCGGCGGGGCCTGCAACTGCAACAGCAGCAGCGGTAACTTCAAAGGTCTCTTCGAAGAGGGTAACGAACTCGGAGAGCTCGATGATGGTCAGTTCCTTGAAAGCTGCAATGAGCTCGTCGTTGGTGAGCTTAGCCATGAGTGGCGCTCCTTCTGTGTTTTGCCCGCGAGGGGCGAATCCATAAACCTAGACCCTGTTTGGGCATAGGGAAATACTTGGGGTGAACACCTGCTGGCAGGCGGCGCGTCCAAAAGACGGCGCACGCTATGCTTCGGTGGTCTCGGCTTCTACGGCCGGTGCTTCTTCAGCGGCCGGAGCCTCTTCAGCAGCAGGTGCTTCCTCAGCGGCCGGAGCCTCTTCAACGGGAGCGCCTTCAGCAAGCTTCAAACGCAGGGCGTCGAGGGTGCGCGCAGCGGCGGCCATCGGTGCCTTGAGGATGCCTGCAACCTTTGCCAGCTGCAGCTCGCGCGATTCGAGGGCGGCCAGTGCGGCGACCTCGGCAGCGTTGAGAGCCTTGCCTTCGAAGATACCGGTCTTGATGACCAGCTGCTTGTTGGCTTTTGCAAAATCCGTCAGGCTCTTTGCTGCTGCAACAGCGTCACCCTTGATGAAAGCAATTGCGGTAGGACCGGACAGCTGACCCTCGAAAGCATCAACACCCGCTTCCTTAGCCGCAATAGCCGTCAGAGTGTTCTTTACAACCGAGAACTTGGTGTCCTGGCCGAGAGAAACGCGCAGCTCCTTGAGCTGAGCTACGGTGAGCCCACGGTATTCGGTTAGGACTGCTGCAGTTGAGTCGTTGAAATCTTGCTTGATTTCTGCAACCGCAGCCACCTTTGTTGGCGTTGCCATAACCCTCCTTCCGGGAATAGTTGCCGGTCTGTACGGGTCCCGCAAGCGCTCCGGTGAGGGAAGCTTGCAAAAAACAAAACGCCCCGCACAGATGTACGGGGCGTTTTGTGGCAGCGGATCCATGGGATTTCTCCCGGTTCAACACTGCAACTTAAGCTTTGTGCACCTGCGCTGGCCGTCCTATTGAAGGACTTTCGGATGAAAAACTGCCCAGTTCCAGCGCAATAGGATGCATGCTGCATCTTCTGGCTGGGGGTGATTGACATCGACCGACGGTCTTTGGTTCTTAAAGATTACAGGAACCATCCCCGTGAATCCAAATCGCGTCCCGGTGCACTGGGACACACTGCTCATGACGCCGCTACTGAGCGTTGTTGAAGTCCTTGCGCCATTGCCCTGTCACGCCGGCACTGGTGTAGCCCAAAGTGGCATCGACCGCCAGCATGTAGTCGTTCTCCGGCGCATTCCATGAGTAGATGGCGCGCAGCTCCGGGAAATGCTGTTGCAGTTGCTCCATGTTGGCCACCTTGATCTGAAGGCCTAGGTCCTTGCCATGGTGTGCCTTCTGCACCACAGTTTCGTCCTGAAAAGCTACATCAGCCCGATGACCCAAAAGTGAAATGGAGGTGAAACCGACCAACGCCCCTGACTCTAGGCATTCAGCGGCGGTGACAACAGTACGTCTACCACTGAGCCGAGAGAGCTCTTCAGACTCGCGAAGCTGCTCCACACTCCAGGTGCCATGGTCGCCGTCGTCCTCGTTATGACTCTTTTCCAGACGAACAAAGTCCGCTGCCCACTCTTCCGGGCAAGCATCCAACCACTGATGCACTCGGTAGGCACCTTGGTGAGTTTCCTCGGCACGGGCAGTGAGCTGGCCCAACAAGTCCGCGCCCAACGGCAATGCACAGGCACTGAACTGCTCCGCACGTTCCAGCGCGTAGCCGGCATTGCTGGCGAATCGGGCTTCCCTACTCTTCAGCGGCAAGTCGATGCTGCCGTGAGCTGCAGCAATCCGTTCTCCGGCCTCGTCCGCAGCTTCGAGGTCAGCGGCGGGGTGATTAGTTTCAACCACCACAATTCTGCGGTTCTCACCCTTCACAAACAGCTCGGCAGCTTCCAGAAGTTTCCGGCCCATCCCCTGCCCGGCAGCAACAGGCAGGACATCCAAAGTCACGTGCGCGAGCTCAGTGTTGTCATCCAACGGCATGGCAATGCCAGCACGGCCCAAGATTTTGCCGTCCAGGCGTGCCACCAAAACCACGTACCATTCGTAAGGGTCGTGGCACAGTGCGAAGAGTTCAGCAGGGGTGTAAGCCAAAAAGTCATTGCCCCACGTGTCAATACGGACCTGACGCGAGACTTCCACAGCCTCCAAGAAATCTGCAGCGCTGTTGTGCTGGAGATCCTCTGGGATCCGCAATTGTTCGACTTTGGCTTCAGCCATGGCGAGAGTACCTGTCACTTTCTTTCAATTCGACCGCACCATGACGTAATCATGCTCGGTCTTTGTCCCCAGCTGAAAGCTCCTGGTCCCGGTGGCTGCGAACCCGTGCTTCCGATAAAATTTTTGCGCCCGCACATTCTCACTATTAACGCCAAGCCACGTCTGCCGACGGCCTTGAGTGTCAACCCATTCAAGGCTGGCGCTCATAATGCTCGTGGCAACACCGCTGCCGTGGGTATCCTGATGCGCATAACACTTACTGAATTCAACGGCATCGCCATCAGAGACTACGGCCGCTACATCCTGCGCGGTAGGCGGAGCATCAACCAACATTGTGTAGGCCAGCAAACGGCCCTGAATCGGCGCTGATTCATCCTGGCTCTGTTCCTGATCGCGCTCCTGAACATGTTCCTCGGCTTGCTCCTCGGCAACGAAGAGCACCCGGAACGGATCGGCAAGGTAGGAAACGAAACTCTCGGGGCCAAGATTTTGGGCAATAAACGCCGCTACTTCATGTGCCGGGCTGTCCGGTGGACAAGCCAAGGGGAAGGTGAGGGCCGCGAGTTCTGCCAAAGCGGGGGCGTCGGTTGCTATTGCCCGACGGATGCCGAATTGCATGCGTGCGCACTCCCATGCGTTGTAGGTCGTTTTTCTAACGTATCAGTTTGTATACAAGAAAGGGCTGATGTGGCGTTATGCCACATCAGCCCTTTCTTGGGAATTACCGAAGCTTACGCTTCAACAAACACCTTGGTTGCAGCCGGATCCACGGGGATGCCGGGGCCAAACGTCGTTGAGACGGTGGCCTTCTGCAGGTAGCGGCCCTTGGAAGCGGACGGCTTCAAACGAAGCACCTCTTCCAGGGCAGCTGCGTAGTTCTCGCCGAGCTTCTGAGCGTCGAAGGAAACCTTGCCGATGATGAAGTGAAGGTTGGCGTGCTTGTCGACGCGGAAGTCGATCTTTCCACCCTTGATGTCATTGACAGCCTTGGCGACGTCGTTGGTGACGGTACCGGTCTTCGGGTTAGGCATGAGGTTACGGGGACCCAGAACCTTACCCAAACGGCCAACCTTACCCATGAGATCAGGTGTAGCAACGGCTGCGTCGAAGTCGGTCCAGCCGCCCTGGATCTTTTCGATCAGGTCGTCGGTACCAACGAAGTCGGCGCCGGCAGCAATTGCTGCCTCGGCGCGCTCACCGGTTGCGAAAACCAGAACGCGGGCGGTCTTACCGGTACCGTGAGGCAGGTTAACCGTTCCGCGGATCATCTGGTCAGCCTTGCGAGGGTCTACACCCAAGCGGAAGGCAACCTCAACGGTTGCGTCGAACTTGGAGGGGTTGGTCTCCTTGGCGAGCTTGATAGCTTCGAAGGGTGCGTATACGTTCTCCGCATCGATCTTGGCCTGAGCTGCCTCATATGCTTTACTGCGCTTTGCCATGCTGCGTTTCTCCTTGTGCAGTTGTGGTCGTTAGGACCGCGCGGGCCCTGCCACTACGTCCGCCGCACTCCACCTAAAGGTGAGTTGTCCGGCGTCGTTCTTAATATTTTTGGTCATGCTGTGAGATCTCGACTGGCAAGATCTCTGGTGTTGAGGCTTAGGCCTCGACGGTGATACCCATGGAACGGGCGGTACCGGCGATGGTGTTTTCAGCAGCCTCGATGGTGGTTGCGTTGAGGTCAACCATCTTCTGGGTAGCGATCTCGGTAACCTGAGCCTTGGTCAGCTGAGCAACCTTGACGGTGTGGGGGGTACCTGAACCCTTAGCAACGCCTGCAGCCTTTTTGATGAGCTCTGCAGCCGGCGGGGTCTTGGTGATGAAGGTGAATGAACGGTCTTCGTAAACGGTGATTTCAACCGGGATAACGTTTCCGCGCTGGGATTCCGTTGCAGCGTTGTACGCCTTGCAGAATTCCATGATGTTGACACCGTGCTGGCCAAGCGCGGGACCGATGGGCGGAGCCGGGTTAGCGGCGCCTGCCTGGATCTGCAGCTTGATAAGGCCGGTGACCTTTTTCTTGGGAGCCAATGTAGGGTCCTTCTCTCAATATCTTTGCCTGGGACGACGGAGCGCGTTCCAGGTGGGTGGTCAGATGGCGTCCGACCGAACGTTTCACGGGAGCAAAGCTCACCCTCGCGAAACGAAATTTTGGGGCAACTAGATCTTGGTGACCTGGTTGAATGCGAGGGTGACGGGGGTTTCACGCTCGAAGATGGAAACCAGCACAACGAGCTGTGCAGCTTCAGGCTTGATCTCGGAGATCGACGCGGACAGGCCTTCGAACGGACCATCCTTGACGATGACTGCTTCGCCAACTTCGAAGTCGATCTCGGCGTCGACCGGATCGTGACGCAGCGGAACGCCGCTCTCTTCAGCCTGCTGCTCCTCGAAGATCGGGGCGAGCATGGAGAAGACTTCGTCCAGACGCAGCGGAACAGGGTTGTGGGCGTTACCTACGAATCCGGTGACGCCAGGGGTATGACGAACAACGCCCCATGACGCGTCGGTCAGGTCCATGCGGACCAGCACGTAACCGGGGATGCGGACGCGGTTGACAACCTTGCGCTGTGCATTCTTGATCTCCACGACTTCTTCCATGGGGACCTGAATTTCGAAGATGTAATCTTCCATGTTCAGCGACAGGCTGCGCGACTCCAAGTTAACCTTGACGCGGTTTTCGTAGCCGGCGTAGGAGTGAATGACGTACCAGTCACCCTCCTGGCGGCGCAGCTTAGCCTTGAACTCCTCAGCAGGATCAACCTCGGGCTCGGCGTCGGCGGCCGGCTCATCGGTTGCTGCTTCTGCCTCAGCAGTTGTTGCGTCAGTTTCTGCCTCAGCAGTTTCTGCGTCAACAGCATCAAGGTCGGCATTGATGGCAGCATCAGCAACCACAGTGTCCTGGTCCTGCTCACTGTATGTTGCCTCGGGCTCCAGCTCAGACACGAATTTCCTGCTTTCCTTGTGCGTTTCTTAAATGGCTCAAACCGACCCTTGCCGATATGTTTCAGCGGGGCCGGCCAAGTTGAGCGTCTTACTGCTCGATGTTTACGTTTCCACCGAAGATCCACAGCACAGCCTGGCCGAAGCCCAGATCAAGGACGGTAACAATACCCATCACGATGACAACGAATACCAGTACAACGGCGGTCATGTTCATCAACTCTTTGCGAGTGGGTGTGACAACCTTCTTCAACTCGCCGATGACTTGGCGGAGGAAGAGTGCGATCCCGGCGAAAAAACCGGGCTTGCCGGGCTTTGAAGCCTTCTTGGCAGGTCCCTTGGAGCTGCTTGCCGCAGTTTCGGTCACCAGTGCCTCACTCATCATTCGTTGGGAACTCGCAAATCCGTGGATTCGGACCGTGCGATATACCTAATATTCGCTTGGATGTGGAGTTGATTCTGCGAACTAGCCCCAGAAATATGCGCCACTTCCATGCGCAGGGCAGACAGGACTCGAACCTGCAACCTGCGGTTTTGGAGACCGCTGCGCTACCAATTGCGCCACTACCCTTTGATGTTCGTCCGCACAGCCCGTCATGGCGCCGCTGGTCAAAAATCCATTCAGTGCTGAATGCCATGAATAACTTACAGTCTTACGGCCGTCTTTCAAAACCGGCCACAAGGCGTGAAACATCATGGAGTCGAACACCGATTACCTATTCTACGCATTCTTAACGCCCTACGTCGAACTGGCGACGCCTTGCGCCTAAAGTAGTCAATGACGAAGTTTGTATTTTGGGCCTCCCACCGAAGAAAGAATGCTGATGTCTGCCGAATTGAGTGTTGACCACGCCTCCACGCGACGTGTTTCCGCAAGGATCGCCGCGATTGCCGAATCCGCGACCCTGGCCGTTGATGCCAAAGCAAAGGCCCTGAAGGCTGCCGGGCGCCCCGTTATTGGCTTTGGCGCCGGAGAGCCTGACTTCCCCACCCCGGACTATATTGTTGAGGCAGCCATTGCTGCCGCCCGCCAACCTAAATTCCACCGCTATTCACCAGCCGCTGGGCTTCCTGAGCTGCGCAGCGCCATTGCTGAGAAGACTATGCGCGACTCAGGCTATGCCGTGGATCCGGCCCAGGTGCTGGTAACCAACGGTGGCAAGCAAGCCGTATACGAATCCTTCGCCACACTCCTTGACCCGGGCGACGAAGTCATCATTCCCACCCCGTTCTGGACCACTTACCCTGAAGCGATCCGTTTGGCCGGCGGCGTCCCCGTGGAGGTCTTTGCCGGACCTGAGCAGGGCTATCTGGTCACCGTGGAGCAGCTCGAGGCAGCCTTGACGCCCCGCACCAAGGTGCTGCTGTTCGTCTCTCCGTCCAACCCGACAGGTGCCGTCTACTCCCCCGAGCAGACCCGCGAGATCGGCCTCTGGGCTGCATCTAAGGGCCTTTGGGTCATCACGGATGAAATCTACGAACACCTGACCTACGACGGCGTTCCCTTCACTTCCATTGCGACCGCAGCACCGGAGCTGGGCGACCGCGTGGTGATCCTCAATGGTGTAGCCAAGACCTATGCCATGACCGGGTGGCGTGTGGGCTGGATGATCGCCCCGCTGGATGTCACCAAGGCCGCCACCAATATGCAATCCCACGCAACCTCCAACGTGGCCAATGTCTCCCAGATGGCCGCTCTGGCTGCAGTGTCTGGACCGTTGACGGCAGTGGATGAGATGAAGGTAGCCTTCGACCGTCGCCGCAAGGCCATGGTTGCCGCGTTGAACTCCATTGACGGCATTGAGTGCCCCACTCCACACGGCGCCTTCTACGCTTATGCCGACGTCCGCGGTTTGTTGGGCCGTGACATTGGCGGAATCCGCCCCGCCACGTCAGCTGAGCTGGCTGCCCTCATCCTGGACAAGGTAGAAGTTGCCGTTGTGCCGGGCGAGGCCTTTGGTCCGAGCGGCTACATTCGCCTGTCCTACGCGCTCGGTGACGACGATTTGGCTACCGGCGTGGGCCGTTTGCAGGAATTCCTGGGCTCCGCGAAGTCCTAGCTGCACTTTACGCACCACGGAGCAGAAATGCCGCCGTTTGACGCAAATGCCATGGGTTGTACATGCTTTGAAAGCATGTATGGTGACAGTTCCCAAGAACCACCCCCGTTGTGGTGTATGTACTCAGAAGCTTGTGAAGAATGGTTCGACC
>NZ_JBFBLV010000006.1:0-183793 GCF_040686835.1 Specibacter sp. NPDC078692
ACGCCGTTTTCCTACCTTGATTTTTGTTCCTTAGACAGTCAAAAATCCTAGGCAGGAAGCGGCGTGTGGGCGTTAAGGCGCGCGGAAAACACCCACGGATGAGTCACAAGAGCCAAAAATCCCCGTAATTCCAGGATCTTTGAGCAGTGCCGACAACTACCGACCACCAATGGGCCTCCTATGGGATTCGAACCCATGACCCCCGCTGTCGCCGCTATCGTCCAATTCGACTTGTCAAAAGTCGCTACTAACCTTTGGCAGTGCGACGGGCGCATAACAATGGATGGTACTGAATAGGCGGCAGTTGTCGCCCAATTTAATGAGTTTCTAATGAGTCGGTTGTAACTGACGTTATTTTTGTCGGGCAGGCGTTGATGGTCGCGGAAATCCATTGTCCGATTGATCCCTACAATCTAGCGCATGGGTAGAAAGGTCCCTTGCAAAACCGACGTCCCCGAGAGCCCAACCCTGAGATTTCCAGGCGCCCCACGCCCAAGGGAAGGGCTAGCTCAGCCCTCAAGCACTGGTCAGATTTCTCTATATCCACACCGGTAACCACCAGAACCTTGAGCCATCCGTTTACGCCTCACCCCACACCGAGGATCTCAATTTCTGGTATGTGACGGCACCTTCACGACGCTCCCTGAGGGTCGCTGAGACCCTGCCGCAGGCATCCCTTTGGTGCTGACTGACGTTGAAATGGGCTCGGTCCCCGAGAAGCAAATGTGTGATGTGACACTTGCATTCTTACTTTATCCAGCGTATAAAGTAAGTATGTTACATAAATCACAGCCCGCGGCTCCAACAGGACGAAACGCCCTTCGCCGGATCCGCGTCGGAGCAATCTTCAGCACCTTGCTGTCGTCAGGCCCCTTGGCTAGGACCGATTTAGCACAGTTGACCGGTTACAGCCCCTCAACTGTGACAGGCATTGTGCAGGACCTTAACGATGCTGGCTACCTGCGGGAACTGGGTCAGCAGGAGTCCACCGGAGGACGTCGAAGGACCCTATTCGAGCTCAACCGCTCCTCCGTAACTGTTGCTGTCGTCGGATTTTCCGCGTCGCGGGTATTTTGCTCACTGGTCGATCTCGACGGCATGCGGCTGGATTCTGAGGAGCATCATTTCGATCCGACAAAACCCGTGGAAAGCATCGCCACATCAGTCGCTGCAGTGAGCGAACGGGCTCAAATCCGCCCCGTCCACATCGTCATTGCGCTCCCCGGTGTGGTGACCAGCGACGGTTCCCTTGCATTGGCCCCAGCGTTTGGCCCGATGGCGCACCTCCGGCTAGCTGATGAACTTGAGGCGAATACGGGGCTGCCCACGACCGTGGAAAACGATGTCAACCTGATCGCTTTAGGGGAACGCTGCTCAGGCGCTGGAAACGGCGTGGATAACCTGGTGTTGATCCACGTTGATGACGGTATCGGCGCAACCATCATTGCCAACGGCGAGGTCCTCGACGGGGCCAGCCGCTCAGCAGGAGAAATTGGCTTCCTGCCACAAAGCCTGCAAGCCAAGCCGCAAGGACAACACGGCGACTATGAAACCCGCTGGAACGCCCAAGGAATCCAAATGTCGGGCGCCCAGAGGGGCCTGAGTTTGCCCACAGAAGACGTTATTGGATCCCTGTGCCAGTCTTCGGCGCCACAAGCCGGAGAACTACTGGCCGATGTTCTCCAAGCATGGGCCTTTGCCGCCATCGTGTGCATCTGCATCGTCAACCCCTCGCGGGTCATCTTCTCCGGTCATGCCGTGCACTTGAGCGAAACTGCCCGTGAAGAACTGCGTGAAATGGTTCAGCGATCCGCCCCATCCTCCACCGACGTCGCTTTCGCGGAACTTGGTAACACGGGGATCCTCCATGGTGCCATTGCCAAAGTTCTGAAGACGCCCGAAACCCTGTTTACCCAAGCTGCAAGCTAACCGCAGCCCCTAATTTCCCTCATTCCAACCACATACCTGACAAAAATCACTAGGAGATATCAATGAAGAAAAATCCACTGCGGTTCATGTTGCTTGCCAGCGGGCTCGCACTAAGCCTCGGCATGACAGGCTGCGGTCTCGACTCAAACACAGCCTCCAGCGACGATGCGGGCTCCAAGGAATCTGGCTCACTGACTATCTATACCGCACGGGACAAAGGCCTAGCTACGGAAGTAGTGGCAGATTTCGAAAAGGCCAACCCTGAATATGCTGGCAAGGTCCAGTTGCTGACCTTGGGTGCGCAGGAAGCCTTGGAGCGTGTCAAGGCCGAGAAAGCGAACCCGCAGGGCGATATCTGGTGGGGTGGCACTCAGCAGCAAATGCAGCAAGGTGCTGCTGAAGGCGTGTTCTCCCCCGCACCCAAGGACGTCATCGACGCTGTGCCCGCCGCACAGCGTGACGCCGACGGTCTCTGGGTCGGTGAAATGAAACTCGCTGAAGTCATTTTCTACAACCATGACATGATGACCGCCGAGCAGGCTCCGAAGGACTGGGACGACCTGATCGCTCCAGGGATGAAGGACAAAATCGCTATCCGCGACGTACTCGCCTCGGGAACCATGCGTAGCATCTATGCCTCCATGATCGACCGGAAGTACGACGACGCCGGAAGTGCGGAAGCAGGTTATGACTGGCTCCGCAAGCTTGACGCCAACACCAAGGTCTACGCCGCCAATCCCACCGATCTGTACCTGCGCATCACTCGTCAGGAGGCTGCGGCCACAGCCTGGAACCTTCAGGACGTCATGTTGCAGATCGAAAAGCAGAAGGCTCCCTTCACTCCCGTGGTGCCCACATCAGGTGCTCCGATGTTGATTGATGGCGTAGCCAAGATCAAGGATGGCCCTTCCTCAGCCGGTGCGGATGCGTTCCTTTCATTCTTGGTCGGCCAGGACGAGCAGAGCAAGCTCGCCGAGAAGTACTTCCAAATCCCTACGATTGCCTTGGCATCCGAGCCCGCATGGCTTGCTGACCTGGACCTAAAGGAAATGGATGTGAACTGGGACCGTGTGAACAAGAACGAGCCCGAGTGGAGCAAGTACTGGGCAGAAAACATCAAGAACCAAGGCTAATACCAGCTAACGCGAAGGGGGCGGGCAATCACCGCCCGCCCCTTTCAGTACCCAACCAGACCCCCTGTGGAGCACCCCATGACACGCGTCTACCTCAACGGAATCACCAAAACATACTCCGGAGCCAAGCCCTCAGTCTCCGACCTAACCCTCACCATCGAAGACGGAGAGCTCTTCACACTTTTGGGACCGTCTGGATGCGGGAAGTCCACTACCTTGCGCATGGTTGCTGGATTCATCCAGCCCACCAGCGGAAGTATCCACTTCGATGGCAAAGATGTCACCAATACAGCACCTAATAGGCGAGACACGGGCATGGTGTTTCAAAACTACGCACTGTTTCCGCACATGACAGTTCGTGGCAACGTGGCCTACGGATTGAACATGCGCAAGGTAGCAAAAATAGAAAAAAAGCGCCGCATTGACCAAGCACTTGCCCAAGTAGGACTTGAAGAATTTGGCGACCGTCGCATAGATCGACTCTCCGGCGGCCAACAACAGCGAGTCGCGCTTGCGCGTGCACTTGTCATCAGCCCCAAAGCACTCCTTCTGGATGAGCCTCTGTCTAACTTGGACGCGAAACTTCGAGAAGAAACACGCGCAGAGATCAGATCCACCCAACAGGCCGCCGGAACCACGTGTT
The DNA here is from genome assembly GCF_040686835.1 of Specibacter sp. NPDC078692. Classification (NCBI taxonomy): domain Bacteria; kingdom Bacillati; phylum Actinomycetota; class Actinomycetes; order Micrococcales; family Micrococcaceae; genus Specibacter; species Specibacter sp. NPDC078692. The sequence goes on from NZ_JBFBLV010000006.1 coordinate 3,706, forward strand.
TGTACGTTACCCATGACCAAGCCGAAGCCATGGCTATGAGTGACAGGGTGGCTGTCCTGAACGAAGGTCAGCTCCACCAGGTTGCATCTCCCCGCGAGGTTTACAGCCAGCCAGCCACCGCATTCGTGGCGCGTTTCATTGGCCGCTCTAACGTGCTGCCCTGTACCGTTCTTGGCCACGAAAAAAACACCGTCAGCATCAAGCTCGTTGACGGCACCATCTTGAACGCACCACGCGTGGACGGCACGTTTTCGGCCGGCGTTGTTGTTGGCGAGGAAGCGGCAATTTCGCTGCGGCCTGAATCCATCCGCCTCAGTGTCATCGCGGGTCACGAAGAATCAGGAAACTTCACTGGCAGAGTCCTCACCTCCGAATTTACTGGCGCAGTCAACGTGTACGAGATTGCGTGGCAGGGCATGAAGATTGTGGTTTCAGCTCCAGATTCATTCAATCGGGCAGAACCAGGGGACCTGGTTTCCATGCAGCCGGATCAAGATCGCGTATGGATGGTCCAACCATGATCGGGTCGACGGCGGTTCCACGCAGGAGATCTTCCCTGACCTCTTCGGACCGTTTTGTTTATATCCTTGCGGCACCACTGATTCTGGTGTTGTTGGTGTACATCGTGGTCCCCATGCTTGCAACAGCCACCACCAGCGCCGAGGGAGGCGGCAGCGCCTACGCAGGATTCCTTGAGGGTGCCTCCAAAAATGCGCTAATTCTCTCCGTCACCATTTCATTGGTCTCGGTTCTGACCACAGGTTTGCTTGGCACGGGGCTGGCAGTTCTTCTTTCACGATTCGACTTCCCTGGGCGGAAGATTCTGCGCCTCTTTGCACTTTTGCCCATGGCATTGCCGCCCCTTATTGGCGCGATCTCCTTTTACTTTCTGTATGCCGAAAGTGGCATCGTGCCGCGGTTCCTTGCGCGCTATTTCGGAGTGGACGCAGCCGATTTTTCCGTGAACGGAATTTGGGGTGTGCTCCTAGTCCACACCATGACGATGTACCCCTACTTCTACCTCGCCGTCACCTCAGCTTTGGCCGGATCCGACGCCTCGATGGAGGAGGCCGCACTGAACTTAGGTGCCAGCCGATTCCGCATGTGGACCACAGTCTTGCTGCCCATGCTCACCCCGGCTCTAGTCTCCGGAGCGCTGTTGACCTTCATGGTCTCCATGGCTTCATTCACGGCTCCCCAGTTCTACAACGTCCAGACGTTGACGATGCAGATCGTCGCTTCCCGTACTAGCGGCGCCTACGATGTTGCCGCAGCCCAAGCAGTAGCCCTCTCAGTTGTCTCCATTTTGTTCCTTTTGGCTATGCGCTGGTATGAGAATAGGCGTATCCACCGCGGTTCATCCAAGGGCACCCCGCAAACTGTCAAGGTCCTCCACGGCATGTTCCCGAAAGTTGCCGCTGGACTGGGGTCGTTGCTATTGGTCCTGTTCCTCATGGCTCCGGCGGCGACCATCGCCTTGTTGTCATTCACAATTGATGGATCTTGGACCATCCAGATCCTCCCGCCCGAATACACTCTGGAAAATTTCACCCGCCTCTTCACCGATCCGTTGACCCTGCGTCCCATCATGGTTAGCGCGCAGATGGCGTTTATAGCCATGCTCGGCTGTGTTGTTTTCGGCGTCCTTGCAGCGTGGGTTGTCACCCGGTGGAAAGGTCCTGGCAAAGCCATGTTAGACATCATGGTCATGCTGCCCTGGGCACTACCGGGCACCGTTATCGGTGTAAATATTGTGACAGCCTTTGCTACCCCGACACCGTTCAACTTCGGCCAAGTGCTCATCGGCTCACTGTGGATCCTACCGGTGGCCTACTTCGTGAGATTCCTTCCGCTCGTCTTCCGATCTGCCAGTGCCTCACTGGCGCAAATTGACCCTTCCGTAGAAGAAGCCGCACGCAGTTTGGGCGCCGGGCCTTGGCAGGCACTACGGACAGTAACCGTGCCACTGATGTCTAGAGGCATCATGGCCGGTGCGCTGATGGCCTTCATCCAGGGCTTCGGGGAATACGTGGCCTCTGTAGTGATCTACCCCGCCCGTTACGCGCCACTGTCAGTGGAAATCTACAACAGAATCTACTCCAACGAATTCGGCACAGCAGCCGCCTACGGAACCCTGCAAATGCTGCTGATCTTGATCGTCTTGATCATTTCCCAACGGTTGGAGACTCCCCGCCGGACCAAAAAAGTACTCAATTTCAAGCCTGTGGGGCCCTCCCCGTCGATGACGCCAGCCCTCTCCCCCGCAATCCAGCAAAACCACGAAAACGGTGACACAGATGAGCACTCCCCAGAACCAGCCAATGCCACGTCCAGAGCTTAAGGACCGACCCGAACTGTCCATCTATTGGGACAACCACCTCAGAGTCGCTTTCGAGGAAGCTGCGCCGCACATCTACCCAGCCATGGTCGAGGCCAGCCTGGCGCACGTGTACATGCTCACGCACCAGAACATCTTGCCCCAGCGCCGGGGGAAGCTATTGCTGCAGGGTTTGTTGGCGCTATGGAAAAAGACCCAGGATGGTGAGCAGGAGTTTCACTTCGATGGCAGCGTCGAGGACCCGTACTACTTCCTTGAACAGCAATTGGCGCATGAATGTGGCATTCCCACCTCGGAACTTGATGTGCAGCTTGCGCGTAGCCGCAATGACCTCGACGCCGGGGTGTTCCGGATGGTGCTTCGCCGTCAGCTTCTGGCCCAAACGGCATTGGTGGTCCAATGCGCTGCCGACGCCGCCGCGCAGGCTCTCGTGCATGCCGAAAGCCTCATCGTTGGTTTCACCCACCGCCGTCCGGCTCAGCCCACCACCATCGGTCACGTGCTGGCAGGCCTGTCCGAGGCAATGCTCAGCCAAGCCACTGAAATGCTCAGCATCTACGCCGAACTTAACGTGTCTCCCTTGGGATCCGCCGCCTTCACCGGCACAGACTTGCCCATCGACTCCGATCTCGTAGGCAGACTGACGGGCTTCGATTCCAGCTTCACCTCCAGCTATGAGGCTGTTGCCGGTGCCGAACATTTCATGCGTTTGGCTGCCGTCCAGGCTCGGATTACAGCCACCGGAGCCCGCTTTTCTCGGGTACTGCTGGAATGGATGACATTCAAATGGGTTCAGACACCCACCCCTTACACACAGGGTTCATCGATCATGCCGCAGAAGAAAAACCCCGTGGTTTTGGAGCACATGGTGTCCATGGCGGGCGCTACTGCCGCTGATATGGCCGCAAGCTACGCCAACATCGGTTCGGCTTGGTATGAAGACTCGAACAACGCCACCACAGACGTGCAAAAGCACCTGTGGCGTGCCGGGGACCGTGTCGTTAGATTCATGCGTATGCTCGATGGCCTGTTGCTGGACCTGAAAATAGGGCAGCTTCCAGATCCCGCAGAAATCGTTGCCGGGGGGGCCACCACCACCGCCGTGGCTGAGGCATTGGCCGCCCAGGGCATCCCGTGGCGTGCGGCACATGACATTGTGGGGCAGCTGGTGCGTCAGCAAGCCCCCGCTGACTGGACCGATGACGACGTCACAGCAGCTTTCGAGCAGGCCGGCCAGAAATCAACAACAGAACTGGTGGAGACCACACTCAGCGCCGGACAGCAGCCCGAGCTGATCCTGCAACGCCACCAAACCGGAAGCCCCGGCAGCGCGGCCGTTCGCGAAAATGCCTCCGCATCTCAGGCACGCGCAATGGCAATAGGCCAGGAAGTGCATAGCCGATTGATCCTGTTGGACGAAGCACGAACCGGGTTGCTCCATACTGCCCGCACTGCGGTGAAGGCCGGTCAGTGGTGAAAGCTGGAATCACCGTCGTGGGCAATACCAACCTTGACATTATCGTCGCAGACACCCGCGAGCTCCCAGCACCGGGAACCGAAACAGTAGTACCAGGCATCAGCATCAGACTGGGAGGTTCCGCAGGGAACCTTGCTGTCCGGTGCGCCGGGCTTGAACTAACTACCCGACTCGTTTCGCGGGTCGGGGACGATTCGTCCCTATTAATTTTGGAGGCGGAGCTTGACCGGCCGCGTTTGGAATCACACCTGTTGCGAACCGCTGGAACGGTAAGCGGAATGACCGTAGCAGTCGAAGCTCCCGGCCAAGATAGGGCCTTCCTATCTTCTTTAGGGCCCATGGCAGCCATGAGTCCCTCGGACGTTGCAGAACAAATGCTGGAATCGTCCTTCCTCGCTTTGGCTGGCTATTTCCTCTTGCCAGGCTTGCAAGGTCATGCCCTGCTAGAGCTGTTCCAGCGTGCGAAGGCCGCAGGTGCACAAACTGTATTAGATACCGGCTGGCCGCCACAAGGATGGACGGACGAAACCCGCACAGAAGTACTCTTGACGATGGATGAAGTAGATATATTCCTCCCAAACGACGATGAGCTCCACGGCTTGGCTGGACACACCAACACTGAACGTGCGGCCCGCGAGCTGGCAGTGTCCACCGATACCTTGGTTGTGGTGAAAATGGGGGCCAGGGGTGCTGGAGTTGCCACCCCGCTTGGTGAGTGGTTTGAATGTCCGGCGGCACCGGTACCGGTGATCGATTCAACGGGAGCAGGTGACGGGTTCAATGCCGCGTTCTTAGTCTCCTTGGAACGGGGTGCGGCTATGGCACATGCTTTGGCAGCGGCCGTCGAGTACGCCACCAAAATGGTCTCCACCATTCCTGAAGAACGGGCTGATGTGCCCTTGCGCAGAATCCCCGCCGCGGCGGTGCAGCTCTGAAATGGACAATGCAATGATAAATGCTCGCACGACTGTTCAGGGCATCTCAATTGTTGACTTCCACCTACATTTTCGCATGCCCCAAGATCCTCTCACACGGGCACTGTCCGGTGGTCAGTTCGGCACGGAATCGGCCACAGGCAGGGACGCTTGCGAGGGGTTCGACGCAGGTCAGGCACGCCGCGCGAAAGCCGTGGCACAAACATCTGCTAAGTGGCGTCGCAGCTGGGATTTCGCTGATCCAGAACCGCTCTCCGCCGACGCTGGTTGGGAAGCCGAAGCGGATCGGTGGAAGTCAGAGTTGGATACCAATGGAATTGAATACGCGGCTTTTGTCACTGCTGGCGGGGATGAGTCCATGAGCGCCTTGGTGGAGCGTGGAGCGGGCAGATTTCTTGGCATGGCAACCATGGCCGATCCTTTTGCACCAGGTGCCGCCAAGGCATTTGAGGCCGGCGTCGCCCAGGGCGGGCTCCGCGGGCTGAAACTCTTTGCACCCCTCGCATCCGCCCGCATGGACGACGAGGCAGCCGATCCGGTCTGGGACGTTGCCGCCCGAAAAAATGTTCCGGTACTGATTCATTTCGGCCACTGTGGCTCCGCCGGCGGCATTGCCCACAACGCGTTCAGCAACCCTGCCTCTCTCGAGCGGACGGCCAAGCGATTCCCGGACGTCACCTTTGTCATCCCCCACTTCGGCATTCAGCATGTTCAGGAAGTCCTCTTCTTAATGTGGGCATGCCCCAACGTCATTGTGGATACCTCCGGCTCAAACCAGTGGGTCAGATACATGGCCCAGCGGCTTACTCTGGAGGATTTGTTTCGTCGCTTCTACGAAACCATGGGTCCGGAACGGATCGTCTTCGGCTCCGATTCATCTTGGTTCCCCAGAGGCTTCGCGCGCCGATATCTGAGCGACCAGTTGAGAATATGTTGGGAAATGGGCATGCCAGAAGCTGACGTACAACAGATATTCGGTGGTAATGCAGCACGCTTACTCAAAATCGATGGATGGCAGCCAGCAGCGTTGGACCGCCTTGAAGCATAGAGAACATTGGACTGAGCACCCCCACACCAGATGGGGCCGGGTTGCGAGACCACATCTGTAGATCACAATGCGCGGGCTGTCAGCCTTGCAGGCCATAGTCGTGAGGTGGCGGAAACCTCTGGACCACCTCACGACTGGTTCTACAGCCAAGCCAATCCCGCTGACGACGCCGATTCACCATCGCAGTTCTATGTTTGAGTTGACATCACGGCCGGGAACCAGCGCGTCCCCGCAGCCACTCCCTGGTATTGGGAGCAATTTAATGTGTTTCTAATGAGTTCGGGGAGAACAGTGCGCCGCGGGGTCACTCCCACACTGCAAAGTCGCAGCTCAGCGGCACATACCCGACCGGATGTAGGTTTCGAACCGACGACCGTTGCGTTCGAACTCAAATGGCCTTTAAACGCGAAATGGCGGGGCGGAAACCCACCCCGCCACAACGAAAAACCCCGTAAACCCGGGCTTTCTGGCCCTCCAAAACTTGAGGGCCCCCTATCGGATTCGCACCGATGACCATTGCAATCTATGCGGTCAGTATCCCTGAAAACGGCCCATTTCGTGGCCAAAACGCCCATCATTGCGGGCTGTTGGCAACTACCGACCACTAATGGGCCTCCTATGGGATTCGAACCCATGACCCCCGCTGTCGACTCGATCGACCAATTCGACTTGTCAAAAGCCGGTCCTATCCTTTGGCAGTAGGACGAGTGCATAACAATGGGTGGTACTGAAGAGTCGACAATTGTCGCCCAATTTAATGAGTTTCTAATGAGTCGGTCGAATCCCACTGCCCGACCTCTGCAAGATCTCTATCGCATCCGACCAGCCACCCACACCGTGGCTATCATTTTAGTCTTGGTTCGCTGCCGTCATCCTGCATGCGAGTCGCTACATTCACCGAACCGATTCTATGATCCTCGAGGTAAGTATTGGCTAATCGGCATGCTTCACGCTGACCTAGCAAGCGTGCCGACCCTCAATCGGAAAGGTTGGGGATTCGAGGGATAGCCCCGCCTACAAAACGTCGACACGAGTCCCGAGACAATTCAAAGGGAATAGTTGCCGGAACAGTGAGGCGGCAACAGCTCGTGTCTGACGGAGACATGCGAGCCACTGGGGGAGAATGTGAACCATGAATGATGTTGTCTTGCATGGCCGCGATGGCGACCGGAATGCCGTCACGGCCACTCCGGAAGAGCGCATCCTCGGCCCGCGGAGCGGCGAGCTTCGTCGCCGAGTCGTTGCGGACCGGCCGCAAACTTTCCTCCAAGGGCCGGTTCCTGGTGCGTGCCGATTCCGCGTATTACAACCAATCCGCGGTTGCCACCGCTTTGGCGCAGGGGGCGGACATGTCCGTGACCGTGCGTATGAACTCCTCCATCAAGAAAGCCATCGCCGGGATTGGCGAGGACATGTGGGAAACCATCCAATACCCCCAAGCCCTTTATGACGAAGACACCGAACGGTGGATTTCCAAGGCCGAGGTCGCCGAGATTGATTACACCGCGTTCTCATCCAAAAAGAAAAGCGCCCGGATTCCCGGCCGACTGATCGTGCGCCGCATCCCCGAGCTGAACCTGAAAAAGGCTGCCGGGCAGGACCCGCTCTTTACCGCGTACCGCTACCACGGCGTCTTCAGCACCGTACCAAAGGAAGTCCTGAACACCGTAGACATGGACAAGACCCACCGCCAACACGCGGTCATCGAAGCCGTAAACGCCGAGTTGAAGGACAGCGCCTTGGCCCACATGCCCTCCGGAAAATTCAGTGCCAACTCAGCCTGGCTCCATGCAGCGGTCATCGCCTACAACCTCAGCCGGGCCGCCGGCATTCTCGCCGCAGGACGATTCACCCGGGCCAAGATACGCACCCTGCGGAAGGAACTCATTCTCGTCCCGGCACGCATCGCCTCCAGTGCCCGGAAGATCAAATTACACCTTCCCCAGAACTGGCCCAGGGCTCAGCCCTGGCAGCGACTCTTCACCAGCGTTAAGGCACCTCCACAAACCACCTAAATCATCCGTCAACCAAGCCTCCGCGGCACAACAAGGAACAAACGTTGGAACATCACCGGCAGCGAGGCCAGCCACTGAACCCCGCCCAAAATCACAAACCCACCAAAAAACGGGATCCAGCCAAACACTCAAACCGGATCGGTGGATTCAGGCTCAGACACTCGTTGAGTTGGTCGCCATGGTCGTGCTCGTGAGCGTCGTCCCGCGCATCACCAAGGCACACAACACGACCGCCCATCCGATCCCACCAACCACAACCGATGCAGCCACTCACATGCTTGATCAACGTCTTCCCTGACGCGCTTGGTTGTCACGGTATCGCGTATATGGCGACTGCCTACGGCCCACCTGGTGGTCCTCACCGAAGTCGCTCAGTAATTCTTTGATGCGGCGCTTAGTTGCCGTGAACCCGACGCCGAGCCGTCTCAGTTCCTTGGATGTGGAACACCTGTGCAGGGACTTGACTTGTCATTTCCTTGAAGGCGACTGCACTGAATGTCAGAATCCACCTGTACGGCGACTATTTCGGGTTCAGGAGTTTCTTCCCGTCGGGTCTTAGCTCTCCTGTTGGGGAGACGTGCCGGTAAAGGGGGTTTGCCGGGTGACGCCGAGTTCAGCGCAAAGACCGCCAATCTTGGTTTCGGGCTGCCCCATGGCGGCCATGGCCAGACAGACCCTTGCCGCCGTCATCTTGTAGGCGCGTCCGCCCTTTCGTACGCGGGCACGTTCGAACTCGGCCAGGGCGGCAATGATCAGCACCAGCCAAGCCAGGAAAACCAGAGCTGTTTTGCGCCGTATAGCAGTACTTGACTGCCTGAAACGTTGCACCATATTCACCATGGAGCTGTGCGACAGCACCGCAAATAGTGCCATCTACACCTTCCCCCACAACTCTGGAACAGCATCAACCGCCCCACCCAAAATGAACGGCGCGGAACCATCCAGCCGCAGCCACGGGTTGGCCAGTTCGGGGAATAACGGCGATGCCGGAGCCAGGGCCAGGGGCTTGAACACAATCGCAGCAACGCCCATGCTGAACCACCACCACACCCGCCAAAAGGAACCTGCCAGCAACGTGCCGCAGGGAAAAGCTGTGGCAGCAGCACCAGCCTCAGAAGGGCTCCGGAGACCCAGCCGCCCGTGCTCACCCAGGCAGTCCAGGGTAATCACGGTGCCTGCGGGTTGGCCAGAAGACCCAGTGCGGTAGCCGCCGTCGTCAATGAATAGGCGGCCGACGAGGCTCCGCTGGCAATCAGCAGCCATGCCACTAGATTGCGCGGCTGCTTCGCCGCGATCAAGGCACCAACGGCCGCTGCCAGGAGCCCCACAACGGGTTGGGCCCAAGCTCCAAGGCGCGGTGATCCGCCCGGCGGTGTGGAGAAGGTGATGGCAACGGCGAGAACCACAGCCTCGGCGCTGAGCACGGCGGTGATGTGAACCGCGGTGCCCAGCGCCGCACCGTCACCGCACCGGGTGATCGGCTGGAGCTCATCCCTGTACCCCGTGGCGCCCGACGCTTGCTGTTGGAGCAACCATAGTTCAGCGTGACTCAGTGGAGAAGCTCCCGGCTTGGAAGGGGCTCCCGGTTTCCATGCAGCACCGTCCACGCCGCCCCGACAGCAAAGACCAGGAAGATCAGGTGCGGGTCAAAGTACGACACCTCGGGCAACCCGAAGTCGGCCACGAAGAAGATCAGTAGCACCACCGGAATCCACAGCGCCGTAACTTTTGATTTCAGCAGCGCAATGGCGGTGCACACCATCCCGACGGCGTTGCCCAGCAGGAACGGCAGCATGCCAACGGTGGTTGTGGTGAGCGCGATCCGGCTGACAATGGGTGCCGCGGGCTGGCCAGCTGCAGCAATCCCACGATGCCGGCCAGCATGAGCGGGATGCCCAGCAGGTTCAGCATGAGGCCCAGAATTCCGAGGGTTCCCCGCTCCATCAGAGCGCTGAGGTAGCCTTCCGTGCTGGGACGCCCTGCAGGAATGCCGTGTTGATGAACGACGCCGAGGCGTTCAGTGCCGCTCCCCACCACCAGTGCCGCTGCGGTGCTTCAGCGGCTCATGAAGCGGATGGGCGCCCGGGCAGGGGTGGGTACGACGTTCCTTTCGACGGCCGGCCTGGCACCGGGTTCCATGATATTTTCGGTGCGGCTGTGTGCGTCCATGGCTGATCTCCCGGTGCTGGCTGGTGGAATGGCTTGTTCCACCAGCTTTGCTGCACAACCGTCTCGGGTGGCAGTGCCCAGCGTCCCGGATCATCCGGGATTCTCAGGCCGAGTTCCGCGAGGTCCGGATCGGCTGCGCGTACAACCCGTTAAGCCACGCGCCCCACGCATCGCCGGCGGTGTCAGCGTCAGCACCGTCAGCAAACAGGTGGATGGTCATTCCCATCACGGCGCCGAAGGCATTGCGGTCAAAGAAGCGGTACATCGCGTCTTCTGTGCGCAGTCCCACGAAGTTCGGATCAAGGTAGTCCACCACGGCGTCCACCATCCCGACCCCCGCAATGGTGATGCTGAGGTGTCCCCCGGCTCCGGCGACGGCAATCCCCAATGCGGCCATGACCACCTCACAGGCGTCGGGTGCGGAGGACGCTGCGGGCCCTGTACATGGGCGAATGCGGCCTGTTTGCCCGCGAAGTACTTCACGTACTGGCCCAGCGTGTGCTGGTAGAAGGCGGTGTGCTTGGCGGCGCCGTCGTATTGGTTGTCCCAGTCCTCGAAGATCAACCGCTGTGGACGTAGCGCAGCCAGGAGTTGCCATCCGGGAGCTCGGAAATGTCGTAGTCGAGCTGGTTGAAGAAGTCGCCTTCGCCCGCCATCTGGTTGGAAAATCGGTGCGGCGGCTCCCACAAAGTGACGGTGCTGCCCATGGGGCCGGCCCCACCCGTTCGCGGCTCAAATTCGCCGCCCAGGGCCACAGCCAGCCGGAATTGCCCACTGTGGCGGCGTCGAACACCTGTTGGGGGCGTGCCCTCGATCTCGGATTCGTGCACGATCTTGAATTCCTTGGCCATCATGACTCCCTAGTTGTGGCCGGTTGTTCCGGCAGGGTGTGTAATTTGCTGCGCGCCCGGCTTGATGCTGGGGTGAAGTGCGACGACGATCCTGTGCTTGCGTCCGCCGCTTGCGTTTGCGCTGTGGTACTTTTCGACGAGCTTCGCTGTCCCTGTCTCGAGTTCCGCTGTGAAGGCGGCCCGGTCGGCTGCGCTGGCGAAGATTACCTCGCCGTCCATGGCGAAGGTGGCCAGTCGCTGCTTGGCGTTGTCGGCCCCGGTGATGAGCGCCTCCACGTCGTGAACCAGCCGTGCTGCGAGGGCCAGCATCCAACGTGCCGTGAGCCGGTTGGGCTCGAGCGAAGGATCAGGGGCCACGCCCGGAAGTGCCGCGGGGGGCATGACGTATTCCCGGGCCGTTGCGCCCATGACCCGTTCTGTGACGTTGCCGCGGCGCCGCTCCTCCACCAATTCCAGCAACCCAAAGCCTTCCAACATGTGCAGGTGGTAGTTCACTTTTTGCCGGGGCAGCCCCAGTCGCCCGGCAACGTTCGCCGCAGAGGCGGGCTCGCGCAGTTCCGCCAGCAATCGGGCACGAATGGGATCCAACGTCGCCTCCGCGGCGGCTTCCTCAATGACGGCAACGTCTAACATTTCTTCAGTTTCTCACCGACAATTTTATATTTTTAGCAGAAATCTGGTCACTGAGCCACCGGGCCTCAGTAAATTTTCGACACCTTGTAGAAATATGGGATAATTGCGGGTAGCCGAACAAAATCGGCACACCAGATTCTTCAGGGGAGGCGGGAATGGCGTCAGGCGGCGTTCGCGTTGTCCGAGGCTGGGCCGGTGCGTGTGTTGCAACCTTCGTCTCCGTGCTCTCCCACGTGTTGGCCGGCGGCGGACCTCCCGAACTCTCCATCCTATTCCTGGCTCTTGCACTGTCAGGGCTAGTCTGCACCTTGCTAGCTGGCCGGGTGCTCTCGTGGTGGCGGATGGCTGTAGCGGTTGTCCTGAGCCAGAGTGGTTTCCACTGGCTCTTCAGTGCCAACGCCGCCATGGCCGACACCTCCGCGGTGCTGCCGAAAGGCGTCCATGCCGGCCATGACATGTCCAACATGACGTTCATGACCGTCCCCGGCTCGGCACCCATGGCCATGACGCACGATGGTCCCATGATGTGGCTCAGCCACGTCCTAGCAGCCGCGGTCACCGTTGCTGTACTGCGCCATGGCGAGGTCAGCACTGTCCGACTCATCCGAGCTTTGCGGTTCCGGCTGATCCGGCTGCTGCCAGCCGTCCACCTTGTGTCCATCTTCTCCGGCACCCGGATCCTGCCCACCACCTGGCCGGTTCTGGCCCTGCCGAATTTGGGCGTGCCGCTGCTAGCCATGCGCCACCGCGGCCCCCCGGTACTTTCCCTCGTGTCCTAAAACGCCTCCACGTTTTTCAATCCGAAAGCCCTGCCGGCGCACATTGCTGCGTTCCTTGGCGGGGCGGGAAGCAACCATGCCTACAAACTTTTTGTCCACTGCCACCTGGCAAACCAACGGTTCAAGGGCCGCCGCAGCAATTGCCGCCGTACTTTTGTGCCTGGGGTTGGCTCTGGCCACGGCACCCCAAGCTGCCGCGCATGACCGCATCATCTCGTCCAACCCGTCACCCGATGCGCAGCTAGACGCCGCACCAGCCGGTGTGGAACTTTCCTTCAGCGGTTCATTGCTGATTCTTGGCAACGAGGTTCGCGTCATGGACGCAGCAGACAAGGATTGGGCGCAGGGCGAGCCGGCTCTGAGCGGCACCAAGCTGGCCCAGCCGGTGCAGGCCAACATGCCCGACGGCGAATACCTGGTCCGTTGGCGGGTGGTCTCCAGCGACGGACACCCCATCAACGGCACTCAGACGTTCGTGGTGGGTGATGCCGCGGCGGCACTAAAGTCCCCGGCAGCCGCGCCCACGCTAAAATCGACGCCCAGCAAGAGTGCAGTGGCGCCGTCGGCGACCAGTGCCCCGTCAGCCCAAAACGAGAGCCCCCCGGCTGCCGCGACTCAAAACAGTGACGGTGCTGCCGGAGGCTCGGCCTTGGGCAAGGTGCTGGTCATAGGGCTGGGCGCGCTTGTTGGGCTGGGCGCCTACTTGGGATTCGTCTTCATTGCGCGGGCACGGGAAAACTCCAAACAAGCATCCTGACTCCACACAACAAAAATTCTTCCCGGCCACCCACGGCAGGACGCCGCATGGCCGGCAATACCTTTAACGGAGCTTCATCATGAACAAAATGACTTTCAAGTCCTTCCGCTACACAGCCCTGGCCGTCGCAGCAGCCGCTTCACTGGCGCTGACATCCTGCGGCGCCTACGACGAGAGCCGCAACGCGGCCGCCCCCACCCCCGCCTACGCCGCCCCGGCCTCTGCCCTGACCATCGACGAGACCTGGGCAAAGGCCATCGACGGTGGCATGACCTCCGCGTTTGGAACCGTCAGAAACAGCACCGGCGAGGACATCACCATTGTTGGTGCCAGTACTCCGGCCGCAAAAACGGCTGAGCTGCATGAGGTCATTGCAGGTGCCGACGGCGGCATGAAGATGCAGCCCAAGGAGGGCGGCTTTGTGGTTCCCGCCAACGGTGAAATCGTGCTGGAGCCCGGCAACGACCACATCATGATGATGGGACTGGTCAAGCCGGTCCAGGCAGGGGACGAGATCTCCCTGACCTTGGAGCTCTCCACAGGCGACACCCTGGATTTCACCGCCGTGGTCAAGGACTTCTCCGGCGCCAATGAGGACTACGGCGACCTTGCAGACGATGAGGGCATGGACCACGGCACCGACACCCCCGCCGGCTCGCCCACGCATACCAAATGACCCAACAACCGAAGACATCTACAGCCCCCGCCTCTGAGCCACCCAAGAAACGTGGTGTGCCACGCCGGAACCTGCTCTTTGGTGGTGCCGCGGCAAGCCTAGGCGCCTTGGCAGGTGCGGCAACGCTGTTGCCGGGCGGCAAGGATCAAGGTGAGCTCCCGCCGTCGTCCATGGCAATCCATGGCAGCGCGACGGTGCCGTTTTACGGGGTGCGGCAGGCCGGAATCAGCACGGATGCGCAGTCGCACGCGAATTTTGTGGCGCTGGAACTGAATCCGGACCTGCCCGCTGACCGGATCAAGGCGCTGCTGAAACTACTGACCGACGACGCCGCCAGGCTCACCCAGGGCCGGGGCGCTTTGGCGGACACCGAGGTTGAACTGGCGGCCAGTCCCGCCCGTCTGACCGTGACCTTTGGCTTTGGGCCTCGGCTGGTGGAGCTGGTCAATCCGGCGCAGAAACCTGCCTGGCTCAAGCCACTGCCGGCGTTCTCCGTTGACAAGCTGCGCCCAGAATTCAACGACGGCGACCTGCTATTGCAGATCTGCTCCGATGATCCGGTGTCCGTAGCGCATGCCCAGCGTATGATGCTGAAGGATGCACGCAGCTTTGCCTCCGTGAAATGGGTGCAGCAGGGATTCCGGCGCGCCCATGGCACGGAAAACCCCGGCACCACCATGCGGAATTTGTTTGGCCAGGTGGACGGTACGGCGAACCCGCAGCCGGACACCGGATGGCATGAGGATGTGGTGTGGGGCCGGGAGGAAATCGCTCCATGGCTTGAGAACGGCACGTCTCTGGTGATTCGGCGCATTGAAATGAATCTGGACACCTGGGATGAACTCGATCGCCCCGGCAGGGACGCCTCAGTGGGGCGCCGCATGGACAACGGGGCGCCGCTGACCGGCACAAATGAGCACGATGAGCCGGACTTCGAGGCCTTGAACTCCTCTGGTTTCCCTGTGATTGAGGACTTCGCTCATATGCGCCGAGCTCGCCCAGAGAATCCTGTGGAGCGAATTTTCCGTCGTGGCTACAACTACGATGGGCAGCCGGCGGCGGGGGACATTTCCGGGTCGGGGCTGATTTTTGCCTCGTACCAGGCCGATGTGCAGAAGCAGTTCACGCCTATCCAGAAGCGTTTGGATGAGCTGGACATGCTGAATATGTGGACCGTTCCGACCGGTTCAGCCGTTTTCGCCATCCCGCCGGGCTGTGCGGAGGGCGGGTTCATCGGCGAGCAGTTGTTCACCTAAGTTGCCGGTTGGGCTGATTCCCTGCTCGCTGGAGGTGCCGAAATCGGGTTTCGACACCGCCAGCCAGCAGGGTTAAAAGGTAAACAGCCGCCGCACCACCAGACCTTCGGCAAGGTCATCGAGCCCCTGGTTGATTTCGGATAGGGGCTTGGTGTCCGTGTGCAGCAATTCAACCGGCAGCCGGCCGTCGCGCCAGAGTTGGATGTAGGCGGGGATGTCGCGGGCGGGGTCGGCGTCTCCCCTGTAGGAGCCGATCAGCCGCTTGCCCGTGCCCGCGAACTGCAGGGCCTGAACGTTGAGCATCTGGTCTGGATGAGGCAACCCCACGGATACCAGTGCCCCGCCCCGGGTGAGCAGGTCAAGGCACGCCTCCATGACCTTGGCACTGCCCACAGCTTCAATGGCAACATCCACACCATCGCCGGCATGCGCCGCAACGAGCTCTCCTGCCTGCCCTGGCGAGCCCGCAAAGTGGGCACCACATTTGCGCGCAAGAGCTTGCTTCTCCGGCAGCGGATCGATCGCGATGACCGTAGTCCCAGGAATCTGGGGCGCACCCATGACCGCGGCGAGGCCCACAGCTCCCAGGCCGAATACAATCACGGACTGGCCCTCGGTGACGTTGGCGGAGTGGATGACGGCGCCAATTCCGGTGATGGCGGCGCAACCGAACATGGCAGCGACATCCAGCGGGACGTCGTCGTCAATCACCACCACGGATTCCCGCGCCACCACGGCGTACTCAGAAAACGCGGAAACCCCCAGGTAGTGGTTCACCCGCTCACCCGACGTTGTGCGCAGAATGGCGTCGCCGTTCAGGAGGTCCCCGCTGCCATTGGACTCGGCACCGCGGTGGCATAGGGCGGGGCGGCCGTTGGTGCAGGCGCGGCAGTTCCCGCACATCGGGACGAAGACCAGGACCACCCGGTCACCTGTCTTCACACCCTGGACATGAAGCCCGATGGCGGCCACCATCCTGCTGCCTTCTCACCCGGGTCACCGCGGCCCAGCAATTCATCGCCACAAAGCGGTCCGTCACCCGAAAGCCCCAGCGGTGGACACAGTCTTTATAGCGGCCTAAAGGCACTGCAATAATTCATCTTCGGCTGCTTGAACGCTGCCCCCAACCTGGCAAAGTACTAGGAACGCGTGGACCGCTTGGGTTCGGGCTGGCTTGCTAGTTGGATGAGATAGTCGTTGTATGCATCCAATTCCGGCGTCCCTTCCGTTGCGATCTTCCTTTCGGCCCTGACCCAGCTGCGGGCTTCGTCGCGATGCCATCGAACGAGGATATACAAGAGCATCAACACTGAGGGCAATTCCCCGTAGGCCCATGCCAGGCCGCCGGCCACGGCCTGGTCGGCCATGGGGTCGACGTTCCACGAAGCTGGTGCAGTCGAGAAGAACGTGACCATGGGTTTGGTGGACATCATGATAACCACGCCAAAAAAGGCATGCAGTGGCATTTCAGCGAAGACATCGATCATCCGGCCCAAATGGCTCTGTCGCCTGGGGAGGGGGTCGGCCGAAAGTAGTGGGATGGTGAACAGGACTCCAGCGAACAGAAACACTAGTTCCAGGCCAACGTGCCCGTACCAATTTGTCAGAAGCCGGTCAGCCATTCCGGAGAAGTAGACGCCGTAGAAGCTAAGGAGAAAAAGGGGAACCATGAACGCTGGGTGGATAGCCAGGCGCCCCCACCTGGATCGCAAGCCCCAGATCGCAAGGCGTAGTGCTGGTAGTCCCAGGCCGTTCCGCGGCGTCGCCCGCAGCAGCAGTGTTCCTGGTGAGCCGAGTACCAATAGTGGCGGAACAGCCATCATGAGCGTGAGCTGTTGGAACATGAAAATTGAAAACATGCCCAATCCGTAACCTTCGATGCCGGCACCCATGACAACCATTACGGCCAAGCAACCGATCAAGAATGAGGCGGTGCGAATCGGCGACCATGACCGCCCTTGCCTCCAAAGTCGAATTGCCCCGGAAAGGTAGAAGATTGCCGCCAGTAGTGCCAGTACCGGGATGAGAGGCATGGGTTGGAAGTTTGGGGCAAGATATTGAGCCATCGATGGCGCCAAGGTGGGCAGCCAAACAGGGCCATCTATGTCAAAGTCAGACATCCCGGAGGCGCCCTTCGGGAGCTAGGGGCGTACGGACAGGTGGTTGAGGGGTTAGTCGAAGTCTGCCATGGCCAACCGTTGTTGACCGGTATGTCCAACATGTTTCAGGCCGAGTTCCAGCAGAATGCTGACGTGGGAATCGGCCAGTGAATAGTACGCCATTCGTCCTGATCGACGGACCTCTACCACTCGGGAAGCCCTTAGAAGGCGAAGGGCATGGGAGACGCCTGATTCGCTGAGTCCGGTTGTTGCGGCTACATCGCAAACGCACATCTCCCCTGACAGAAGGGCGGTGAGTATCCGAACCCGCCCTGGATCGGAGAGGAGTCCAAAGATGGCCGCAAGTTCCACTACGTCGATGTCGCGGGGCATTTGGGATTTGACCAGTGCGACCTTGCCAGCATCTACCAGTCTGCCTGAACACTCGCTGTCTGTGCCCGCCGTCAATTCTGCTGCCTCGTGTGTTGTTCCTGTCATTCACCAAGAATACCCTTTCCTGCTAATGGTTCGCATTTGCTTTAGGCGATGTCACTGAAATTGCTGCACCGGCCTCTCGACGAATGAAAGTCGCGACCGTTCCACTCCCCAGAATTAACGTATGAACAACTCTACATTTATTCTTATGGAATGCTGGCGATTATTGGTGCTGCCTGCCAAGAACCCTTTTCACGCCAGCGTAGGTCTAGGTTTGAGGAACATACATGGCGATGAAAGTGCCGGCAACGATCAATACCCGTGGCACTGCGCCTAGACTCTGGTGGCTCGGTGGTGCTGTCATCCTTGCTGTGTGCACGGTCTTAGTCGCGAGTGCTTTCGGCCGGGCGGGGCTTCCAACACTGGTTCGTGACCCCGGAGCCTTCGTTCGATGGGGGTATGGTGTTGCAAAAACGGTGCAAAATATTGCTGTCGCCTCGACCATTGGCGCCCTAATATTCGCCGCCTTCATTGTTCCCCGCACTAAGCAACGACCAGCGAGAAAGAGTCAAGTTGGAGCAACTGTGGCGAACCACGGAGGAGAGCATCCGGCATTCACTCGGGTCATGGTCCTTGCCATGACCTCCAGCCTGTTGTGGACGTTGGCCGCCCTGGCTGTTCTGATCTTCAGTTTCGCCGACATTGCAGGGATACCGATCTCCGGCAGCAGCGATTTTGCCGCCAAGCTCGCATCCTACGTCACAGAAATCCCCACTGGAACTGCCTGGTTGGTGGTGGTGACCATTGCAGCGCTAGTGGCGACAATGACATATGGCGCCCGCTCGGCAACAGCTCTTGCAGTTACGGCCGGTCTTGCCTTGGCGGGCTTGCTGCCAGTAGTCCTAATAGGTCATGCTGCCGGCGGCAGCGATCATGAACAAGCGGTCAATTCCCTTGGATTGCACCTAGTTGGCGTGTGTTTGTGGTTTGGTGGGTTGATTGCCTTATGCGTCGCCGGACCTGCCCTGGGAAACGAAAAGCCCTGGGTAGTGAAGCGATACTCAAACATGGCGGGCTTCGCCTTCGTGCTAGTCGTCGCCTCCGGCATTATCAATGCCCTCATCCGGATCGATGTCCCTGCCGGGATGGCTTCCGCCTATGGGTACATCTTGCTGCTCAAAACCGCGGCCACCATCTTCTTGGGGGTTGTTGGACTCATGCATCGAAAGTGGATTATTCCTGCTCTAACAACAACGAAGCACCCTGGGAAGGCACAGCGTCTGTTCTGGCGCCTTGTGGTTGTGGAATTATTGATCATGGGAGCCGTCAGCGGCCTCGCTGCCGGGCTGAGCCGGACACCAACTGGTACGGAGGCTATTGGCCCATCGCTGAGTCCGGCCGAAGTTCTTACCGGCTATCGACTGCCGCCGGAACTGACCATCGAGACATGGTTCTCGGTATGGAGACCGGATTGGCTGTGGATTGCCCTGGCAATCGTCTCGGCCTACCTATATCTCCGAGCCATCCGCCATCTTCAACTACGCGGCGACAGCTGGCCAGCGGCTCGAAGCGTGTCATGGCTGATAGGCCTGGGCCTGCTGGTGTTCTTCACCTCCGGTGGACCCGCTGTCTATGGGCGTGTCTTATTCAGTGCTCACGTGTTCGACCACCTTGCGCTGACGATGATTGTTCCGGTTCTCCTCGCGCTCAGTTCCCCCCTCGTGCTGGCTCTTAGGGTTTTTGAACCTCGCACTGACGGATCGATGGGCCCCCGAGAGTGGGTCGCTGCAGCCACCAAATCACGATTATGGACAGTGGCCACGCATCCAGGGCTTACTTCCGCGACCTTAATCGGGTCAATGGCTCTCTTTTACTACTCGGATGCATTCGGATTTGCACTCCGGCAACACGCGGGCCATGAGCTTATGAACGTCTATTTCGTGGTAATCGGGTGCCTCTTCGCCCAGTCAATGATCGGGAAGCGCGCTAGCACGCAATCAATGACTTCGTATCGGGCTCGCATCGTTTTGCTCCTGGTAGTGACAGTGGCTCAAGTGGCTATGGGAACTGCCTTGAGGTTCTCAACAACTGTGATTGAGCCTGAATGGTTCCTCGGCATGGGAAGAGAATGGGGCTTGGCCCCTCTGGCAGATCAACGCTCAGCCGGCGCCATCCAGGGGGTAGTCGGCCTAGCGATGGGCCTTATGATCATTCTCGTCATGTCCATTCAACGGCGAATTTCCGGCCTCGGAGTGGTTCGGAGCCGGATCACATACGGTGAGCTCGGGCGGAAAAATGCCGAGTGTATGCATATGGGCAAACCGCATGTTCCCTGTGAACGAGTCGAGAAGCATCAGTAACTTATCCAATACGACTGTCAAAATTCAGCGACTTCCCCTAGCGACTTGGAGATGACCTCATGAGCGACCACGATCACGCAGCAGCAGGTACCAGCCAGCGAGGCAAGCTTCTACTTGTTTTTGTCATAACTTTCACAGTCATGATTGCCGAAATAATCGGGGCTATTTTGACCGGGAGTCTCGCACTCTTGGCCGATGCAGGGCACATGTTCACCGACTCAGCAGGACTATTGATTGCGCTGCTTGCGGCGTCTCTGGCCCTGAAACCAGCATCGATAAGCCGTACTTGGGGCTACAAGCGCGCCGAGATCATTGCTGCGGCCGGACAGGCATCGCTGCTTTTGGCTGTAGGTGGATTCGTCATCATCGAAGGCATCCGCAGACTCTTCGATCCACCAGAGGTCGGAGAGTCCATGATGCTCTGGTTCGGCGTCATAGGCCTCGTTGGTAATGCTGTTAGCCTCGTCATCCTTTCAGCAGGACGCAACCACAACTTCAACATGAAGGCAGCCTTCCTGGAGGTGCTCAACGATGCGTTGGGCTCGATCGCCGTCATCGTCGCCGCCATCGTCATAGCAACTACCGGTTGGCTCCAGGCCGATGCTGTTGTGTCGTTGTTAATCGGGACGCTGATCATTCCCCGAACAGTGAAATTACTCCGTGACACCATCAATGTTCTGATGGAAAGTGTTCCCAAGGGCCTTGACCTTTCGAAAGTGCGTGAGCACATCCTCGCATTACCTAATGTCCTTGATGTCCATGACCTGCATGCATCATTGGTGGCATCCGGTACACCAGTGCTTTCTGCACACATCACTGTTGAGGACTCCTGCATGACTGACGGCCAGGCAGGAGTCCTCCTGACGAACCTGCAGGATTGTGTCGCCCACCACTTTGATATCGGCATCGAACACTCAACGTTTCAGATAGAAACCTCAACCCACCGTGACCAAGAGAATATCCATCATTGATGACGACGCATCCACCAACATCGACCACTCGGGAAGTCCCATCCAATAGTTGTCTAGGATCGTATGGCTATTGATGTCCGTAATTGTGATGGCAGGACTGATCTGGTCCACCAGTTGAATGCCTTGGTGTCAGATGCAAGACATTCAAAGAAATCCGCGCATTTTTGGTAAGCCTAAAGATGAATTCGTAAACAAAATCGCATTTATCACTGGCTGTGACCCGCTCCCCATCCACCGCCAATCGAAAATGCTAACCCTCGCCGCCGCGACTGCTAGCCAACAAGGCAAGTATGCGCAAAGGATGCCGGGCTCTTTGAATCTTTGCGGAAGAAATGGACTCGAAATGACCGCCAATGACACTGCCAAGTAGCCACCTACGTCAGCTCCCCCGATAACCCACATGATCACCCCACCGCCGTTTTCTCGTATCTAGCAACCACCTCGTCAAGAAAGGTATGGTGCCCATGGCTGCTGTTTGTGCACCATTTCGCTTCCCGCGGGCAGCGGTGATAGCTGTCGCCGTCCTGGGATTGCCTGCCGCAGCCCACCTGATGGCAGGGGGCCACCTGCCGCCACCGACAATTGTGGCTGCCCTCTCGAGTGTTGTCTTGCTCTCCGCAGTCTTGCTCGCAGGCATAAGAATGACGGGCCCGGTGCTCGTGGCGTACCTGGCTGCAGGCCAAACTACTCTGCACCATGCCTTCTCCGTATTTTCTGGTGACAGCACTCTCTTGTTCGAAAATGGGACACATCACGGAGTGGTGCTGGGCCCCGTGGCGAGGCCCGCAGTCGAGACGATCCCCACTGAGCACCTGGCTGCCGCTGATTCGCCACTTATGCTGGTCCTGCACGCCGCAGCAACAGTACTGGCTGCAATAGTTCTGGCGTGGGGAGAAGCCGCACTTTGGGCTCTTGCGCGCTGGCTTCGTCCCCTTGCTGTGGTACCAGAAGCTTTTGGGGTTGCTCCAACATCGAGCACCCTGACTGCAAAATACGGTACGCTCGCACGGCGATGGAGGTACCTTGGAAAACCGTCAACACGGGGGCCTCCGCGAACGGAAGCGCATCTGCCCGCATAGCCCCACCTACACGCCCGCAGTTGATGCGACCTAGTTTCCCGAACGGTCTATTGCCCTTCGGAGTGTACTTCGACGCACCTAGCGCACCAACGACTTAGAAGCACTGAAGAATAATCCAGTGGAACACAGAACAGAATTGCAGAGATACACCATGAAAAAATTTCAAATTCGACGCTACCGACTCCGCATGGCCTTGGCAGCGGCGGCACTTATTCCGGCATTCGCAGCCGCACCAGCACTAGCCCATGACGCGCTCGAATCCACCGTTCCGGGCGTTGATGCCACAGTTGCCGTAGCGCCCAGCTCAGTCTCGTTGACACTGTCCAATCCTCCGGCAGATTCCGAAAGCCTGAAACTCAGTCTCATCACCGTCACCGATGGGGAGGGGAAAACTGTCAGCGACGGCCAGGTCACCATCCAAGGTCCAACACTCTCCACTAAGATCACCAACGGCAGCTCCGGGCAATACAAGGTGTTGTGGCGTGCAGTCTCCTCAGACGGCCACCCCATTGAGGGGAACTACGCTTTCACTGTTCAGGACCTTAGCCAGGGCGCGACGGTCACTGCAGCGCCAACAACAGTGGTGCCCGAAGCCAGCCCAGCGGTGAACGCTGCCTCTGACGTGACCTCCGATCAACCTGAATCATCAAACGCAGGAGGCTTGGTTTTGGCAATCGGAATACCGGCAGCTATTTTGGCTGCCATTGTTGGAACCATGATCATCGTCCGTCGAAGCTTGCGCAAAAGCGAAGCTCCCTAGGCTAAACCCGTTGGCGCTTGGGAGCAAGTCCTTCAGTTGCCAACGGTGGATGGTCGATCCTCGATCAAAGCCTCAGGGATCGACCATCAATGCATCACGCGGCCATTGTCCGCCGGTTTCTGAGATAACGAGAAATACAGCCGCAAAGGGTTCCAAGGGCCATTACAACGAATGCACCCACTCCGACGGCGAAAAGAATGGTCGGTAACAACGTGGGCGGGCCCGACGCTTCGACGGCGGATATGATGGCCAGCCAGTAGGCCCCAGTTGCTACCAACCACGCTGCTCCAGCGAGAGCTACTAGCCACGACCACCCGGCGAACCAGCGTTGTCCGTCCTGGTATGACAGTGCCACCGCCACCGCAACAATGCCAGCCACAAGTAGCAGCTGCGCGCCGAATATGTATGCAGTGGCTATTAGGCCTACAGGAATGCAGAATCCACCGATGAACATGAGCCGTCGGGCACCCAGAGGCATCTTGGTGCCCGCGGCGACTTCCTCACGATGCATGGACGGGGCTGGCATCATGTTCGGGTCTGGGTCTGAAATTTTCATAAATCCTTACGAGTGGGTGGTGCCGCTGGCGAGTGCCCTATGAGGTCTGGTGGGGAAGTGGAGGGGCGGAGCGTCCGCAGACCGAGGATGTGTTCAGATCCGAGTAGACGAGCGTCTGTGCCGGAGCGAAGGAATTGGCCAGCTAAGTCCTGCGATCTACGCTGGCGTCAGTACATCAGTCCATGCTCACCCAACCCTCACAGGATCCGCCCAGCTTACTAGGCGAAAATAAAAGACATATGAACATACGTTCATACTACCGCCGTCTGATCTCTTGATCCGTTGCTTTCAGCCATGATGCGGAAGTGATTGTGCAGCGCCCGAGCGTCAGGGGCAAGCTGACTGTCATTCACACCGTGGTTCTGTAGCTCCCGTGACGGCTGTGGCTCACTAGCTATGGCATATCTGCATAGGTATGCTCGTGTACCGTTTCGCCAAACCCCGCCGGCGGCCCACGTCCAATCAACTCCTAGGCGGGGGTGGAGGACCCATCAGTGGTGCGCTAGCGCACCTTGGGGTGAAGCACATTGAACTGGCCATCGCAATTGCGACCAGTTATCAGATGTGCCGGGCAGAACTCTCGCCCGAATCCGACAGCTAACTTCGCCGGCGCCGAGAGGATTACCACCATGCCTTCCCACCGCCAGCACGGCCGTCGCCGTGCTCAAATGTCCGTGCCAGCTCCCCGCCATACCGGGCGCCATTGGTCCCTACCTCCAGCTACCGTTCCGAAGCGAGGCCGTCTCGGGCGAAAGATGGGCGCCATCGCCGCTTCCGGATTCATCATGGTCGCCACCTTAACGGCCGCTCACGCTGGCGTCGCCCACAACCCTGACACCTTGGATTCAACCGCGCCTTTAGCGATCGAAAAGAACCAGCCACAGGTGACTGCCAATAAAGACGTGGCACTCAGCTTCGCCGCGCCGGCCATCAGCAGCAAGCCGGCACCTTCGAAGGCTCCCGCCCAAGCCCAGTCGATCCCCGCCCAAGCCCAGTCGAGCGAGGTGCAACCTGCATCGCCGGCCCCAGCAACAACGGCGCCGGAAACTCCTTCAACCACTTTGCGCCCGCCACTAGCAAGCATGACCGTCAACTCTCCCTTCGGGTTCCGGTCTAACCCACTCTCGGGCGCCAGTGGAGAACTGCATACAGGCTTGGACCTAGCAGCGACCTGCAATACCGAAGTGTTCGCGGCTGGCACCGGAACAGTTACAGAAGCTGGATGGAGCCCGTATGGCGGAGGAAACCGCATTGTCATTGACCACGGCAATGGCATCCAAACCACATACAACCACCTGGCCAACATCGGACTCAGCGTCGGGCAGCAAGTCACCCAGGGAGCCCTAGTGGCGGGAGCAGGCACAACTGGTAACTCCACCGGCTGCCACCTCCACTTTGAAGTCATGGTCAACGGCCAGACTGTCGACCCTGACCCCTTTGTCTAGACCTCCCTCGCCAGCATTCCCACACTCCGAGCTGTCGTCCCAGTCCGGAGTGGGGCAAAAAAGGTTGCCCAGGTGCAAATTACTTGCTGTGTATAGGACCTACTTTCGATTTGGTGGTGCAGGACTCATCTCTGTGATCCCGACCAGCTTGCGGTGAGGGGGTATCCACTTGCAGGCATTTATTTGCCGCTAAGTGGGTACCCCCTTGGCGTGCGCCCAGTCAAGAGTGGCAAAGGCATCCCTCCGATTGCCTAGCCCATGGGCCGATCTCGCTCAGAACCAGTCTCAAAAGAGCTGCCTATCGGAACGAAAGCATGATGAACCGTCCCGGAAATTATGCCGCCAGAAAACTGGCGGCATAATTTCCGAGACGGTTCAATTGCTGGTGGGGCGGCTATTGTCAGTCTTATGCCCGTGGAATTTTTGACTGATGAACAGGCGCAGGCCTATGGAAGGTTCGCCGAGGAACCGACGCGGCCTGAGCTGGAGCGCTTCTTCTTCCTCGACGACGAGGACCGGAACCTGATCGCGAAACGAAGAGGCGACCACAACCGCCTAGGCTTCGCCCTGCAGATGTGCACGGTCCGGTACATCGGGCTGTTCCTGGATAACCCCTCGGCCGTGCCGTGGCCGGTCGTTGAGCATCTGGCGCAACAGCTGGAGATTGAGGATCCTTCCTGCCTCAAGGAGTACACCGAGCGGCCCAAGACAGCGTATGAGTACGCGTGGGTGATCCGCGATGCATACGGCTACCACCAGTACGAGGACCCCGCCCACGGGCGGATGTTCAGGGCGTTCCTGCACGGGCGGGCGTGGACGCACGCCGAGGGACCTGTCGCGTTGTTCAACCACGCGGCGGGTTGGCTGCGTCGGCACTGGGTGCTGCTACCCGGGGTGAACGTGCTGGCCCGGCAGGTTTCCGAGGTCCGTGCCATCGCCGAGAAGCGGCTGCACGCCACGGTTGCCAAGGCCGCCCTGCGGGCGGATCCGGCGCTGCCCGGGAACTTGGTTGCCACGCTGAAAACACCGGAGGACACCCGGTACTCGGAACTGGAGCGTATGCGTCGACCGCCAACGCGGACCACCGGCACCGCGATGAAGGGTGCGTTGCAGCGGGTTGAGGACATCGCCGCCTTCGGGCTGAGACGGCTGAAGCTGAAACAGATACCGCCGAACCGGCTCTCGGTGCTGGCTCGGTACGGGCTGGGCACCAAGGCCCCGAAGTTGGAGCGGACCGCGGAACCCAAGCGCACGGCGATACTCACCGCCGTGATGCGCCATCTGGAGGCCAAGGCGATCGATGATGCCCTGGATCTGTTCGAGATCCTCATGGCGACCAGGCTGATCAGCACCGCGAGGCGCGCCACTGACAAGCAGCGCCTGTCCACCCTGCCGCAGCTGGAGAATGCGGCACGGATCGTGGCAAGGGCAGCGAAGGTGTTCCTCGAGAAGCTGGAGTCCATCGAGGAAGCCGGGGGTGAGGTGGATGTGACCGCGCTATGGCGGGCCTTGGAGGAGATCGCGCCCCGGTCGGTGATGTCGGGCGCGGCCGCCACGGTAGTGACCTTGGTGCTCCAAGACGGAGACTCGGCACAAACCGCACTGCGCGGGGCGCCGGCACTGCGCTACAACACCGTCAAGTCGTTCTTGTCTCTTTTGGGTGAGACCTCGGCGCTGGAAGCCGCAACCGGCGGGGTAAGCATCTTGGCAGGGGTGAAGAAGCTGCCAGCACTCTCGCGCAGGAAGGTCGGCGAGAAGCCGCTGCTGCCCCGGGAGATCGACGACACGCTCGTGCCGCCGCACTGGCACAAGGCGGTGTATGCGAACGCCGAGCAACCGGAGGGGACGGTGGACCGCGACGCGTACGTAGTGTGTGTCCTGGAACAGCTCTTCCGCGCCCTGAAGCGTCGGGACATCTTCGCCTCGCCCTCGCACCGCTGGTCGGACCCACGCGCCCGCCTGCTGATGGGAACGGAGTGGGAGGCGGTGCGCGAGGACATCCTGGCCGGACTGAGCCTGGAGGAGGATGCCGAGGCGCACCTGCGGGAGTTAGTCGAGGTGCTGGATGCCACCTGGCGGCAGACGGCCGAGCGGCTCGAGGAAGCCGGTGATGACGCGAAGATCAGCATCGAGGTGCAGCCAAGCGGACGGGCGAAACTGAATGTGGAGAAGCTTCACGCGCTCGGGGGGCACGGGTTTGGGACCGCCGAGGCTGAGCATGGCCAGCGAGATCGGGGCCTCGGGTGATTTGAAGCCGAACGCGATCCGGGTGAGGAGGCGTAATTTCGTAGTCAACGATTCGATCCGCCCATTCGAAAGTCCAGGGCCTCGGCCGCCTCCTCGTACGGCAGTTTGACGACCAGCCGCTGTCCTTCCTTGAGGTAGTAGGCCCGGCCGAGCCCGGGGTCGATCTGCACGATCCAGGCGAGCTTGGTCTGCTGCTTTTCGGTCAGGTTCTCCGGGTTCTTCCACAGCGCGTAGCGGGAGTTCTTCACTCCGGCCGAGAGGGCGCTGGCCGCCCCGTGCGGTTTCGTTGGCGTCGATCCAAGCGCCCCGGCGGACCTCGTCGAGTGCTTCGGTGGCCCATTGGACAATTTGGAAGGAATCAGCGCAGAGGATGGCATCGGGGCAGCGCTCGGCAATAACGGCGGTGATCCAGGGGCCGCGTCCGCGTTGACATGGGTGATCCTGGCCGAACGCTCGTCGCCGAGGCCGTCGAAGAAAGTGCGCAGGGTGGCCTTGTCGCGGCCCGGTGCCGCCCAGAGCAGCCGCCGGGAATTGTGGTCGACGACCACGGTAAGAACTCCGGTTCCCGTCAGATTTGAGACACAAACGTCACCGCCGATTTTCCGCCGCTGAAGGAGCGCTAGCTGGTTTTGGGTTCGCGGTAGGCCAGGAGGCGGAGGGCGTTGGCGACGACGAGCAGGGTTGATCCTTCGTGGACCAGGACGGCCAGGCCGATGCCGATGGTCCCGGTGATGGTGGCCGGGATGAGGATCGCAACAACGCCGAGGCTGGCCCAGAGGTTCTGGCGGATGATCCGGCTGGACTGGCGGCTGAGGTTCACGGCGAAGGGGAGCCGTTGCAGGTCATCTCCCATGAGCGCGACGTCGGCGGTTTCCATGGCGACGTCGGAGCCGGCGGCGCCCATGGCGATCCCGACGGTGGCGTTGGCCATGGCGGGTGCGTCGTTGACGCCGTCGCCGACCATGGCGACCTTGTGTTCCCTGGCGCGCAGGTCGATGACGGCCGTGACTTTGTCTTCGGGCAGCAGATCGCCGCGGGCCTCGTCGAGTCCGAGCTTGCCGGCGACTGCGTCGGCGACGGTCTGGTTGTCGCCGGAGAGCATGATCATGTGGCGGATGCCGGCCTGGCGCAGTTGCGTGACGACCGTCGCCGCGGAGTCCCGGGGCGTGTCCATCAGGCCGAGGACGCCCAGGTACCGGGATCCCCGTCGTACGACCATGGTGGTCCGGCCTGCTGCCTCCAACCGGGCGGTGGAGTCGGCGATGTCTTTGGTCAGCGGCGAGCCGTCGATTTCCGTGAACAGCCGTTGTTTGCCGATGTGGATCTCTTCGCCGTCGATCACGGCGCTGACGCCGCGACCGGTGATGCTGGTGACTGCCCCGGCGGTGAGCAGGGGTGTTCCGTCCAGCCGGGCGCGGGCCGCCCTCACGATGGCGGAGGCGAGCGGGTGGTCGCTTTGCGACTCGACGGCGAGGGCGACGTTGAGCAGTTCGGATTCCTTGACGCCGTCAGCCGGTTCGACGTCGGTCATTTCCGGTTTGCCCTCCGTGAGGGTGCCGGTTTTATCGAAGGCGATCGCGCGCAGGGTGCCGAGGTTTTCCAGCGGGCCGCCGCCTTTGATGAGCAGGCCGCCGCGGGCGGCGCGGGCCAGTCCGGACAGGACCGCGCTCGGGGTGGAGATTGCCAGGGCGCACGGGCTGGCGGCGACCAGGACGGCCAGGGCCCGGTAGAGCGTGGCGGAGAAGGGTTCGTCGATGACGAGGCCGGCGAAGAGCAGTACGACGACGAGGATCAGCACGGCGGGGACGAACACGCGCTGGAACCGGTCGGTGAATCGTTGGGTGGGGGAGGTCTGGGCCTGGGCTTCGCTGACCATCCGCACGACGCGCGCGAGCGTGGAATCCTTGGACAGCCGGGTCACTGCGATCTCCAGTACGCCGGGCCCGTTGACGGTGCCGGCGTAGATGCGGCTCTCCGCGGGGATGTCCACCTCGTTGCGGGAGGCCTGCGGCCCGATCGGGGCCTTGTCCACGGGGATGCTCTCCCCGGTTACGGCTGACTGGTCCACGCTGCTCTCGCCAACTGTGACGTAACCGTCGGAGGGGATGCGGGTGTTGGGCTTGATGATGACGGTGTCGCCGATCCGTAGCTCCCCGACCGGGATCTCCTGCTCTGTGCCGTCGCGTTTGACGATCGCACTTTCCGGGGCGAGTTCGGCCAGCGCCTGGATGGCGCGCCGGGCCCGTCCCATGGCGTAGCCTTCCAGGGCGTGGCCGATGCTGAACAGTGCCAGCAGCAGGGCGCCCTCTGCGAGCTCCCCGAGCACCGCGGCGCCGGCGGCCGCGACCAGCATGAGGAAGTCGATTTCGAACCGTTTGGCCATCACGGTCTGGATGGCTTCCTTGAGGGTGTAGTAGCCGCCGAAGAAATACGCGGCGATGTACAGTGCCGTCGAGACCGCGTCCGGCACCGTAGGGCTCAGCCCGAGCAGGAAACCCGTGGCGAGGGTCAGGGCACACAGGATCGCGAAGATCAGCTCGCTGCGCTCACCGAAGATCCCGCCGTGCTTGTGATCATGGTCTTCGTGCGCTTCGGCCTTGGGTGCGGCGGCTTCGCCGGCACCTGCCGCGGGTGCTTTGGCGGGACCGGGCCGGCCTGCGCGCGGTGGTGTCCCGAAGCGCGTGAGAAGGTCCGTAATCGCCTTCTCCGAGGTCCGGTCCGCGAGGTATTCGACCGCGACGGACCCGGTGGCGGAGACGTGGGCCTCCGCCACACCGTCCAGGCTGCGCAGCCGCTGTTCGAGCAGCTGCGCCCGGGCGGGCCTGGAAATGCCGTCCACGTCGATGCTGAGGTGGCCGAAGTCGCTGTCCACCCGTACGCCCAGGGACACGGCCAGTTCACGGATGCGCTGCAGGCTGATGACGTCCGGTTCGAAATGTACGCACAGCTGGGCCGCTTCGGTGCCGTCCGCGCGTTTGACGTGCGCGCTCATGATGCCCTCCCGGGCCTGAAGGCCGTCGGTCAGCGTCTGGACGCAGGCGTCCTGTTCATCCAGTGCCTCCGGCAGCACGGTCTTCAGGTCAAGTTGGGTGTCGGTTGCCATACGTGGTCATTCCTAGTGTCAGGGCCGGTCTGGGTAAGGGGTGCGGGTATAAGGCGTCGGGGGTTACCCGAACAGGTCGCCGAGGAATCCGCCGCGCTTGCGGCGGTCGTGCCGGTCCCCGTGCCCGGAGTCGCGGCCGTCGTGGTGGCTGTCCCTCTGGTCCGGGTACTGGGGTCGGGGGTATCCGGGCGCGGGATTCCGGGCGGCGTTGAAGGAGCTTTCGGCGTCCATCAAAGACTCGAGCTCGCCCCGGTCCAGGAAGATTCCGCGGCAGCCGGTGCACTGGTCGATGACGACGCCGTTGCGTTCGTAGGGACGCATCTCCGCTCCGCATTTGGGGCAGGTGAGTGCGGTGGGTGAAGGGTTCATGATGGCTCCTGATGGGTGGGGTCGGTGGGGGGGGTCAGTGGTGGCAGGGGTTGCCGTGATGGCCGGGGAGTGGCTGGCGTGGGTGATCGCCATGTCCAGCAGCATCCGGACGTGGCTGTCGCCGAGCCGGTAGAAAACGACGCGGCCCGCGCGGCGGGTTTCCACGACGCGGTGCGCGCGCATGAGCCGAAGGGCCTGGCTCACCGAGGATTCACTCTGGCCGCTCACCGAGGCAAGGTCGTGCACGCAGACCTCACCGGCTTCGAGCAGGGTGGCGAGGATCCGGACCCGGCCGGGGTCGCCCATCAGCCGGAACACAGCGGCGACCCGTTCGACATCCTCCACCGAGGGCAGCGCCCCCTGGAGGATGTCAACCCGTGCCCGGTCGCCGCCGTTGTCCCGGGACCCGGAAGGGCCGTCAGGGTCGGGGATGGACTGAAGTCGTCGGCTCTGTTGACTCATATGAACATCTTATCATTTGAGCAGATGTAAGCAATGGGCGGTTCGTCGTCGGGTTTTTCGGGGGCGCGGATGTGTCCTCCGGGCACGCCGGCGGTGGAACTGCATGGTTTGGGCTGGTGTCGCAACTTCTTTTTCGCATCCACACTGATCACGGTGTCCCCGGTGGCCATGTGCTGGCGGGCCTGATCGTTGAGATACACGAACTGTCCCTCGGCTTAATCCGGAGGCTGGCCGCCCTCGGCGGTCTTGACGTTGGCCCGCAGACTGTAACCCTGCTCGCGCAACAGCCTTCGGACCACGAAATCACTGACCAGATGGCCTTCCCCGCGGAGCTCAGCGGTCAGCTTCCGGATCAATTTGGAGTCCATCGCAGGGGCGACATCGGATCCCCGCGGGTAGCCGGATCGATCAGCGATTCAAACGCCGCGGTCAGAGCTCATCATGCGTTTCGGCCCGTTTACGGCCGCCGCCGGGCTTACGTGAACGCCCCGACGAGAGCTCCACTCCGCTCGCGGCTTCCGTGCGTCCGCACCGCACCGTATCCGCGGCAACGCCCGTGGCACGAGCAACTACACCCACTCCGCCCGAGCCCAACTCCGCCGCTTCCGCACCCAACCACATCCTCCGCTGGAACTCCGACAGATGAGGCCGCAGAACCTCAAACCACCGTGCCACCGACTCCGCCAAACCCGCCTTACCACAACAGTAATGGCGCAACCACCAAAACGAGGTTAATTACTCACAAGCACTACGTACAACTGGTCTGGGCGGAACCCCCGCAGAGGAGGCGGGCACCGCGGACCTGGCGCTCGACGCCCAACCAACCCAAGGATCACGCGGCAACCGGGTTACACCACACCAATGGGCTTGACCGGCTGGAATCGATGCCTTGGCAGGTGGCTACTTCCGGAGGCTTTTCTGGACTTTGTGACGGCGGATGACAACACCTGCGCTGTGAAGCACCAGCCCCACACCGCGATGACGGCCAGCGATGCGAATGTCAGGGTCTCGTCCTTGGAAATTTGCCCAAGAATATTGAGGACGATGCCGACGGCGACCGCTCCCATGGCGCCAAAAGACCCACGGATGCGTCAGGAGAGCCCCAGATACAGGGCATATACCCAGAGACTAACATGGGACGACGCAGTTGATTCCCTGCCGACGATTCTTGCAAATAGTTCTCGAATCGGCGATCGGAACCGCCATTCCCGACTGTGAATTATCCGCCAGTCTGAACTAACAGTCACAGCAGCAGGTCAGCGGCTGGTGTGTCCGGTGGAGGACCGGCATACGGGACAGTTCGCGTACGTCGTAGATTTCTCAGAGTTAGCCGTCGATCCGAACCGTTAGGCTTTCTGGATGGACCCTTTGAATCAGCCCGTCTTGGATGCCTTGGAATTTCGTCTACGCCCATTCGAGGCCAAGGATGCTGAGCTGGTTCGAGAAGTATCGGTCGATCTGTTGATTCCTTTGATTACGACTGTTCCAAGAAACGGCACGGACAAGGAAATACTCGATTTCATCGACCGGCAGCACCATCGGCTTGTGGATCGATCCGGATATTCATACGCCATCGCGGATGCAAGCTCTGATCAAGCACTGGGCCAAATCGGACTGTGGCTGAAAAATTCCGGTCAAGGCCGCGCCAGCATTGGATACTGGGTTGCCCCTCGTCATCGAAACCAAGGAATAGTCTCTACCGCCCTGGATGCCTTGTCAGGGTGGGGGCTAAGCCTGCCAGAGATACACCGGTTGGAGCTTTACGTCGAGCCTTGGAATCAAGGTTCTTGGCGAGCTGCGGAGCGCTGCGGCTATGCGCCAGGAGGGGTTGCTGCATAGTTGGCAGGAAGTCGGCGGGCAGCGTAAAGACATGTACATGTACTCCCGCCTCAAATGAGGTGAATGCGAACTGAGACATTCCGAATGTTACTGAACTCGGGTGGCGTTCCCGGTGCCCGCTCAGCGTTCCCGCTACGGGCACAAGACGGCTGTGCAGGCAAGTGCTGAAATTTGTGCAGACGGGTACTGAAAATGACATCAGCTGACCCGGGGTGACGGGGCGCCGAACGTCTCAAAAAGTCGCCCCACCGTAAAACGTCTTACCTGCCGCGGTGCCTTTTAGGAGTTTCTGAGCCAAAATGAAGGCGTGAGACATTTGGGATACACGCGGGTGAGCACCTCAAGCCAAGATGCGCAGCTGCAGCTCGACGCGCTGGTCAAAGACGGGG
The DNA here is from genome assembly GCF_040686835.1 of Specibacter sp. NPDC078692. Taxonomy (NCBI): domain Bacteria; kingdom Bacillati; phylum Actinomycetota; class Actinomycetes; order Micrococcales; family Micrococcaceae; genus Specibacter; species Specibacter sp. NPDC078692. The sequence goes on from NZ_JBFBLV010000006.1 coordinate 36,754, forward strand.
TGCAGAAACGGGACGTCTTCGCGGACCCAGCCACCAGGATCCGTGCACTGGAAGGCAACCACCGACTCCACCACAAATGGGAAGTCTTCGATGCCCGCAAAAAACGTTCCGTTATCGCCAATACAGCGGTCGCCCGGGAACTCGCCAGCTGGTGCTGGTCCCTGGCCGCACCCCTCCAACAGGGCGAGCAAGCACCAGGAGGCCGCATGAACGCGGCCTAACAAACGTGCCTTCCGGGCTGTAGCGGACGTGACGTGGCAGCACCTTGGGGCTAACTCGAGACACGACTATGGGCAAACGGCCTATACCGTTGACGCCCGACTTTAGACATCGATACGCCCCAGCCGAACAATTGTCCTGCGGTAACCAACCCGCGTATATCAGTCTGACACTGCAGTCGAATACAAGACTCGCCAGCACGACCACCACGCCCGGACGGCACCCCACCAGCGGCCCCCACCAAAGAAGTAGGGAGCCGCTCACCACTGCCCCTTGACAAACGTTTCTACATATCAGCCGTCACCTCATCATCGTTCACGCTTGAAAAGGTTCCATAGCCTTCTTGCATCAAGCGCGCCGTTGAGTCCCTGACTTGCCACGACCGCCACCTTGATTGCATCGGCGGAGGCAATGACTCAACGAGAGCGCCTCCGACTGCTTCGGAGAATAGGGCTGCCGCTACGACCAGGAGGGCCATCGCGCCCACTGTCTAGGTTGGTGAGGACGGATAGTGACTATTTTGTCGCGGCGGCAAGTTTTTGGCGGAAATCTGCTTCGCTGGTGATTTCGAGTTTTTCTCCATCCAAGAAGAAAGTCGGGGTTCCTGTCACGCCGAGGGCCTTACCGTCAGCGATGTCCTGACGGATCCTGTCTTTTGTCTTCTCATCCGCAACGGCCGCATCGTAAGCCGCCATGTCCAACTTGAGCTCCTCTGCGAACGTCCTGAACAGGGGGGCCCTGGTTTCCTGTTGTTCGCCCCACTGCGCCTGCGTCTGGAACATCTTCGAGTACATCTGTTCATATTTGCCTTGTTGTGCAGCGGCCTCAACCGCCAAAGCGGCAGTGGCAGAATTCGTGTGACCGGGTAGTGGGAAGTAGCGGTTGACGAAGGTGATCTGGTCTCCGAATTCTTTCTTCAGGTCTTCAACAATCGGATACATCGCTCCACAGGCTTCGCATTCGAAATCGAGGAATTCCACGAGTTGGGCTTTCTCTGTGGTAGGTGTGGTGAGTCGGTGGCTGTCCTCTCGCACAAGTTGAACGTCAACTGTCGGTTGCGTGGTTGCCTCCAGAGCGGGCCGGTTTGCGGTAAAGACGGCGTACCAGATGATGCCAGCGGCGACAATGGCGCCTAGGAGTATCCAGACGACCAGTCTGGCTTTCTTCGCCACGGCATTCTCCGGATTGGGTGTACTAGTTGGTTTCTGTGTCATCGTGTTGGCTACTTTCTTGGTTTTTGTGTTCTAGGGATTCAATGTGGAACGTGGAGTGTTCGACCTTCACGGGGACGGAATATGTACTATTTGGCTAGATCTTCACAGTGCTGATGTGCCGAGGAATGCGTCAATGAAAGCAAAGAAGATACTCGCGGCTGCGGCCACATAGATCACTGCGACGATGAGCCAACCAGAGTCACCCAAGAATCGCGCCACCGGGATGGGGACCTTGATGGCTTCATGCTCGATGTTTCGGATCGTGACCCAGACGAACAAGGGAATCATGACTGCCCAGACGACCATGCATAAAGGGCAAAGAACATGGATCGAATACAAGGCTTGAGACCATAGCCATACAACAAAGGCAAAGCCGAGAGTGATGCCGATCTGCATTCCTATCCAGTACCACCGTGCAAATGCTGCACCGGAAATCAGCGCCAATCCGATGGCGATGATGATGGCGAATGCAACGATTCCGATGAACATGTTGGGGAAGCCAAATATGGAGCTCTGCCACGTCTGCATGACTTTCCCGCAGGACACCCACGGGTTGATATCGCACACTGTTTCATAGCCGGGGTCCTTGAGTACCTCGAGTTTCTCCAGAGCCAACGCTCCGGAAGCCAGCCAGCCAACGGCCCCCGTGGTGACGAGGAGCCAGCCAAACGGTTGGGTGCGGACCTGTCGTGGAATTTCGGGTCGCCCGGGAGGATACCCACCGGCGCCGTCGCCGAAGTTCATTTTCCCAGTGGAGGCGGAGTTGGTAGTCATAGGATCAGGAGTCCTTCAGGTTGATTCATCTGATTTGGGGTCTTCAGACCGGCGTCAAATACGTGCCGGAGAGGTTCTGTAACTGGTAGATCCATTTCATCCAGAGTCCGCTGACCATCATGAGGCCCAGGAGAATCAGCATGGATGCTCCTGCGATGTTGACGATGCGAATGTGCCGGCGGACCAGGCCCATGACCTTGGTTACCCAGCCCAATCCGAGGGCGACGAGCAGGAAGGGGATGCCGAGGCCCAGACAATAGACGAACGCCAGGAGCGCACCTCGCCAGGTGCTGCCGGAGGTGACGCTGAGGGCCAGCACGGCGCTGAGCGTGGGACCCATACAGGGTGTCCAGCCAAGGCCAAAAACGATGCCCAGCAGCGGCGCCCCGCCGAGCCCGGTCCTGCGTGTCAATGACAGCTTGCGGCTTTGTTGCAGCCAGGAAAATTTCCCCAATAACACTAGGCCCATGACAATGACGACGACGCCCATGATGCGCATGAGCGGGTCCTGCCAGCGGACGAGCCAGGACCCGATCATCCCGAAGGCAGCGCCATACAGGGTGAACACGGCACCAAAGCCGAGCACGAACAATCCGACCCCGGCAAGTACACGACGCCGGTTCTTGGGTTGGTTGGGGTCAGTTAGGCCCGAGACATAGCCGAGATAGCCGGGTACGAGCGGCAAAATGCATGGAGACATGAACGAGACGATCCCGGCAATGAGTGCCAGGGGCATCGCTACGAGCAAAGCCCCTGAGGTTACCGTGGTGGCGAAGAACTCTCCGATACTCATGACGTTATGAGCTGGCCGGGCGAAAGGTTGCGCCGCCGTCGGTGGAGATTTGAACGCCGGTGGTGGTTGACACCCAAATCGAAGGTTTACCGGAACTGTTCTCCACTGCGGTTACGGCCTCCACCTGGCCAGAAATGTTCCCTGTTGCAGCCCAAGTTAGCCCCGTGTCGGTGGAGAGGAAGACGTTGCCGTCCGTTGTGATACCCACTGCTTCCGTGGGTGCCTTTTCAGTTGGTGTGGCGATTGCCACAAACTGGATGGTCGGCCCTTTCGGAACAAGTTGCCAGGTCCTTCCGCTGTCGGTGGAGCGCTGGAGGCCGTCTTGGGTCGTGGCCAGTACTACTGTGGAGGCGGGGCTGCCAGCCAACACAGTAGGAGTGAAAGAAGTTGCCGATGTGGTCCAAGACTTTCCGTCGGAGCTGGTGCGCAGCTGACCGTCGAAGGCAACCAGGGAATTGCCGCTGACGGTGAGCGCATGGAAGTCGGACTCACCACCTCGGGAGATTTCTTGCCAAGTCTTCCCTGCGTCCGTCGACTGTATGAGCCCAACAGGATTCGGCAGCGAGGATCCGGGTCCGGGGTGACCGGAGGCGAAGAGAACATCAGGTTCGGCGGTGGCCGTAAACCCCATCAGGTCGATGGTGGTGTCACTGATCTTTGCGGCGGTTTTCGTCGTGGCGTCATACAAACCATCGTGGGTGGCCAGCAGGATCCTAGACGATGCTGGGTCAACACTGATGCCATGCACATGATCCGACTCAACGGCTGCCGAGGGTGTGGGGCTGACTTGAGTGGTCGATGTTGTGCATCCGGCCAGGACCAGCGGCAACGCCAGAACCAGGGCTGCAATTGGGTTGCTGACACGGGCAGTAGTGCGGGGTTTCACGGGGTACTCCAAAAGACGAGGGAAGAGAGTGGGAACAATTCGAAGGACGTGGGTTCCAGTGGTGATTCCAGCGCGCTGCGGACCGCCACCGGCATTTTGCCCTTACCCTGGGTCACAGGGAGGCGAGCAAGTCCTTCATGGCCTTGATTTATTTTTCTTGCGCGGCAACAATGCTCTTGGCCAAAACGACAGCATCAACGTTCTCGCCGCTGGCGAGCTCCTTGTAGACCATTTCATTGACGCCTTCGTGATGGGCGCTCATCTGGGTGAGGAACAGCTTGCTCACCTCGGTGCCCTCGGCGGCAGGGAGCTTGTCAAGGTCCTCCGAGGTCCTCATGCCGTTCATGGAATTGTGGTCCACTACGGCTGTCGGCTCGGACCACCCGGTCAGCCAAGCATTCATCATCACAATTTCCGGGTTTTGGGCTGCCGTGGTATTTGCGGCCAGTGCGGTGATCTTGGCGTCAAGGCCGGTCTTGCCGAGCATGATGTCGCCCATTTCCACGGCCTGGACGTGGTGCGGGATCATCATTCGAGTGAACGTTGTGTCGGCAGAATTGTGATCCGCCTCCGTGCCCGATGATTGTGAGGCCAGGGGTGAGCTGCCGCGCTTCAAGTCGGACTTGGCTCCGCCATCGTTCTCTGTGGAACATTCGGCTACTGCCATCATGGCGGCAACAACCGTGGAAGTAGCGACTAGCGGTTTTTTCATGATACAACGTCCTTCATTCCAGCTTCTGGATATGCAGCGAGCGGCCTCAGTTTGAGGGCGCGTCAACGAGGACCCGTGAATAGTCCACGGGTCGATTCGTTGGTTTACGTTCTGCTGATCGAGAGTTGCTTTAATGATGGCGGGTCAAGGGGACGGTCCGCAGCCTCGTGTATTGGCGCGTGCAGGAACGCCGCACCCGGGCCAAGATGAGTGAGCGTTCCTGGTAGCGGAACGCTCACAGATGCGGAACCTATAGCTGGCGTGCAGTCGCTGTGAATGGACATGTTAGCCGTATGCTCAGTGGCCGGACAATTGAGGGCGGCCCTGACAGCCGTTGGACTGTGCAGGGCGCTGTGGGCGACCGCAGTGTCTGCGAAGTTGTCGCCGTCAAGATTTACATGACTGGAAGCCGCGGCAGATTCCGTGCTCATTTGGGTTGCTGTCATCGATCCGCTAGCTACAATATGAATGCTCAGAATACCGCCGATTATGGCAATCACTACGGCGAGGAATCCGCCCCAGCGCAGGAGGACCCCTGCCGCGGGTAGGTCATGGATCATGCGCACGGTGAAGTCCCTTCTGTTCATAGCTTCTGCTGTTTCATTTGTTGTGTATTGTATGGGCGGAATCTGGGTGAAAGCTGCGAAACGGCTTGGGACGCGTCAGAAGCGATGAGCTTGCGCCTGTGGCTTGGGTATCGGTTGAGAGCCAACAAGATCGTGGTGAGCATCTTGAGCGCGTCGCGGGCCACTGGGAGAAGGGGAGTCCACCGATGGATGGTGCTCCTTCGGCGGCTTGGCAGTTGGGGGCTTGGAAGTTGTCATCTTGGTCCTTGTTACCGACTGTAACCGAGACATCAATGGGTGGCTCGTGAAGAAGCGAACTATCTAGGGCTAAGGACTAGCGGAGCTGCGGGGTTAGGTGAAGTGGGCTGCGAGTGTCAAGAATCCGGTGAAGGCTCTGCTGTTGATGTGTCGTGCGCGGGAGGCCCCTTGTCTGGGTGCACGGAAAGCGTGCGGAGAAATGCTTCAACGTCGTCAAAGTTGATAGCTGCGAACATGCCTACTGCGGCCAAATCTAGTGTCATATCGGCGAGATCTTCTACGGGTGAAAGCGTTGACCGCCGGCGTTTTGCGCGGCGCCCAACGCCCGTCAAGCGGGTCATCTAGGGTTGCGGAGGTGGCCGGGTGGTTATCAATGTACCCAGAATGTAGAGCCCTACCCCAACGGTGACAAAGGCGTCGGCGAGGTTGAAGGTGGCAAACCAGCCGGTGTGAAGGTAGTCCACGACGCCGCGTCCGTCGAGCCGGTCGATGAAATTCCCTATGGCGCCACCTATCAGCAGTGCCGCGCCAGTCAGGGAGAGGCCAGTCATGGCGGGTGCGGTTTTGAGGGCATGCCAGACTAGGGCGGTGATGATCAAGCCCGTGGCTGTGATGACGACCCAGACTGGAAGGCCCGATCCGAGGCTGAAGGCGACACCCGTGTTGTGGAGCAGGCGGATGTTCATCACCCCCAGCTCGACCGTCGCTCCGGTCGCGAGCAGGGTTTCGGCCAGTGCCTTGATGGCCAGGTCGACACCGGCCAGTACGGCCACCCAGACGAGCAGCCCGGTCCGAGTCCTGCGGGCGGCTCGGGCGGGTGCCGCTGGCTGCGCCGTGGTTTCGGCGCTCATGCTGCCGGTTCCAAAGCGGCGTCGGACTTGGCTGGCTCGAGCACAGTGGTACGACTCAGTCGCCCCGCCCGGACGCCGTTGGCGATCACGACGATTTCGGCCAACTCGTGAATAAGGACCACGGCGGCCAAGCCGAATATCCCGAACAGTGCCAGGGGGATTAACACGGCGATCAGCACCAGGGACATGCCCACGTTCTGGAGCATGATGGTCCGGGTCCTGCGCGCGTGGTCTAGGATCCTGGGCAGGTGGTTCAGGTCCTCGCCCATCAGCGCTATGTCAGCAGTTTCGATCGCGACGTCGGTACCCATCGCTCCCATTGCGATGCCGGTGTCGGCGGTCGCCAAGGCGGGAGCGTCATTGACACCGTCACCGACCATGGCTGTGGGCTGGCGGACCTGGAGCCTGCGAATGATTTCCGCCTTTTCCTCGGGGCGCAGATCCGCGTGGACTTCGCTGATACCCGCTTCCTTACCCAGTGCGGTCGCGGTGATGACATTGTCACCGGTGAGCATGACCGTGGTGTACCCGGAGGCTTTCAGCCGAGCGATAACCTGCCCGGCTTCGGGGCGCAACTCGTCCCGGACCGCGATGGCACCAATGACTTTTCCTGCTGATTCGATAAGGACGGCGGTGGCACCGGCGTGCTGCATCCGCTCGATCTCCGGGGCCAGGGGGCCGGCATCGATCCAGCCGGGACGGCCGAGCCTGACAGGTTCACCCTCAAACAGACCCGCTAGGCCAGCACCGGGTACCGTGTCTACATCGGTCACGACGACTCGATCCGGAGTGGCGGCAAGGATGGCGCGGGCGAGCGGGTGTTCGCTGCGCGATTCCAGCCCGGCGGCAAGGGCTAGCACCTGCTCCCGTGTGGCGGACCCGGTAGCCAGGACGTCGATCACGGCAGGTTTGTTCCGGGTCAGAGTGCCCGTCTTGTCTAAAGCTACGGTGCGAATCCTGCCGAGCATTTCGAGGGCTCCACCACCCTTGATGAGCACCCCGATACGGCTGGCCGCACCAACCGAGGCAATAACCGTGACAGGAACGGAGATCGCCAGTGCACACGGCGAGGCTGCCACCAGGACAACCAGGGCGCGTTCGAACCACAGCAGCGGCTCGCCAACGATGAAACCGAAGACGATGATCAAGGCTGCGGCGATTAGGATGCCCGGAACGAGCCTTTTGGCAATATTGTCAGCCAGACGCTGCCCAGGACCCCTGCGTGACTGCTCGGCCTCGACGATGTGCACGATCCTGGACAAGGAGTTGTCCTCAGCGGTGCTGGTTACTTGGACCTCCAGTGGCCCGGTGCCGTTAATGGATCCGGCATAGACCTCGGATCCCGGTCCGACCTCAACGGGCACAGATTCACCGGTGAGTGCCGAAGTGTCCAAAGAAGTCCGCCCGGAGATGATCCGGCCATCGGTGGCGAGCCGTTCCCCGGGTCGAACGACCATGACATCTCCGAGGGTGAGGTGCTCCGGTGACACCACAATTTCGGCACCGTTACGCAGGATGGTCGCCTCAGCCGGGACCAGGTCCAGCAGAGCCCGCAGACCCCGCCGTGTTTTCGCCAGCGAGTACTCCTCCAACCCCTCAGATATGGCATACAGGAAGGCCAGCATGGCAGCTTCCTCAAACTGGCCAAGGGCCACAGCGCCTGCCGCGGCGATCGTCATCAGCGTACCGACCCCAATCCTGCCCTTGGCCAGGCGTCGAAGCGTCGAGGGGACGAACGTCCACGCAGCCACCAGCAGCGCCCCGATTTCCAACGGAAGCATCAACCATTGAGGTCCGTCGGCTAGTCCTGTGATCCACGCTGCCAATAGGAGCACGCAGGACACCGCCGCTGCGCGAACTTCAGTTACCTGCCAGAATCCGAGGATGTCATCCGACTCTTCGGAAGTGCCGGTTTCTGGTTTGTCATCGCTGCAGCCGCAGGCATCACTCATCGTGCGCTTTCCTTTGTCAGATCGGCATTAGTGCTACCAGTGCCGTAGTTCGGGCACAGGCTGACGGCGTTTCCGGTGGCGGCAAGCAGAACCTCAGCCTGGGCGAGCATGTCCATCAACTCCGGACGGGACAGAGAGTAATGGACACTGCGGCCCTGCACCCGTCCCTCGACCAAGCCGCAGTCCCGCAGACAGGCCATATGCGCCGAGACCGTAGACTGTGCCAGGCCCAGCTCCCTGGTCAGGTCACTCACCCGCACCTCCCCCCCGGCCATCCGCTTCACAATATTCAGCCGGGTAGGGTCGCTGAGGGAATGGAACAACGCCGTCGCGGGATCGAGCTTGGCACAGGAATCCGGAGAGATCTCCGATTGAATCGTCATGAGACGATTATAGCGCTGTTAAATGCTATTATCGGCCGCGTGCTGCAAATTCGTGATGGTGGACTCGCTATGAGAAGTAAACGGTCACCGCGTCCCCACTAGTTTCCAGAACCGGCCAAAAGACGGCAAGTCTTTTCCTCAGGCCAGTCGTTCTTGACATCCAAGCAATGCCGCCGCTCTCGGATACGACCGGTACCCTGGTTACTCCCAAGCCCCGTCGTCAAAGACCACCGCTGGTCAGGAAACAACCCCACCGAAATCGAAAGACTCCGCCACGCCATCCAGTAATCATCCCAAACAGGGATTCCAGTGCCGCATGAGAACCTCAAGCGGCACTCCCCTGCGTCACCGCAATCCCAACGAAAATTTCCCCGCCCACCACTGCGGCCAGCACTCATCGCCAAGCCAGTTCCCTCAGCAAATCCACCCCACCCCACCATGTTGCTACCGCAACCCAAAATCATTCAAATCCTTTACACGTCTGGCATCCAAGGTCTTACCCGAGGCGGGAAGTCCCACGGGCAGTCATGGGGGAAGACGCCACCATGACCATGAGTCTGTATGTCTACGCAAAAGTGCCCCCAATGTCATGCCCCTTTTGACCCTCGTCGGTCCACTCAGTTGTACTGTTCAGCCGAGTGCTCTGGGCGATACCGCGAGCGCCGTCGTCGAGATAAGCGACGGACCACCGCGCGAGTAACGTCTCAAACGCTTGTCGCCGTGGAGCGTGCCGATGGGAATGCTCGCCTGCTCCTTGCTGAAAAGCAGCATCAGCGCAGCCTGCACTCCGAAACATCTCTGGTTGCGTCGAAGTCTCAGGAAACGGTCCTGGCCCGAGACAGAGTGATTGATGAGCAGCGAACTCGGCTCCAACTGTTGGGTGCCAAGTATTTTGATCAGTCTGGACAGCTTGCAGAGGCCAAAGCTGAATGTGTCGAGTTGACGTTGGAAGTCTCGCGAATCTTGAAGGACCGGCATGCTGATGTGCAGGATTTGATGCAGATCGCGGTTCGGATGCTCCAGCTCACCGACCATCTCGGTATCCCCCTCGACCGTCCCACCGCGGATATCTTTCGCCGCCGTGGGTGGAACACGAAAATTCCGGCAGGCTCACGGTGACTGTCTCCATCGCCCGCCTCACCGCTCACAGCGGGGTCAAGTACCTACTGAAGACCACCATGTCCGACGACTTCCCCCTCGCCTCGGGTGATGCCACCAGTTACTACATGAAAGCTGGCACCCCTCCTGGCAGGTGGCTCGGCCAAGGACTCACCGGCATCAGTCGCAAGTCGCTGGATCCAGTGACCTCAAGTGATGCCAACGTGGTCTTCACACATGCCGAACATCCCGACACCCACGAGCCGTTGGGGCACCATCATGGCCAAACGACGGTGGCCCATCGCAATGGCGAGGAGGTTCAGCGCTATGCCGTTGCTGGCTTCGACCTAACCTTCAGCGTTCCTAAGTCCGTCTCGACGCTGTGGGCGCTGGCCCCGCAAGAGATCCAACGGCAGATCCTCGCAGCGCACCACGAAGCCGTCAACGAAGTCCTGGCATGGTTGGAAGAATCTGCCATTCATACTCGCACTGGACGAGGCGGCGTCGCCCACGTCGGAACCGTCGGCGCCATGGCTGCCGCCTTTGACCATTGGGAATCTCGCGCCCGCGATCCCCAGCTCCACACGCACGTCGTCATCGCCAACAGGGCACAAAGAATCACCGACCAAGCGTGGGCCACTCTAGATTCACGAACCCTCTATAAAGCCACGGTGGCCGCCAGCGTGCACTACAACGGGCTCCTCTTTGACCGGCTGCAATGCAGGCTGGGTGCAGTGTCTGGTTTTCGACCGCCGGCTGGTCATGACCGGAATCCGCGCCATGAGTTGGTCGGTGTGGATGATGCCTTGATACAGGAGTTTTCCAGCCGTTCTCACGGCATCAATACGGAGACTGATCGCTTGATTGCCGAGTGGGAGGAAACCCACGGGTATGCCCCGTCAGCCACCACCATCATTAAATTCCGTCAACAGGCAACTCTCTCCACCCGGCAAGCCAAAGAGACGAACCCTCAACCGCTGGACAGTCTTTCTGCAGGGTGGCGCGATCGTGCCGAAAAGTTGGGGTTCGATCCGATACAAGTCCTGCGACACACCATCGATCGGTCCCATGAGCGACCCGTCACCGTCGCCGACCTGACGGTGCCTTGGGTGACCGCTGCTGCGGCCGCTTCACGGGAAGCGGTGGCCAGGCGGAGGGCCACGTGGAGCCGCTGGAACCTGCTGGCCGAGGCAGAACGCATCTGTGCCGAAATCCGCTGCGCCACCGGCGTCGACCGCCGCCACTTGATCGACGCTGTGACCACCGAGGCGGAATCACAGTGCGTCGCCCTGAACGCTTACCGCTACAAAATCCCGCTCAACACTGGGAATGACGTCGCCTTCGCCGGCCACAGCGTGTTCGAATTCCCCGGGGCCCGCCTCTACACAGACGCGAGCATTCTCGCCAACGAACAACTCATCATGAACACGAGCAAGAACGACGCCGGACCCTCCATCGCGCCCGGCCTTGCCGACACCGTCCTCATCAAAAACAGCGCTCACCCCGGCAGCCCGGTGCTAGCTGAGGACCAAGCCGCAGCGGCGCATGAGGTTCTTTGCAGCGGGAGATTCATGGACGCCGTCGTTGGTCCGGCAGGGTCAGGGAAAACCACCACCATGGCTGCGATCTGCCAGAGCTGGGAAAAGGTTTACGGGGCGGGCAGTGTGATTGGACTTGCCCCGGCGGCTGCGAGCGCCGAGGTCCTTGGGCGCAAGCTGGGGCTAGCAGCGGAGAATGTCGCCAAGTGGCTGTATGAGTCCGTTGGTCAAGGTGCGGCCATACGGGCTGAACAGTTCCGTGATCTCGAAGGCACTGCTGCACAGCAGTCCTGGCAACAGACCAGGAGTGCCCAACGCATGGCTGGCCTGGCTATGCGTCAGCAACAGTGGTGTTTCCAACCAAACCAGTTGGTCATCATTGATGAGGCATCGATGGTTTCCACGGTGCAGTTGGCTGCGCTGGTGCATCAGGCCCAGGATGCCGGTGCCAAGATTGTGTTGGTTGGAGATCCCGCCCAACTGGACTCGATCGACGCCGGCGGGATCCTGGGTTGGCTGGACAGGAAGGGCCGGGCAGTTCAGCTGACCAGTATTCGGCGCTTCAACCACCAGTGGGAAGGACCTGCATCGCTGCTGCTAAGGGAAGGGGATATTGAGTCGATCCAGAGCTACGCTGCCCATGGGCGGTTGCGTCATGGCGACCACGCGGACATGATCGATCAGGCCTACCAGAGCTGGGTGGCAGACACCAGCAACGGCTTGGAGTCGATCCTGATCGCTCCGGACAATGACGCCGTGACGGCCCTGAATGAACGTGCCCATGCCGAACTCGTAGACCGGAAGGTGGTTGATGCCACGCATGTGGTCCTCCTCAGCGACGGGCTCAGCGCAGGCCGTGGCGACACCGTCATTGCGCGCAAGAACGATCGCCGCATCAAGGACAACGCTGGCGATTTCATCCGCAACGGCACCCTCATCAAAATCACCTCCAATCCAAGTCGCGACGGCTCCATCCATGGTCGCCGTCTGGACACGGGCCAAAGCATTCGTTTGAGCTGTGAGTACCTGGCGGAGTCAGCGGAGCTGGGCTATGCGACCACGGCACACCGTTCCCAAGGCATTACCGTCGACTCCAGCCACACCGTCCTCACGCAGGGCTGCCTGACACGCGAGCTCTTCTATGTAGGCATGACACGAGGACGCCAATGCAACACCGCGTACGTCTGCGAATCCGACTCCGCCCGGGACCATGTTGCCATAGACGCTACCGAGCCCACATGGCAAGAGATCATCGCTGAAGTGCTGGCCGCACAAGGTGCTGAAAGGACGGCCCATGAAGTGGGAGACGAAGAACGCGAAGGCGGCAGATCGCTGCACCAACTCGCTGCCGAATACGACTACCTCGCGCAAATCGTTGCAGCCGAACAACTTCGCGCCGCCGTCGAACGCACCCAGTCAGGGCTCGCGGCCATCCTCGAAGCGTCCCCGTCGTGGGGCGCTGGAGTGGCTGCCTGGCGGCGCGCCGTGGCGACTGAGCCACTCGCCGCGGCAGCAACACTGGACCATGCCATACGACGTCCTGGCGACGCCAAGGACCTGATGGCAGTCATTCACACACGACTCCGCCCGATCGGGAATGCCAAGACTCCCGGTGGCGACGAATGGCTAATTGAAGACCTCCATGCCAACCGTGCTGACGTGGCGGAGATGGTCAGGCAAGTGCGCGAACTCGGAAAACGTAGGGTTCAGGCGTTGAAAGCCAAGGCAGCTGCCGGGATGGAACTGTGGACCCGGCATCTGGCAGATACCCTTTCCGACAGCACCTCTGTAGCCGACCGCAATAACTTGATGGAATGCATTGCCATCTATCGGGACCGATGGCTCATCGTCACCGATCCCGATCCGTTGGGTCCTCCCCCGGCCGACTACGAATGGGAACGTGCCCGGGACCGGGAGCGCCTCACCGCCGAGCTGACGCGTCTACAAAGCGTTCCTGTGGACACCGTGGCAACTACTGATTCCCAAGTTCCTGTCCACGCCGCTCTTACCAATGTCGGATGGGAAATTTAGAATGAAAGCGGAGGTGGTTCCGATGGAGGACAATCCGATGGTTAAGCCGACGCTCAACAGCGCACCGCTCGTGGTCATGACTACATTGACTGGCGCGGCTCTGCTGTATGTCGTCGCCATCATCGCTCTCGCATGGCCACCGGCCTTGAGTGTTTGGATCGCGTTTGCCGTAGTAGCCGTCGCTGCTGGACTGGTCACTTGGCGTTGGTCCCTGCGGATTCAGAAAAGGAAGCTGTGGCAGCTATTCGCCAATAGGCAATGGGAGTACTTGACTCGCCTCAAGGGAGAGCACGAAACCACCACTGAAGTCACGGTTCTCGACTTCCAGGAGCTTCAGCCGACCGGAGTCTGGGCCACAATCAGGTGGGAGAAGTTCGGCTACATCCAGCCAGCTTGGATAGAGCCATGCAGTTTCTCAATCTGGCCGCAGACTGTGCTGCTCATCCGCCCTGACCCGACGCAGATTCAGGTTGGGGCTCCATGGCCACAAACCTACTATGTCCGTTCACATGCCTGTCTGGCTACGGCCCCCGCTCACACCAGGATGTGATCATGCAGGAGTCCGAGTTTGCCTGCAGCTATAGCATGGTGGGACATCGCACCGACCAGCTTAGTTGGGGTTCAACATGGACAGCACGACGGATGTGGGAGCACTACGATTCCAGAATTGGCCGGTCTCAGGTGTGCATTCCCTGGCATTTCGATTTGAGCCAGAGAACAGCCGCACCGGCATCTATATCTTGTCTTTCGCCAATGGGGAGCGATACGTCGGCCAAAGCTTCGATGTGGTCAACCGATTCAGCGCCCATCGACGCCGCTGGGACGACATCACTCACATAGCCTTTCGCGCCTTCGTGGCAGAAGACCTCAACTTTCGAGAGCGGGAAATTCTCGCCGCCATCGAAGTGCGCGGCCATCGAGTTCGCAATCTCGATCTCGCAGGCCGCCCCGGCGGGGACAGCCTGCTGGACGTCGTCATGGAAGAGCAAGCCCAAGCAGAATGGCTCGTATCCGACGGCGCCGAACCAACCGACGCACCCCGATATGTGGAAGGCGCACGCCGCGCGGGCGCTCTTCTGGTTTTGCCGGGTTGTACATGGCGCATTGAGGAAGCCATATATAGGAGTGCCGTGGAGAGCACTGAAACCCGGTCGGCTGCCGTTACGGCCGCCCCCGAGACGGAGGCGGAGGCGGCGGCTGGAGCTCCGCCAGACGGTCGGCGAGGAAATCCCAAAGGGCGGCATCGTCGTCGTCGTACATTTTCCGCGCAGCGGGCGTTGGCTGCAGGACCCTTCAGCGCTTGTCGCGGCAACGGTTGTTGCACCCTCATTCGATGTGGCTGATGACTTTCATCGGTTCACGCTAACGTCGGGAGCGCCGGGTCCTCCGAGTAGAAGGGCAAGCGGGGACTGATGCGCTGGCCGCGACACACGAGGATCCCACTACCTCTCAAGGCGCCCCTGGGCCATACTTGCGAGGTATTCGTTGTATGTGTCGAGCTCTGCATCCTCGACGCGTTGTCGTTGCTTCGAGGTGCGCATCTCCCGGGTGCTCCAGCGGGAAAGGCAGACGATGAGTACCACGAATAGCGGCAGTTCTGCGTAGGTCCATACTAGGGTCCCGGCGATCGCCTGATCGAGGATCGGATCATGGTCGCCGGTGGGGTTGGCATATGCGCTGAAAAGCGGTGTCCCGATTCGGAGCAGGATCAGGCCGAAGACGGCATGGATTTGGAGCTCGACGACGATGTCGACGAACCGCACAGCGAAGGATGTGACACGTGGCAAGGGGTCGGACGACCATAGCGGTATCGCCGAGATGACGCCAAGGACGAGGAAGATGAACAACAGGGCGTCGTGGCCGAAGGGGATGCGCATGACGATGCTGATGACGTCTGTGAGATAGAGAGCCGGGTACAGCAGGATCGCGACGACGATGGCGACCCCGGGGTGTAGTGCGGCGCGCCAGAATCGTGATCGGAGTCCCGCGTGCGCGGCGCGGAGCACGATTCGTCCGAGGCCGGTGTGCGGTGTACTGCGCAGGAGAAGACGCCCCGGCGAGCCGGCGATGAGAAGCGGCGGGACGACGGTCAACAGGGTGATCTGTTGGAACGCCAGGCCCGAGACGAACTCCTCGGCCAGGCGGTTCACGCCGAACGTCGTGACGGCAAAGATCAGGACGCATCCGGTCAAGAACGATGCCGTGCGGGCGATTGCCCAGCGACGGCGATGCCGCCACATCCAGATCGCCCCCCTCAGGTATAGCGCCGCGAGCAGCAGGGCGGCGACGGCGATTGGCGATCCCGCGAGGGGTTCGAACGCGACCCACTGGTCAATCGGTGGCATGGCAGGTTCCCTTCATCGAATCGATGATACATCGTTATTCGGCCGCCCCGGTGCCGGGGACGGGGTCAGGTGCGTCTGGAGTAGGAGTGCAGGCCGGGGAAGTACACGTTGACGACGGTGAAGTTGAACACTACGGCGGCGAATCCGATGATGCACAGCCAGGCCGAGCGGTTGCCGCGCCCGCCCCGTGCGGCCCGGGCGAGGATATAAGGCGGCCTAGGGCTCACGTAGAAATTAGTTCGCGTTTTTCGGGCGTGCCGTTTTCTCTTCGGGGGTGGCGGAGGCCGATAGGAACGAGTCAATGTCGTGCTTCTGAATCTTGTAACCTGGAGCGTAAAAAAACATCTGAATGGCCCTCAGACCACCGTCGGTACGCGCCGCAACCAGGTCTATTCCATTGTCCTTGTTGGTGAAATTCTCCGGCCGGTTCGGCCAGTCCTTCCACAGCCACACATCCGTGTACTGGGGTGCGTAAACGCCGTCGTTCTCCAGGTACTGCTCAACGAGCTGCTCAAGATAGCTGCCCTTCATTCGTTCGAAATCCGAAAGATCGCGATAGGAGTCGAGTAGCTGATCAAACGTAGTGGTCACAATTTCCCCAGGGTGGTGCGGACACGAAGGAGGAAGCCCCGCTGGGCTTCCTCCGATTGTATGTGGCCAGGTCATGAAATCCGTGAGCACCACCTGACTAGCACCAATCTGTAGTCTTGCCTGATGCAACCAACACGCGGATATGTCGCCGAATCCCCTTTTGCTGATTGGCCATTCGGTGAGTACCACAGGACTCATAAGGACCTAGCTGCCCATCTCCATCAGGTGGGCCGGCATCATGCCAAGAAGGCGCTGCTTCTTTACACATCGCAGGATGAGTTCGACCAACTCGATGCCGCGTATAGCCTCGGATCGGCTGTTGAACTGTTGGCCAAATCCTTGCTCGCATCCGTAGATACAGCCCTGCTTATGCCTCGAGATCCCGACGCACTAACGATCCTAAAATACTCCGGGACCAAAATTAGTGGCGTCGCCCCTCCTGACGCGTTGTCAGTGCGATCGCTCGAAGCAGGAAGAGCTATTGATTTACTCCGGGAAATAAAACTGTTTCCCCCTCTATGGGCCAAAACTGACCGCTCCCTGTTTAATGTTCGCAACGCGGCTGCGCACATGGGTATCGTCCATCAGGAAGCCCTGCGGTCAGCGATTCGTCCAATGGTCCGTTTTGCGGAGCACACCCGGACGCATCACAACGAGACACCCGAGAACTGGTGGGGTAAGGAACTGGCGGGCGTTGCTTCGACAATCGCTGAGTCGGAAGTCAACTCCTGGATTCAGGTTGTACAAGCAAAAATTGCCGCGTCGCATGTGCGACTCAGCAAGCTCCGAGCTGGTCTGCCAGCATCATCGGCAGACGCCATTCTCACCTCGATGGAGGGGTACTGGCGAAGCTCGATAGCCCATATTGAACGCGTCAAATGCCCAGCCTGCGGCTTTCGGGGGTGGGCCACGGGCGATGTCGACAGGGCTGTCGACATCGAGTATGAACTCGACGGTCCCCCCACAGTCTGGAGCGTTCTGACCATACTTATTTTCGAGTGCAACGTGTGTGGCCTCGAGTTATCCGACGAGACGGAGGTCAGCATTGCCGGACTCGCCGCAGATGTTATGTTCCTTGACGAGGATTACGTTCCCGAACCCGACGACCTATGAACGACATCTGAGGAGGAACCACCTGCCCAAAAATCGGACCACATCGAAGTTATAGACCAAGCGAAGGTCTGTTGTCGGAAGAAATCGTTTGCTGTAGTGTCCATCGAACCTGCACATCGGGCGCAATCGACGCCGAATCTCGACGTGGCAATGGGCTTGCAATGCCCAACCGCCCGCCAAACCCCGGCGGATATGTCGTCTCCAAAACCGTCTTTGCCACCGACGTCACCCTAGCCAAGACGGACCTTGCGATGTCCACCCGTGACATCGGCTTCCTGTCGCGTGTACAGCGCAGGATCGAGTCAGCTTCGGCTTCCAGCACGGCATCAGCCCAACCTGCCAAATAGGCGGCGGATTGAGGCCCCCGGTCAATGCCATGAGCGCGAAGCACTAAATACGCGACGGATTCGGCCTCGATCTCAGCCAGACCACGGTGTTCGGCACTACTGCCGTACAACGCACCGATGGCATCTCCGGGGACGTGCAGCGAGGCGTGGGCGAGTTCGTGGGCCAGTGTGGCGATGCGGTCTTCAGTAGTCAGCCAGGACCCGACGCTGATCAGACGACGGGCGTGGTCGGTATAGCCATCGGCCAATCCCGCCTGCGCCTCAGAAACGACAATGTTATAGCGGGCTTTTCTGGCTACTGCGGTGAGTGACTCCCACAACTGGGTATACGAAGCAGTGTCTAACGACGTATCTTGCTTGCTGGGAATTGAGACAAGCAGCGGCTCTCCTTCAGTTTGCGAGACGTCAAAGACTGCTTGGCCACGCCATCCAACAATGCGGGACCGACTGATCCCGTCGCCTGCCTCGGCCAGTGCCCGCTCACCCATGGCAGGGCCGTGCACGGTTTCTTCTGCGTCGGTGATTCGTGCTGTTCGCGGAGCGATGACGTACAGTGCGCGTTCGCCTTTGAGGACGTAGCGGCCGTGGCGTTCCCACTCCTTGTACCCGGCTACGAGGGCCGGTTTTATGGGTCCGCGTTGGGCCATTTGCATCATGAGCAGGGCGACGTTGCCTCCGGAGTACCGCCACATTGTCGCGGAGGCGTCGAGAAGCCGATGCCACTGATTCGGATGATCGACAGCATCCGCGAGCAGCGCGTAGAGCCCTTCGGTAAGCTCTGCCACGCGTTGTTCGGGGCCCGGGTGCGAGGCTGGCGGCGGGGTGTCATTTCCAGTGGGGGCGATCAGATGCTGTGTTGCTGGTTCGGTTGACGATTCCATGATGACGCTCCTTGCGCTGGGTCAGGAGTCCGAGGTGCCGGGTTCGGGGTCTCGGGTCGTGGTGGGTTCGTCCGACGACGGTGTAGCCGGACCCTTGTTTGACTGGCCTAGTTTGCTTGCCTGCATGCCTGGTCCGTCATTGGGCAGCTGGCGGACAGGAGGTTCCCGGTGATGTTGCAGGCTCACACAGCCCGCGGTGCGGGTTTGCTCCCGCAGCCGGCTAATACTGTGCTCGAGGCGTTCGTGGAAGCTCAAGGGACCAAATCCGCCGTCATCCTCGGTGTAGGAAGCCTGCTCTGCTCGCTGAAGCGCATACAGCTCGGCGACGATGTCTGAATGTCGCCACCAGCAGTCTGGGACCACCGAGGTGGTCAGGTGGTAGCTTTCCACGAGCCAGCGGACCCACCGCCCCAAGTGTTCCCAGACGGCATCCGCTGTGCGGGGGTCCATGTCCCGCCACCGGTAGGTGATGGGAACCCTTTCGGAACGTAGCCCGCGCGTGGACCCGAACAGCAGCGCGGCAAAGTTGTCTTCGGCACCGTTTTCAACGTCGTATTCGAAGGATTCGCCCTCGTCCATGGTCATGCCTCCTGTTGTTCTGCGGCCGTGACCGCTTGTTGGTCGTGTTGTCGTTTGAGGTGTCCAGTGAGCAATTCGAGTTCGGTTTGTTCCTTGGACCGGCCAAGTTCTGCCGCGTCCTTACGTTTGGGCCATTCGCGCAGGTCCAGCAGGATGGGCCTGCTGCGACGCCCCAGCATGATGGCCGTTCCTACTGGCAGCCTGCGGATCTCGTGCAGCGGGATCACTGGCGACTCTCGGATTTGTTCTCCGTCTTGGCGCCCCTGCGACGACCAGGAACGGGTGTTGAACGTCAGCGTCCGTTCCCCGATCAGTCCGGCTAGCGCGCGGAGGTCGCGTTCGTCGGACCCACCACCAAAGATGACCTTGATGATCGCCGCATCCCAAATGGTCGCTGCTTCATCCATCGACCAACCGGACCGAGCTTGAGACAAGGACTGCAGAACCACAAGTGTGGAGATGCCGATGCCGCCTCCGTCGGAGAGCGCCACAGGTAATCCAGGCCAGGGTGAGAGATTGGCGATCTCATCCAAGATGAGTGACAGCGGCGGGTCCAGCCGACCACCTGCCACCACGAACGCCATTTCCCGGGCGGCATAGTCAATGTCATCAATCAGTGCCGACAAGTAGGGTCCTGCGGCGGCCGCTCCGCTCTTGGTGCCTATCAAGTACAGAGTGCCCCGTTGTTCAATGAAGGCCTTCGGGTCGAACTGTTCGGTGCTCCCTTTCGGGTCCAGAGCCGCGAGTACTTTCGGCGAAGACAACGGGGCGGCTGCGGCCGTCACACCGATCCAAGAGTTGGAGGTGTTGCGCGGGTCGTCGTCGATGATGCCCATCAAATCTGCCTGCCAACCCAGAGCAGCCTCCGGCCTGTCAAGTACGGCCAGCGCCTCCCTCGCAAGGACCGGGTTTGAGGCCCAACGACGAAAGGCCGACACACCATCCCCTGACAGCGCAGCCGCGTGCAGCAAACATTGCAGCACTATCTGCGAGCGCTTTTGCCAGGCGACATTCTCACCTTTGAGTGCACTGTCAGCCGAGATGACCAATGCGCGTCGGCTGGCGACGTCAGGGTCTTGACAGCCGCGGACCGGTGACCACCGCAGTGATGAAGGCAGCCCGGACATACCTTGTGGGTCGAAGACAGTGACGGGGCGTCCGTTGGTGGCCCGGGCTTTCATGGTGACGACGAGGTTGTCGGCCCGGGTCGAGGTGGTGACGACGGCGCCGGGGGCGTCGAGGATGGCGTTGATGACGATGTAGAGGCCTTTGCCCGAGCGCGGGGCACCTTGGATGACGAGGGATTCTTCGGTGGATACGTGGACAGTGACGCCGCGGGATTTGCCGATGGTCCAAGAGACTTCCTCCACTTTGGGGTCTTTCACTCCGGGATGCGTGTACCGCCCACGCTTCAAGGCTGCCTTGGCACCAAACTCACGGGCGATCTCCGCCCGCCGTGCGACGCCGTCGCGGCTAAGAATGTCTTGACGGAGCCATGCACCTGATTGGCGCCAGGTGCGCAGTCCCAGAACACCCGCCAGCGTAGCCAACACGACGACTACAAGGACGGGGGCAATGAGCAGCCACAGCTGTCCGGCGCCGATGCTGCAAGACCCCGTAGCCGGCAGTATCCAACCCATGTGTCCGGTCACGAGTCCGGGAAGCGCTGCCGGGCTAAAATCCCAAGGTGCCGAGGTGCCGCAGCTCGCGGAATACGCCAGATGCGCGGCTACTTGGATCAGCAGACCAAGGACCACGTATATGGAGGTCGCGATCAGCCCAATGGAAACCAACGGATTACCGTCATCCAATCGCCGCGGCATCAGAGCATCCTCTCATCGGTGCCAAACACGGCCAGCTCATCCGTGGTGACTTCGTTGGCGACAATGAACGACCGATTCCCGACCTTCCACAGCCCCACACCCTTAGGCAGGTTCTCCACGTGCTCGCACTCGGCTTCGGTCAGCCCCAATGCTTCTTTGGTCAGCCGCATGGCGTCGTGCTTTTGCCGATATATGACCCTGGTGTCGGCCTCGGTGAGCAGGCCAAGTGCTTTTTGCCGCAGGCCGCTGGTGCTGTCGCCAATTTCGTTCAGATCGGCCACTTTGTGCATGATGAGCAGGTTCGAGATCCCGTAGCCGCGGGCCAGGCGCCATTGTTCGCTCATCTTGGCGAGCATGTAGGGGTCCGCGAGCATCCGCCAGCCCTCGTCATAGACCACGATCCGTTTGGCTCCGTCAGGATTCGTCACCGCGGCCTCCAACCACGTCGCACCGCACGCAGCCGCCAAGGACAGCGCCTGTTCAGAGGCCCCAATCAAGGCGGAAGTGTCCATGACCATAATTGGGGCATCGGCGTCGAAGGCTACGGTTGAAGGTGCATCAAACATGCCTTCCAGGTCCCCTGACACTGTTCTGCGCAGTGAATGTCCGACGCCGGTCCCACCGTTGGGTCCGACCAGTGCGGCTGTCGCTGGGGTTGGGTTGAGCAGGTATTCCAGCACCATGGGTAGTGTCGGGGTGCTGTTGGCGGCAACGGCATCCGTCAACGCCATATCCAGGGCCGTATGTTCCACCGGACTCAACGGGATACCTGGTCGCATGAGTGAAACCAGAGCCACGAGCAGATGGCGACGGCGTTGCCGTACCACTGCCAACCACTGCGAATCGGTTAATGCAGAGGATCGCGGCCCCGCGTCGAGAGGATTGACTCTCGTGGGCCGGCCAGGCCCTACAGAAATGACCTTTCCACCCGGGATGGCATTGGCAACCGGCACCCACTCACCCTTGGGATCAGATGCCACCGCAGCCTTCCGGCCCAGAGTGATGGAACGCGTCACCAGAGACTTGCCACACATGGACTTCCCCGTGCCGACTGTGCCAATAACAACAATGGACGGACCACTGATGAAGCCCTTGTCATACATAACCCACGGGTCATAGCAAAACGCTCCCGAACCAAAAAGGTCCGTCCCGATGTACGTCCCTTCAGAGCCGAGACCGGATTCCGTCAGGAACGGATAGGCCGCTGCCATGGTCATCGTCGAAGCCCGATGCGGGGCCGGATGCACGCGGTGCGGCCCCCACAAAGAAACCCCTCCCCGCTTTCCCCAATCCGGCATAACACCGCGGCCAGCATTCTCGGCCACTCGCTGTTCCCGTAGCTCACGCAAGGACAGCTTCGGTTCCATTGCCACGGCACGCTCGTTCCGACGTCGTACTTGCCGAGCTGCACGATTCTCCCCTGCGGGAGCAATACTGACCGCTGCCACGTGCTTACTCATTTCAATCCCCTTCCCAAGGGCAACGCCCCTGCAATAAACGCCGCCCACTGCTGCCCAGCCATCAACCGCAGCTCCACAAACGAACCAGCGGCGGCAGATTCAAGTTCCTGCCGGCAGCGCGACAACTCATCCAGCGTGTCCGCTGTGACAGTTACATAGGCGGCCGGGCGAACATCCCCATGACCAGCCACGATTTCATCCTCGCGTTGGGCCACCTCCTCCTCCTCAGCCCGCTGCTCCCGGGTCAACGGACGATCCAGACGAGCGTTGATGCGACGGCGAGTGTCATGGGCCTCCTGCGCCGAACGGATATCCCGCAGTGCCTGATCCGTGGCAACCGCCCGGATGACTTGTGTGATTGCGTGCCGGAACTCACCAACGTAGATCAGCGGCTGCAGGAACCCTGGGTAAACCTGCTGCCGGGGCCATTCTGCGACCCAAAACGTTTGATGGAAGCCGGAATCAGTGCGCAGATAGGTCCAATGCTCCTCAGCGGCCATGGGCCCCGGCGACACACGCTCGATTCCCTTCCCAATACCTGTTGCGGCAGCCCACCTCGCCACGGCAGCAGGGTCGAAGGAACCACGGACAACTGCTGTCACGGCCGCATCCGAGAGCCACTCCGTCACAATCACACCGTGGGTCTTCAGCCCAGTGGTGAAGGCCTCGACCTCCGAACGCAGCACATGTTCCAGCCCGCCCAGCGCTCCCCCAGCATCCTTGATCCGCCGTCTCGCCCTGGACGTGTCCAACACGATGGTCAGGATTATTTCGTGACTCATGGAAGCACCCGCTGCATCAATCAAATCCAGATACGATCTGTCACCCCACTGCGCATCGGCAATGCGTTCCGGCGGAACCGCACGCTGATAGTAGGCCCGCAAAGCACTCGAGGGGTAAGGGACTGTGTAGTCCTGAATCGCGATCCGGGCCACGGCTGGTCTACTGGCCATAGCGGCCTGCACCCGTGACCAGGATTGAACGGCATAGGCCTTGTCGTCGCTGTCCATCAGCGCAAACGATGTGGTGGTGCACCGCAGAGACACGATCGCTTCATGCCCCTGCCTGTCAACGATGAATCCTTCGCCTGCCGCTGTGGCACAGAGTTCCAGACTGCCCAAGCCGCCGGGCAATGCCATGGTTCCCACGCGACTTGGCTGCTCAGTACTGGCCAGGAATCGGGTCTCCTTGATGACCGCACGCAGGAAGAAAACCGACGCGGTGTAGGCCCACACCGGATACGGAATGCGCCCATAGTGCAGCACACCAAACAACATCATTCCCAGCCAGATCGGAGCTGTGAGAATGAGGACGAGCGGTCCTCCCAGGGCCGATTCAATCGCCGCTATCAACATTCCTGCCGCGAGCAGCGACAGCTGATACCACTGCAAACCCATAAACAAACCATGCCGTTCATGCCGAGGGAAGCGGACGGGTTGCAATACCCGTGTTTCTTCAGTCATGGCCTTCATCTCCATTTCGATACGTGCTGCTTGGTGGCCGCTTGCTTTGATCGACCGGTCGAGGACTGCTTACCGGCGTCGAACTTGGTGGTTGTGGCTTCGGGCCGGCGGTGGGAGCTGGGCGTTTCACCGGCGCCGCAGCCGGTGACACGGCCGCGTTTGACGTTGGGTTTCGCGGAGGCTTAACTCCCGCGTTCCCGGTGTCACTCTGGCTTTTCCCTTGGTAGCGGGAAGTCGTTGGCGCTCTGCCCGTGCCTGTGGGCGTAGGGTGCGAGTGGCCTGTATCCCCTGGCGTCTCGGGCCCCTTGCCCGGGTCTTCACCTCCACCTTTTGCAGCCGGACCAGGCGGCATGGGCCACGCCTTGGATGACGGCCGATGCTGACTGGGGGTGGCTCCGGGCGATGTCGGCGCAGGCTTCGGGCTCGCCGTCCACGGTTGGCCTCCAAGTGTCGCAGCTTGTTGATGCAGTGGAATCGAGGGGGTGCGGGACGCAACGGGGGTTGGCCCTTTGCTCCCTACGCCGGGTAAATGCATTTTGCCGCCAAATTGCCGGCCCAATTGACGTCCGGTGAAATTGCCTGCTCGGCTGAAGACGTGGCCACCACCAGCCATTTGGGCGGCACCCACAATTTCACCGCCAGCAAAACTGACCAACTTCAAGGCCATCAAGGGTGCGCCACAGGCCAGAACCATGCCAACAGCACCAGAAGCCAGACCGCTAAACGAGGTCGAGTTGGCGAACAGCTTGACCGCCACTGCCAGCACAGTGGCCGCGAGTGGTTTGGCAATCAACAGTGCCACCACGGTTTCGCACCAAATCCTGGTCCAGGATTTTGTCCGCTCCCAGGGCAGAAGCATGATAGCCACCGGCGCGACCGCCGCCAAGACTATCAACGCAAACGACCGGAAGATCATTGAGCACATGAGGATAAACGCCAGGATCCAGACGACAAGTACAGCGATAGCAGTGACAACCACGGCCCCGCCAAGCCCACCTGCGGTTCCAGAGCTGAGCGACACTACGTCCCATTCACGCCCCGAACCTGCCGATGCCCGCTGGAACCCAAACAATCGCATAAATACGAGGTACGGGTCTTTACCGAGAGTTTCCAATAGGGCGGTTGACGCCGAGTCAGTGAAACTGGAAAGCTTGCTCATCAGGCTCGTCGCGAGGAAAACCAACGGGACTGCCAGCGCTCCACCAAGCAGTGCCCGGCCGATGCGACGTGGTTGTTGGCTCACTAAGCCGCCAATCAACTGCACGATCATGACCACAACCAACGGCGTCATCATGACGACGACCCACCAGTTGGTTAGCCCGCTGACAATGCCCCATTCCGATGTATCTATGTCTGAGACACCGAATGCTCCGGAGATGAATGACCACATCCATGAGGCCATGCTTTCCAAAATTCCGGCAACATAGGACGTGACGGACGCAGCGAAATCATCGTTGGCTTGGGAAACGATGCCACAGCCGGGCGGCCACCAGCCACCAGCACTGCACTCAACCATGGGCAACATGGCAAGGTCCTAGAACCCTAGGTTGAAGGCGTTCTGCGACCACAGAATGTAGCCGTTAATACCGCCCAGAATGGCTGCGACGGGACCTGTCCAGAGCAAAATCATGCCGCCGCCGGAGGCCAAGCGCGAAGACTGGCTGAGCTTTCCAGCCAGCAACATGGCAGCACCGATGATAGCCACAATGGCGATCACGATGAATGCGCCGACGAGGATTCCGCCGCCGATTTCTTTGAGAGATTCGAGGAATGGGAAGTTGGTGTTCGGGGTAATCCCGGGATCCACCGCTGCCAGATACAACATTGTGAACTCCATTCAATGGTTGTCCACGGGTGTGGACGCTATGTTCACTTGCATCATGGTTACAAGGAGGCAAATCCCCATGACCGCGATTCCTATTTGCATATATCGGCAGTGACGTTGGCTTCGCTTACCACGGATTATCAGAGCCAAGGCGGGCCGAACACGCCAACTAGCTTTCAACTTGGATCCCTGAGGACATTCAAAACTCAACGCCAGTTGGCATCAGCCAGTGTTCTTGTTCGACCTCATTCCTTCGGCTAGGGCATCGCCTGCCGCGTAGCGAACCGCAAACCGCGGGTTGCTCTCCGAGTAAGGAAGCTCCGCTGCACCCTCAGCAGCCAGAAGGGCGCTCCAATCCCTTGGATCTGCAGAGGGCACATTAGAAGAAGAATCTTGCGTCCTCGGCATCGATACAGTGTGCCGTTTCACGCCCCGTCCCCGGTCAAGCCTCCGTACGGGTGTTACGAGACGGTCGACTTCCCAGTGAATGTCGAAATCTCCTAACCAGCAGATCAAGGCAGGGTACGCCCCCCGTATGCCGACCGGCTTACTGTGATGATAATAAGTCATCAGCCCGGCGTGACTCACCGGCTTACTGACGCCCCGGAGGGTCTGTCCTCGTCCCGGTTCGTCCGGCGGCTGGTGGCCCGCACCAAACGTGCTGCCCAGCCGAGCATGACTTCATAGGAGCATGTTCCAAGAGTCCCATCACAGTACTGTCTGCCCGACTGGCCAACACGAGCCCAGCCAACCACAACCCGTCCAAAGGTTGGTGACATGAAATCCGGAATGGTGACACGAAACCCGGATTAGTGACAGTCAGCTCCGGATCCTACAAAAATGTAGGATCCTGAGCTGGCTGTCACCGGTGAGTCGCTCTGACCTGCGACGATGTCCAGGCAAAGATCAATGAGTTTCTCAATTTCGGTGACCCTTTTCTACGGAAAGTTTGTTTTGGCTAAAGATGACAGCGCTCCGTTCCAGGTTCGGCGACCAAACTATCTGGGTCCGTCAGGTATTGACGAACATCGGCTGCTACTCACATCACACCCAGGCAAAAAGCGCCGGTTGTGCCATTATCGTCAAGAGGTTTTTGGCGCCGGTCTTCTTCTGGTCGGCGGAACGTTTTGTGCGGCGTGTCAGTCCGGTTCCAGACTGGACCAGGGAAACTCCCAGCGCAGCGCCCCTTTCCCTCCGTCACGGGTGACGATTTCAGGAGGCAGTCCTTTCTGTCGGGAGGCCTCGGGTGTCGGTTTGGCGTCATCTGAGTGCGGGTGGTGTGAGGGACCGGGGCAGAATGTTGAGTGTTAGCACCGCCCAGCGCATGGTTTTGGGCACCCAGACGACGCTTTTTTGACTCTTCAGAGCCTTGGCTACCTGATGGCCGGTTGCCGAGGGTGTTGATGCCAGGAGAGGGGGAGGCAGGTGCGAGGTCATAGATGTGGAGACGAATCCGGGCCTGACCAGCAGAGTCCTGACTCCTTGGGATTTCAGCGTTGCGGTGGTGGTTCGGACCAGGGTGTCGATTCCTTGTTTTGCTATGGCATAGTTCAGGATCTCCTCGCGGGGGCGGACTGCAGCAGCTGAGGAGAGCACAATGAGGGTCCCGGAGCCTTGGGTGGTCAATATTTGCTGGCTGCCAAGGATGAGCAGTGTGGGTCCGACAAGATTAGTGGTCAGTGTTGCTTGTGGGGTGTCTGGTTCACCCATGGTTCCGATGGCCATGATGATTGCATCGACAGGGGCTGCGGGGCTTCCGAGGGCGTTTTTGGCTTCGAGGAGAACATCGTGTGTTTCGGAGAGTGTCATGGTGGTGGTGTAACTGATTTCCGCGACGGCATGGCCCTTGTTGCGCAGTTGTTGCGCGGCTTGTGTTTGTCTGGCGCTGGAGCGTCCTACGAGAGCGATGGCTGCGTGTGGTGCGCTGGTGTGTTCAATGATGGCGAGTCCTATTTCTGAGCTGCCGCCGAGCAAAATGATGCGTTCGAATGGTTGGTTGTGGCCGCTCATGATGGTTCTCCGAGAAGGTTGAGTCGTTGTGCGAGCAAGGAGCCCATTTTTTGGGTGGGGTCCAGGCGGTTCCGGATCTGTTGCCAGCGCAACAATTCCGGATACATTCGGGGAAGCATGCTGGAAGAGAGCCGGCTGTCCTTGGTGAGGTAGACGCATCCTCCTGCGGTTGCGATGACTTCATCCAGGTGTGACAGCACTGTGGTGAGGCCCGGAGCTCGGGCAGGAAAGTCCAAGGCCAGTGTCCATCCTGGTTGCGGGAAGGACAGCAGGCCTTTCCCGGCTGCCCCGAAGGACTTTAAAACGGCAAGTGCCGGGGCATGACCGGCGCTCTGGAGATCTTCCAAAACTCGCTGGAGAACATGCCGGCCGTTGGCTGGTACTGAGAATTGGTATTGGATTAGGCCCTGCCTTCCGAACGCTGCCGGCCAGAAATCAGCTCCGTCCAAGGTGTTCAGCGCCGTGGTGAAGTGAACTATTTTGGGACCGTTATTGCCGGGAAACCTCCAGCGCACTGCGTTGGCAGCAGCAACGCTTCGGCGGTTTATGATGCCTTGGCCTGGGAAGGAGGCCATGCTGCGCATCGTGGGCCCGTGTGGTGACATCGGCGTTCCCTGCAAAGCTGCGGGCAGCATCCCTGCTGTTGCCGGGGTGCTGATGTCCACCAATCCGCGCAGCTGGTGGTGGGTTGCGTCTATCCAGGCGACGGCGTGGGATGGTGTTTGCGTCGAGGCGGCGATGAGGTCCATGGATTCGTCCAGAGTTCTTGTTTTCCCACGTTCCACCATCAGGTATGACGTTTCCAGGCGTTGGAGCTGGATTGTTGCGGAGACAATGATTCCGGTCAGGCCCATTCCTCCCACCGTCGCCCAGAAGCCGTCAGGGTGGGTCTGCGGGGACATGCGCACGATGTCCCCGGATCCCAGCATGAGATCCAGTCCGAGCAGGTGTTGGCCAAAGGACCCTTGTTGGGCGTGGTTTTTTCCGTGGACATCGCTTGCTATGGCCCCGCCCACCGTGATGTGGGAGGTCCCTGGGAGCACTGGAAGTCCCCAGCCTTCGGCAATCGTGAGCTGATGCAGTGCCTGCAGTGTTGCTCCGGCGTCCGTGACGAGTACGCCGGTCCCGGGATCAAAGGATCGAATGGTGGCGCAACCGGTGAGATCGATGGTCTTGCGCCCGATGGCAGCGTCCCCGTAGCTGCGGCCCGCTCCACGAACGGTGACTGTGCCCCTCGATGTCGTGACGAGGTCATGGAGTTGATATATCGAGGATGGATGCTCAACGTAGACACGCGTGGGGCGGGTCCGTCCCCACCCGGTGATGGTGCGCTCGTGGGTAAAGGGCCAATCATTCTGGCTGTGGCTGGGGGGAGGCGCTGCGGGCGAGTCGTTCCGGGATTTCATGGTGTCTCCGTGGGGTTGACGAATTTGGCGGATGAGGAATTTCCTCAGAGTGCGATGGTCATGTAGATTCCCGCCGTGACGGGGCCAAGCCAGGCGACTGCGGTCGCTGCCAGGAACACGTCGGTGAACATCAGGCGTTCGGGGCGTTGTCCGTCGCCACGGGAGCAGAGGTATCCGTAGCGGAGAAGGGTCGTCACGAACGGCAAAATGGAGGCCTGAATCAGTCCTGATCCCAGAGGGGTCCCTGGGTATTGCACGGCCCACAGCGAATAGCAGATGATCGCACTGGTGAGTGCCAAGGTCAGCGTCTGTTCTAACCAACTTTTGCTGTAGAGAGACAATGCGGCCCGGCTCGTTAGCTGCGGCAAAGCCGTGACTCCGACGAGCTCCATGCCGGTGTTCTGCGCTTGCAGTTCGGCCTGGCGTTTGGCGGTAACAATGTACAGAGCTCCGAAGAAGGTGACCAACAGAAACCAGGAAGTCACCGTGACACCCGCTGCCAAAGCTCCGGTCCCTGCGCGCAGGACAAAACCGAGGGCGACGGCCAGTATGTCGATGACGGCGAATTGTTTCAGGTAGAGAGAATACGTGGTGGTCAACACGAGATAGGCAGACAGGCCGGCAAGGGTCATCCAGCCCACGGTCATGGCCAAGACCAATGCTGCCGCGGCCAGGATCACCGCTGCCGTGTACCCGACGTTGGTGCTGATCCTGCCGGAGGCAAAGGGCCGACGGCACTTGGTGGGGTGACTTCGGTCCGCTTCAACGTCGCGCAGGTCGTTGAGGAAGTACGTTGCTGCAGAGCCAAGCGTGAACGCTGTCGCGGCCATAAGTGCGTGGGCGGCAACGGCGGGTTCAGTGAGGACTCCGGCCGCCGCCGGGGCGGCAAAGAGGAGCAGGTTCTTGGGCCATTGGGCCGGTCTGGCCGCGGCAATGAGACTGGTGATCAGAGGAGCCGATTTTCCGTCGGTTTTATGCGCCCGTTTCCGCAACGGTGCCTCCGGGGCTGGGATCGGCAGCTGCGCTGTGAGCTCGGTCATGATCACTCCTGACGGGTGTGGCTATTTGAGGGTGAGATAGAAGAAGTCGCGCTGGTCCGGGTTCAGATAGCGGTCGGCTGAATTGGGCATATCGGGCAAAAGCTGTGTGGGAACAGCGGTCGTTCCTTCGGATTTCCAGGAGGAGAAGTTCACTTGCCCGTAGTGAATGTCGAGTTCCATTCCTTGGATCGCGCCCGCTTGAGCGAGTGTTTTAGCGAGGGTTTCCAGCGTGAGTCCACCACCGGCCACGTAGATCAGATTCCCGTTGCTGTCTATGCCCAGCCCGGACCTCCAGGTGTATTGGAGCTGGTTTTTGGCGCTCCCCCACGTTCCGTCGGCGTTGTTGGTCAGGCCCGGTTCTGGATGGCCGTTGGCGACAATGAGATGCAGGTTTTGTCGGACAGCTGTGACGCCGGGTGTCATCCACACGTCTTGGTTCCACGCACCGATCCTGATGCGCCCATCGGTGGTGATGACCGCTGATGCCTGCCCGTCGATGAGGTCGCGGGAATACTGTCCATTGAGGTAGAAGCCACCGCTGATGTCCTTAGCCTTGAAGCCGGAGTTGAAGGTTGCCAAAAGATGGCTGACATCGTTAGCCGGGATGGCGGCGTTTCCCGGCCAGGTGTTTGTATCGGGTTGTCTGGTGCCGGCAACAAGGTGGGCGCTGCTGGCTGATTGGCGGATCAGTGCCACCCCGGCAATGACACTGGGGTGTGTCTTGTCAGGCTGGATAAAGGAGGTGTAAAGGGCCGGTTTTCCCCTGAGGTCCAGTGGTCCGGGCACCCATCGCCCTTCATTGGGGAGAGATTTCCCAGAAGTGGTCTTCGTCGTCAGCACCGGCAGGGTCGCGCCATTCGGGACAGCCGTTGGGAGGGCTTTGGGAATGGCTTCTGGTGGTGGTGCTGCTGCCGAGGGTGCGTTGTTGGTGTAGTACCAGTTTTCGATGGTGTTGACGATGTCGTTCGCACCGTTGTCACGCAGCCATCCAACGCTCCTATCAGCGAATGTCGCGTTTCCTGGATACGTCAGCGCTTTTGCGTAGGAGCCCACAGTGATAATCGAGAGGCACAGAAAACCGATCAGGAAGACTTTGCGGAGACGTCGGGCACGGACGGAGCGTGGCTTCTTCTGCCGACCCGTCCTTCGGCGTTCCGGTGGTTCCACCGTGGAAGGTTCAGGCGGCATCTGATGTTGCTGCGGAGAAGGTGGTGTTTGCATTGGTCCTCCTGCAATCGCGCGTCCTGTAAAGCCTGTTATTGGCCACTATGCGCGCCCGGAGCTAAGAGAATGCTGAGAAATCTCAACGGGCTCAGCTTCTCCTCAGGAGTGCGCCTTCGTCAGGGCTGTATGAGCGATCCCGCAAGGTGCTGACGAGCCCTGAACAGGCAGCCTCCAGAAGGGTCGGGCAGGCAGAACCGGGGCCGGACGCAGCCACGTTTCGCAGAGCCGGCCGACGAGCTCGCGTGGGCCAAAGCGTGGTCCGCTACTTGTCGAGCGCCTGAAGCAAGGCGGCGGCGTAGATGGGCGCGACGAGGTCGTGCCCAGCCTGGGTCAGGTGGACCTTGTCCTTGTAATAGGCGCCTGCGGCGGCGGCCATGCCTGCGACACTGACGTGGGTGAATCCTTGAGCCGCTGCGGACTCAGTGATGAGGTGGTCCACGCGGCGTCGGTTGGCGTGGTTGGGAGCGGCAGTGGACATGACGCCGTTGACGATGATCGGTGTCCCTGGGTACAAGCGGCGCAGTTCGGTCCAAGTTTCGGTGGCGTGGGCGATGATGGCGGCGTCACTGGCGTGGGCTGCTGCGTCGTTGCCGCCTAGGGTGATGAAAATTGCTCCGGGGGTTCCGTGGGGCAGCAGCATTTGGTGGGTTGTCAGCACGCTGTCCGGTGTGCCTGCCGTGGCAGGGGTGGTGCGGGTGTATCCCCAGCCGCCAAAACCCAGTTCGATTTTTTTGGGGAACCCGGCTGCGCGGGCTCCTTGCTCGGTCCAGGAATCTCCGCCGAGCTGGGAGTCGCCGATGATGATAGCAGTGTCCTGATCCACCGTGATGCCGGAGTAAAGCTCCTTGGTGCCGGGATCCCAGATCGTTTCTTGTTGTTGAAACACTGTGTGGACACCGTGGGCATCGATCCAGGAATCCTTCACAGGCCACCCGAAGCGTCCAGGATTTTCTCTCCATTCCCGGTAACTTCCAGTGTCAATCATTTTTGTCCCCGTCGTGGGGCTAAGGATCAGGTACCCGTTGGAGAATTCTTGCCAGCGGAATAATCCGTTCGTGACCTGTTCTCCGAGAGGGAAGCCGAGCGGTCCGGCAGCCTCGCCGAGGTGAATGTACCGGTCTTCAATATCGCCAGGGGTTGTTGCGTGCGCACCTGTGGACTGTGACCAGTAGATAGTGCCGGATTGATACTTTTGTGCGCGTCCCTGACCGACTGCATACTCCCTGGCTGTCGGAAACCCCCACGGTCCGCGCTCCGCTCCGGACGCAAGCCAGCGGGTGCGGATGGCACCACGGGACTCTTGGGTCCCTGTCGCTGGCGAATAGACGAGCGACCCGAAGGTGAAGTCTTGGGAAGTGCCCTTACCTCCCAGGTCCTTGGGAGGTCCGGTGGGCGGCCCGTACGGCCCCGTGACGCCACCGGCGGCCAACCAATGGTTGCGCAACGGACCGTTGGCCAGATACGCGGCACCCGTAGGAGGTGACCAGAAGATCTCACCTCCGGTGAATGTTTGCCGGCAACTGATGGCGCCAGCTGTATTGGTGCACGTCCCGGTGGAAGTGGCCCCGGCCAAAACCGTTGAGGCGTTGCTGTCAGACTGGAGCAGGGCGGCTATTTGTGCATCGAAGAGGCGATGGCGCAGCGCAGCGTCGGCGCTGGCACCGCTCAAGACCAGCGTCAGCACCATGACCAGCAGGATTGCACAGTTTCTCTTGGCAACGGCCGACCTGACAGGACGACGGTGGACGATCCAGCTGCGGCTGCTCATGTCCACAGCCTGGGTGAACGACCCGACTGCCGCTGAAGGCCGGCTTCGCCAGACAACACGAAGACCAGGGTCAACAGCACGACGACGCGCCCTGGGCCTTGGCACGTTCTGTGGTTTCCGCGTCTGGAAGGGCCTTCACCCGCTCCGTCTCCTTTTTAGAACTGTCGCCATCGTTGCGTGGTGCCGCCGCTGTGCCTGATGCAAAATTCTGCCTGTATGTGAACGGACTGGATGTAGGTGCTGGATCATGTGGTGCCGGTTTTGGAGGGGAGCCGGGCAATTTTCCCGGCAAGGGACAGACCTTGCCGAAGGCTGGCCTTGGGCAGGTAGGCCCTGCCAACGGCGTTGGCGATGCCGGGAAGTGCTGCAGAGTCGGGGAAGACCATGAACAGGGGCTCGTAGCGTGGTTGGAATTTTGATTTGAACGTCAACAGGGATTTGAACCCGTAGACGGGTTCAAGCAGAGCGCCCAGTTGGTCCAGCAACCGATCCAATCCCACCCGACGCTGCTCAGTCCCAGTTGCTGCAGTGCCTGCGCCTGTGGACTCGATGCGAGCCAGCGGGGCCCCGGACAGGCTGAGGAATTCATAGCCGTCCTCTTTGCAGGACAGCGCCGCCGAAGCAATCAAAAATTCGATGCTGGCCCGAAAACCGGTGCTGCGTCGGCGCATAAAGTCCAGCGTCCAACCAACAATGACGCCATCACGGTAGACCGGCAGCCAGGAGGCGATGGCGTGGATGGTGTGTTGGTCATCGACGGCCAGCAGGCAGCGCACTTCCGGGTCATTAAGCTCATCGAGGCCGCCGAGGGTGAAGCCCATTTCAGGCATCTTTTTATCAGCCACCCATTCCTCGGAGATCGCATGGATTTGATCGGCAATGGCCAGCGGCGCCTCCGGGTAGGACACCCATTGGGTCTGGATGCCTTCCTTGGCTGCCTTGTTCAGTGCGGTGCGAATGTCTTGGAATTTTTTGCCGGTAAAGGACAGTGTCTCCAAGTCCAGGATGGTTTCCTGGGCCACCTGCACCGATCCCCAGCCAAGATCCGACGTAGCGTCTTTGACGCTCTCGGGCACTGAGTAGAAACACGGACTCCAACCCTGCTCGGTAGTATAGAGGGCAAATTCATCAATCGTGATGCGCAGTTCCGCTGGCGGGCCCACAGGCGGTCCGAGCGTCAAGGCGATGCCGGAGAGGACCCGGTAAGCGATGAAACTGGTCCCGGAGCTGGAGAACCAGTAGCTGTTGCCCTCCCATTGGGTCATCCAGGACAGTGAGGACCCCTCGGTGGCTTTGAGGATGTTGCGGGCACGGTTCGCATCGCTGCCATGAACATCATGGGCCGGACGCAGAAAGGACCTCAAGAGCAAGAAGGCGGCAAGGACCCAAAAGATGATGCCGATGCCTTCATAGAGGATCACGGCGGCACCGCTTTGAGGCACGAACGCCGGGGACAGATCCAGCAAGTACCCCAGGGGCAGGAAACGGTCCGGCACATCCGCCAGCAGGTCCCGGAATCCTGGGACGGGGGCGAACCCTGACGCCAGGGCCAGACCGGCCAGTACGTAAAGGACGGCCAGGGCAGCTGCAGCGGAGATCAAGGTCAGGGCGAGGGTGCGGTACGTTCTTGGTGGTGCGTTGACGCTGAACAGTCTCCGCGTGCCCAGGAGTAAAATCACCAGCACCACCGGCAGGAGCAGGGGCAGGATCAGGCTCAGCGGGTGGTAGGACGCCGAGATGTCAACGGCGCCCAAGCCTTCAGTGGAGCTGCTGTTGGGCCTGGCGGGCAGCAATGCTGTAACGATATAGCCGCCGGCCAGGATGGCGAGTCCGCCCTGGATAGCAAGGGCGGCGTACCAGGCGAAGCGGCGGCCACGACGGAGCCCGTCGGCAACTATCAACAGCAGCACCGAAGGCAGAATCGACATAAAAACCCCACCGGCACCGGCACGAAGCTGCAACTGCGCCTCGGCGCAGTCCTTGACCTGGGCAGGGTCAGTGCACAGGGCTTGCAGTGTTTGTGGATCCACCGCCTGGAGGTTGGTGAACAGGTAGCGGAGCACGGCCAGAGGGCCGACGGCGTGGGGCAGCAATCCGGCCACGACCGGTCCCACGGCGGAGGCGGCCACGATCAGGGCTACCAAGACCCTGGCTTCCCGGCGGGAGGCGACGGGAGCGCTGACCAGTGGTGCCCGGCCAAAGAGCACCGGCCCTAGGAAGACCCCCACGGTGGCGGCAGCGAGCCGTACCAAATCCGGGAATGACCCGCTGTAGAGGGCCAGCAGGAGCAGCAGCACAAAAAACAGGAGTCGGAGGCGACGGCGCCACAATACGCCCAAGGTCGTGGTGGCGGCCAGCGCCGCCCCGATGACGAAAGCAGATGGCCCCACGAAGGACTGCAGCAACAGCTGCTTGGACCAGCCGCCCATCAGATTGTGGATCCCGTGGGCCAGACCGATCGCGATCACGATTCCGGCTATTTGAGCGCTGAAACCTGCGATGAGGAAGCGCAGGCTTCCCAACCGGCGTTCTGCGGGGATGCCCACTATCAGCAACAGCACAGTGCCCACCACGTACCCGACCAGACCGTGCTCCCAGAACCCAGCGGTAATGACGGTCCACCAGTGGCCGGGCAAGGACGCTGGCGTGGCGGCCACCGCGGCCCGCCACGATCCATGATGGCCCGAGAGAACCGTGCCCGTCAGCAATCCGGGCACCCACAGCAGCAACAGCAAGATCCACGTGACCGGGGCATGTCTGGCGGCCTTGAACACGACTGGCAGCCCCCAGCTCCTCGCGGAGGGTCTGAGCCGGGAGAGCCATCTGGTCTCCATGGGCTTTGTTATCCGAGATTCTTCGATCGGAGCTGTCCTGTCCTAGTGCCAGATGTCTTAGTGTTTGAGCGTATCCGAAGGGTCGGCCAAATACCCGGACCTTTACCTTCACGTTGAACGTCTTTCCATTCATCAATCCGTTCATCTGCCCGATGCGAGGATGAAGTGCGTATGGGCGAGCTCTGTCCGAGACGCGGTTCAATGAGGTTGTTCCACACCGGCAGCCAGAGCAGGATCGCGCCGCTGGCGATCAAAATCGAAGCAGTGACATCACTGGGATAGTGCACTCCGAGGTACAGCCGGGAAAAGGCAACCAAAGCCACAAAAACCACTCCGACAGCCAGGGTCCACGCCCGCGCACGGCCGGACCGGGCCACTACCAAGACAAAGGCCCAAACCAATGCCACGGCGAATGCGGTGTGGCCGGAGGGGAAACTGTCCGTGCCATGTTCAGCTATGAGAGCCTGCACGGCCTCGGCAGGGGGCCGCATGCGTGCCACAAGATGCTTGCCCACCTCCGAGGAAAGCCAGCCGATGCTCACCACCGAGGCAAACGCGAGGACTGGCACGATGCTGCGTCGCAGAAGCAACAGGCCCAGACAGCACAGGAGCAGGAGGGCAATAGCGCCGACGGGCCCCAAACCGTAGTGGACAGCCAGCGAAATTGTGGTCAATGCAGGGTTGCGATCATGGGAAAGCCCAGTGTCCACGCCCAGCTCAGCGATTCTGGCCCCGCCACTTTTAATCAACAATCCCAGCGCGACAGTGGCTGCAAAGACGATGGCGCCGAGCCCTGACCACCACCACGAATGCAGAGACGGCCACGGATTCAGCTGCGCTGTTGACGACGATGGGTGTTGGATCATTGTCTTCCTGACCTAGTGCTGAGAATAATCCCAGCATCCCATCGCCTCCCTGAGAGATGACTGAGGGGACGCCTGCTCAGGTATCTCTCAGCTTTAGCTGGTCATACTGCTTAAAACGAAGGAAGAGAAGCTGATGCGGATTTTATTGGTGGAAGACGAAAAGTTGCTGGCTGAAACGGTGCGCCGGGGCTTGACGAATGAAGGTTTCATTGTCGAGGTCGTGCACGATGGCGTCAGCGGACTGTGGGCGGCCACCGAGAGTCCCTACGATGTGATCCTGCTGGATTTGATGCTGCCGATGAAGAATGGTTATGACGTGCTCAAGGAGTTGCGGGCACGCAAAATCTGGACACCGGTGATGATGCTCACGGCCAAAGACGGCGAATACGACCAGACAGACGCCTTCGACCTGGGAGCCGACGACTACCTGACCAAACCCTTTAGTTTCTTGGTATTGGTGGCCCGGCTGCGGGCCCTAATCCGGCGTGGCGCCCCGGAACGGCCCGTGGTAATGACCTTGGGATCATTGCGGATGGATCCGATGAACCGCAGCGTCCATCGCGGCGGCACCGTCATTTCCTTGACTGCCCGCGAATACGGGCTGTTGCAGTTCCTTATGCGCCGACACGATCAAGTGGTGTCCAAAGCAGAAATCCTCGACAACGTGTGGGACCCTGCGTTCGAGGGCGGTGACAATGTGGTGGAAGTCTACATTGGGTACCTGCGGCGCAAGATTGATGTCCCGTTCGATCTGGCCACTCTTTCCACCGTCCGCGGCATGGGATACCTTCTCACAGCGGACCGGCAACCCACAGCATAGGACCCGCGGGCGAACCGGTCTGCGCCACATCGGTCCAGCCAGAAATCAGAATCAGTCAACAGACCCGCTGGGCAGGTGCATCACGAACCGGCAGTCCCCGCCGGGGGCTTGGGTTGCGGTGATGGTGCCATGGTGGGCACTCATGATTCCAGCGGCGATGGCCAGGCCCAGCCCGCTGCCTCCGCTTTCGCGTGAGCGGCTCTGGTCGAGACGGACGAAACGTTCGAAAATCCGATGACGGTCAGCTTCGGGAACGGGATCGCCGTCGTTGTCGATGACCACTTCAACCCCGTTCGGGCCGGACGTCAGTTCTATGGTGATGGTGGATCTGGCGTGGCGGTTGGCATTGTCCAAGATGTTGCGCAGCACCTGTCCAAGGCGGTGCGCATCCCCGCGGACCCTGGCAGGGACGAGACTGGCGCTAATGGTGTGGTCGGTCATGGGCTGCAGTCGGCGAATTTCAGTGGACAGAACGTCATCGAGGTCGACGTCGGTGACCGTGATGCGGATCCCACCATCGTTGGCTTTGGCCAGCGTCAGCAGATCATCGACCAAGTAGCGCATGCGTGTCGTTTCGCTGCTGAGCAGCCCTTGGAGCTCATGCCAGGTGTCACCGCTGGGATCTGCCGCGGCGACTTCCAGACCGGCGCTAATGGTGGCAAGGGGGCTGCGCAGTTCGTGGCTGGCGTCGGATACAAACCGGCGCTGTTCGGCGTCCGAGGCCTGAAGCTTGTCCAACATCGTGTTCATGGTCAGGGCCAGACGCTGGATTTCATCATTGGTCGGTGAAACCTGAACCCGTTCGCTGAGCCGGCTGGAATCGATGAGTGCCACTTGACCGCGGATGCGTTCCACTTGCCGCAACGATCTGCCCACCAAAAACCACACGGCAACGCCAACCACGGCCAACAGCAATGGAGTCGCACCCAGCAGGAACCAAGCCACTGTCGTCACGGAATCCGCCTGCACTTGCACGGTCGATGCCACGACCACCGTGTAGACACCTTTCTCAGTCTGCACGCCGGAGGCGACAATGAAGAATTCGTCGGTGTCTTCGATGCTCTGCAGACTGGAAACGGAATCGATCAGGGTTTGCCCCGGACGGGGGCGCAGATCCGACAGCGGCGTCCTTGCCGCGGATCTTTCCGAGGATGCAACCACGGTTCCCTGGGGGCTGATGATCTGCACGTACTGGCCGCTGCGCGCAGTGTCTGCCAGTGATTGTTCGGCCTCGGAGACGTCTTGGCTGGCGATCAGTGCCGCCACATCGGCCGCCCTGGACTTCGCTGCCGTTTCAGTGGCGGTTATCAGTGAGGTCTGCAGTAATACCAACAACAGCAATCCTCCTGCCACCAGGGCCAAGGCGACCACAGAGATGGCTGTCGCTGTCGCCCTTTTGCGCACACCCCACACATTCCGTAGATGAGGACGGGATCGATGTGGGCGCAGGGCAGGTGGCTTCATGAATCAACCATGCCTGTGCTGGCGACGTTCACACAAACGCCGCCCCCAACTTCTCAGCGTCCTCCAAGGGTTTCTCAGCGTCCACTTAGCGAAGTCCCCGCACAGTGGAGGCATGGTCACCCACTCCGGATGGCAGAGAAACAAGGAGAAACCGATGACGAAAAGTGCAGAACCGAATCTCACCGCCCGGTTGGCGGGCATGGCCATGAAGAAGAAGGTGATCATGGGTGCCGTCGGCGTAATGGCTTTGGCGGGGCTCGGCTTCGGAGCAGCTGGTGCAGCCAACGCAGCCACCCCGGTGCCGGCACCCACCTCCTCGAGCCAGTCGACGCCTGACACTCCCACCCCTGCAGACACACCGGACACTCCTGGCACCGCGGGGGGCCAGGAAACTCAGGATGTTCCCGGAGTCAACGATGCACCGGAGCCGGGCGAAAAGGCTGGCACACCAGAGCCGGCCGGTGACACTGGCCCTGACCTTCAACAGACCGGCAACCACACAGATCCAGGCGATCTGCCCGGGTCTCCATAAGCCGGCCAGACCACCAGCAACTGCTGTGAAAGGAGGCGCCACTGCATAAACACCCGCAGCCCTCCACCGAGGGCTTGCTGCTGATACACGCTAGAATGGCCCGGACAGGAACCCCCATCCTGTTCGGGCCATTCCTGTCCTCCCGGCACCGACCCCACTGGCGGAAACCCTCCTTTCAGCTGCCTCGAATCCCCGGAAAGTATCGACATGGCCTTTTTCTCCTCTCTTGATCTGATCACGGGCCCGTTTCCTCTGGCAGTGGCTGTTCTTGCCTGCCTCTCAGGGGCTGCACTGCTGCTGCGCCGTCACCGCGGGTGGGTTCTTAGCGTCGTCTGCGCCGCCGTGCTGGCCGCCGGTCTGGCTTGGGCGATCAACTGGTACATGGTCCATGTCGCCAACGCCACCGCCTACGACTTGCCGCTGCAAGTAATCACCTGGATCGGGGTGGGCGTCTTCGCCGTCCTGCTGATGGTGTTGCATCTAGTGTCTGCCCGGTGGTGGCGCAAAATTCTGGCCCCGATCGCCATGGCCATGATCGTGGTGGCCGTCTCAATGCAAGTCAACGCCTATTACGGCGCGTATCGCACTGTGGGCGATGTGACCGGTGCCAGCACCGCCAACATCGCACCCTTGTCACCGCACTCCACCAAAAAGTCGGCAGGCCAGGCCTCGGCAGCCCTGACGTCCGGACCGGTCGTGGACCGGTGGGTGAAGCCATCCGGCTTGCCTGCAGCAGGAACTGTGTACTCGGCACAGATCCCCGGGCGCGTTTCTGGATTCACCGCCCGCACCGCCTATGTCTACCTGCCCCCGGCCTATCAGGCGGCCAACCGGCCCTTATTGCCTGTGTTGGTTCTGATCCCCGGGCAACCCGGTGCCCCGGCCGATTGGCTCAAAGCCGGCCAATTGCAGCACACCATGGACGCTTTCGCTGCCGCGCATGACGGTTTGGCGCCGGTCGTGGTGATCCCGGATGTCAACGGAGCAAGTTCGGCAAACACCATGTGCATGGACTCGCGCATCGCCAAAACTGATACCTATCTGGCTGTGGACGTCCCTGCCTGGATCAAAGCCACTCTCACGGTGGACCCGAATGCGCACCATTGGGCCATAGGGGGATTCTCCTTCGGGGGAACATGCGCGCTACAAATGGCCGCCCTGCACCCCAAGATTTACCCCTCGGCCATTGATCTGAGCGGAGAAGCGGAACCCGCCTTGTCGGCGGACCGGACGGCAACCATTCAGGCAGCCTTCGGCGGTGACACAGCCGCCTTCGACGCTGTTGCACCCCTGAAGGTGCTGGCCAAGAACAAATACCCGCAGAGCTGGATCTACTTCGCCGCCGGAGCACAGGACGGCCGCTTCAGCGGCTACATGAACCAAGTGTCCGCAGCGGCGAAGACCGCCGGGATGACCGTCACCACTCACAGCGTGCCAGGTGCCGGGCATTCCTGGGATGTGCCCCTGGAAGCCATGGCACCGGCACTAACGTGGCTGGCCCCCCGACTTGGACTAGCCCGCTAACACCGGGCCGCGACCTGCCGTATCAGTTCAAACCCTGTGAGTGAACCTGCGGGCGTTGCCCTCTCAGCATCCTCTTAGTCAGTGCCGCGTAGTCTCCAATGCATGACTGCAACCGCGATATCCACCACTGCACTTACCAAGAGGTACGGTGCCACCCAGGCACTGAACGAGTTAAGTCTGTCCGTACCGGCCGGGGAGATTTTCGGATTGCTGGGGCACAATGGGGCAGGAAAAACGACGATCGTCACCATCTTGACCACATTGATGGAACCATCCTCGGGGACGGCGGCAATCAGCGGCCACGATATAGCAACTGCGGCGAACCAGGTGCGCCGCACCATTGGATACCTGCCCGAAAACGTGCAGTTCTACGACAATCTCACCTTGGTCGAAAACCTCCTGTTTTTCGCGCACCTCTCGGGCGTACACGCTCCGACGGGACGGATTCGCGAGGTGTTGGGGTTTTTGGACTTTA
The DNA here is from genome assembly GCF_040686835.1 of Specibacter sp. NPDC078692. Classification (NCBI taxonomy): domain Bacteria; kingdom Bacillati; phylum Actinomycetota; class Actinomycetes; order Micrococcales; family Micrococcaceae; genus Specibacter; species Specibacter sp. NPDC078692. Next base: position 78,419 of record NZ_JBFBLV010000006.1, read on the forward strand.
CCGGGCACGACAACCAGCGGATGGGCACCTTCAGCAAAGGCATGCGGCAACGCGCAGGCATTGCCCAAGCCATTCTTCATCAACCGTCCGTGCTCTTCCTCGATGAGCCGACCTCCGGGCTCGATCCCCAGGGAGTAGCGAAACTGCGCGAAATCATCATTTCCTTGAACACGCAGCTGGGAATGACCATATTCATGAACACACACCTGCTCGCCGAAGTGACAAAAACGTGCACCAGCATAGGGATCCTCAGCGCAGGGACCCTGATTTATCAGGCTTCGATGGCCGCAACTTTGGAATCGTTCCCTGGTCAGGAGTCGTTGGAGGACATTTACCTCCACATCGAAGCAGGCCAACGCTCATGACCCGGTGGAGCGCCGTGATCGTTCAGGAACTTCTATGCACTGTTCGCGAACGGCTCCCTCAACTGCTGCTGGCAGTGTTCGTGGGCATGATTGCTGCCTCGGCGTTCATCGGTTCCTCGGCACGTTCGAGCGTCACGGGGGTATACCAAGAAGCGCTACGGCAGGGCCTGACCACTGTTGCCAACCCCTTTGACTCCCTCTCACCGTTGTACTACGCCCGGAACACGGTGATCTACATTGTGCTCATCGGTGCGCTGCTGGCTATCGTCATCGGGGTCCGCTCGACGCTGCGGGACAGACAAGCCCGGACCGCGGACCTCATTCTGTCCCGGGATGTGAACCTGTCGTTCTATTTGGGATCAAAACTCGCCGGACTGGCTCTGTTCGTCCTGCTGGTGCTGGCCGTTTCGGCAATGATCAACATCGGATGCATCAGTATCGTGGCCGGGCATGTGCTCTCCGTCGGTGACAGCGCCCGGATCGCCGCCCTGTACGCCTTGGCAGGGCTGTTCATGCTTCCCTTTGTGGCACTGGGCATGATTACCGGAATCCGTTCCTCTTCCGCCACGTCCGCGCTGCTGACCCCCATCGTGATCTGGAGTGTTGTGATTTTTATCTTGCCGCTGCTGGGGACAGCCGCGCATCCTGTCTCCCTGTTGAACCCTGTATCTGCGCCACCAGCCTCTGGGAACGGGTTTTTTGCAGCGACCAGCAGCCTGGTCGATCCGCTGTCCCTCGGCGAACAATTCAAGCACGTCGCTGCGCTGATGCTTGCTGACCCCCAGGCCACCGGAACCATGGCCGGCAGCATCATGGCCCTTGCCGTGTTCGCTGTTGCTGTTTGCACCGCCGTGGCCATGACAGGGCGGAAGCGGATGAGGAGAATGCTCCATGACTGAGATGCTCACCCTGGCCAAGAAGGAAATCACGGAGCTGCGCCGCAATAGGCTTTTGATTCTCCTTTTTGGTTTCCTAGCCCTCGCTGTGATTCTCTCCGTCGTAGTGGCCTCCGCGGACTTCCGGCTCAAGATTGCCGACTACCATCACTACCTCGATGCTCTGAAAGCGGCTGGGAGCACGGCCACCGCCCCGGCCCCACAACTCTTTCCCTTGCAACTGCTCCGTGGAGGTATGGAGTACTTGGAAATCATCGGGAGCTTGTTCGCCGTCGTTTTGGGCACTTCAATGATCACCAAGGAGAAGGGTCGGGGCACTCTGGCGCTGATCTTCACGCGCCCATTGGGACGGTTTGCCTTCGCTGGCGGAAAAATTCTTGCCCTGTCGCTGGTCTGGGCCGCCACCGTGGGGGCCCTGTTCCTGGTCATCGTCGCAAGCCTGCTGTTCGTGGGCAATGCGCCCCTGCAAGGCAGCGACTATCTGCGTCTGGCTCTTGCCGGCGCCCACACCACCGGCTACCTCATCATGTGGTCGCTGCTGGCCATGACCTTGACGGCCCTGGCCCGACGTGCCGGTACGGGGTTGATTCTGGCCTTGGTCCTCTGGCTTGTTGTGGTCCTGATCATCCCCCAAATCGGGGACACCATGGATCCTGACAACCAGATTCCCGGCGGGCTCTTCGCAAGTCTGCAGGTCGACAAATCCCACGAACAAGCCGTCATGGCCCACTTCACCGGCTACGAAACAACTCGCGACCTCATTGAACAAACCTCAGTGACCAAACAATACGAACGCGCCACCTTCGCCTACCTGGGCATCAAGAACGAGTACAACCAGCAGCCCCTGGCTTCCATCTGGGCCGGAACGTTCAACAACACGCTATGGCTCCTGGCAGCTCTGGCGACATCCGTTAGCACAGCATTGCTGTCCGGCACCAAAAAAACCATCCTACGAAAGGCACCCTGACATGAAAAAGCTCCTCCGCCCCGCTGCCGCCCTGACTGCTGCACTGATCGCTCTTGGCTCCTTGGCTGCCTGCGGTTCCAGCCCAACAACCACCCAACCATCCGCATCAACCTCAGTCTCGGCCGCTGGCGCCACTGTTCTGCCTGTGACAAGCAACCCGATGAACACCACCGGGACCAAACCCGGCCTCACCGTCACCGATGCCATCGCGGAAAACAACGTCGACCCCCAATCCAAGGCCGCCGTACCCGACCGGCTGCAGTTCACCCTCACGAACACCACCACAGCATCCATGACCGGACTGGCTGTGTACTACACCATGAAGGACACCAAAACGGGCGCAACCGAGTCTTACTACCAAAAGCTCGACGGACTCACCCTGGCGCCCGGCCATAAGGAAACTGTGTACTTCGACAACGCGTCAGGGGCCGGTCACTACCCGGAAAATAAGTACAGTCTCTACCGCTCCTCCACCAATCAAGTCACCATCACCGTCCTCGCCGACGCGGCCGGCTATGCCCCAGCAACAGCCACCGCCACCAAAGCCCCCGGAACCGGAGAAAAACTGGACTAAAGGCACTGAAGACCGCTCACCGACAGCAGGCACGATGCCGGTTCTCCTCCGCGCTCAACGTTCCCTCAGGATCATCGTGGGAAGCTGGAGAAAAGCAGGAAGGGACGGTGGTGCCGTGATGAACACGATCATCGCAGCAATACTGCAGGTGACCCCGGTGGTGGCCTATCTGCTCATCACTGCCTTGGTTTTCGCTGAGGACGCATTGTTCATCGGGTTCATCCTTCCCGGAGAAACAGCGGCCATCCTTGGTGGTGTTCTGGCCAGCCAACACAACCTGCACCTGTGGCTCATCCTGACGCTCGTCGTTCTGGCTGCCATTGTTGGGGACTCTGTCGGCTATGAAGTCGGTCGACACTTCGGACCGAGATTACTTAACCTTCGCCTCTTGCAAAAACGACGACAGAAACTCGACAAGGCACGCGACTTCTTGGCACGCCGAGGCGGAACCGCAGTCTTTCTTGGACGGTTCACCGCTTTCTTCCGAGCCGTTATGCCCGCTCTGGCAGGAGCATCCCACATGCCCTACCGCCGCTTCCTGCTCTTCAACGCCACCGGCGGCCTCGTGTGGGGCACCGCGACAGTCCTGCTCGGCTACTTCGCAGGCAACGCCTACCTCAGTCTCGCTAAGAGCATCGGTCACACGGTCGCTTTCACCCTTCTGGGCCTCGCCATCGCTGGATTCGTGGCCTGGCACATCCACAAGCGGCGCAGGAACCGCAAGGAACAAGCCTTACCCCCTGGCCCAACGCCCGCCTCACAGGAAGCCATCCACCAGCACTCCCACGCATGACATCTGACAGCGACCACCAAGCATCCCGGTACAACAACCAGTGTTGACTGCGGGTGTTCGCTGACGGTGGCGGCGCCGCTTTGGATGACGATGGATTGTCTAGGTCTGAGCGTCAACGGGAAGCTTGTTTCAAGGCAAACAGAGTGCTGCCGCAGTACCTTCCCAGGCCCCCTTGCGGTGGGCTCTGCAGACTGCACACCGTGAAGAGCCGATCGAAGTTCCGTTCAGCCGGTCGGGCCCATCCTGCGGCGTCGACCAACTCATCCAAGCCTCGTCCGACAAAGCTCGGGCGAGGCTGGGAATAGACCAACATGTTGGGGGTGCTGCGGATCGCCTGATGCACCCGCTGCTCGTCCGGGCAGTGTGCATGGGATTGCGCCTCCCGGGGCAATCGACATTGCACGGTCGACAACGGCCGACCCGGCAGCGAGGACGTTTGCCCTATACCCGCAGCCCACTATCTTGGCTGACAATGCGGTTTCCATGATCTCCAGCACGTTCACACTGTGAGCGTTCCTATGAGGGCGTGCCGGCCCGGTCGCAACCATGGCGAGCAGGCCGGGCGCTGTACATTGCCTGCCTGTAGCACCGACTCGATCTACTCGGAGCTATCCACGATCAGCATCGTGCCCACCCTTCATCGCTGGCACAGTGCCCAGATCAATAACCCTTGCTCACCATGGCTGCCGCAAGGAAGATGCCACTTCGGTGGGACTAGTCCGGCACCGGAGAACACACCAGTTTCCTTCCCTCGGTCCGACCCGACTTCCTTGACGATATTGCCATGGTCATCTATTCCCGCCGGTGCGAGCACTGTGTCCTCGTCATGCACCACACACGACGCAACACCATGCAATGAGACGCTGAACGACTGGCCACCTCGGCAGTGTCGCAGGACGAGCACCCAGGCAGCATCGTCATGCACCGCACTCAGACGACAACCCCAGCTCCACCAACAAGGCGGAACGACCCAACACCCAGTGCACGCAGGGAGGCAGACGGAGCGACCATCAAGTGGCGGGTGCACCTGAAGAAGCCCTGATTGCTGCAATTTACCTACGCGTCCTTACCGGCCCAAACTGAGCTGCAGTGTCCGCAAGCTCCGCTGGAGCTCTAAATATCGCCCGGTGGTGGAGGACTATTCGTCGTGAATCCCTTGACAAGTCCAATCAACAGCGGGACCACGGATACTGCGACGATGGCGATGAAGATCACGTCAAGGTTGTCCCTCACGAACGGGACCCGATCACCGAGAAAATAACCCAACAGCGCAATACCGCCTGTCCACAGCAGTGCACCGAGAGCATTGAACCATGCGAAACGCTTTGGGTTCATCCCGGCGACACCTACAACGACGGGGATGAAGGTCCGCACAATGGGGACAAAACGAGCCAGAATCAATGCCCTGCCGCCGTGTTTTTCAAAGAAGGCATGCGCGCTCTGAACATGCTTGCGCCGAAAGAGGCGGGAATCCGGCCTGCTGTAGAGGGCTGGTCCAGCGCTGGCCCCGATGAGGCAGCCGAGCTGATTGCCAAGAAACGCGCAAAGGGTGAGCAACAGTATGAGCAGGCCAATATTGAATTCAATGGTTCCGGTCGCGATGAGCAGCCCTGCTGTGAATAACAAGGAGTCTCCTGGGAGGAAGAAACCGATGAGCAATCCAGTCTCCGCGAAAATCATCACACACATGATCAAGACAACCCACGGACCCAACCCCGGATTTCCCAGGATCACCGCAGGGTCCAACCACGGCGGGAACAGGCCCGCAGAAACGCCGGCTTGGATGGACGACAAAGACAGGAGACTGCCGGTTTCAGTGATCACGACCCCAGCGTAGTGCCGCTGAGCTGAGCAACAGCTGAGGAAAACCATGCCCACGCGGGCAAACCAACAGGCACCAAGCAACCTCGAGGCGCTAGTTGCCGACTCAGCGATTTCTTATCGACCCCGCTTAGGGTCAAACCATGGACAGAGCCAAGAAGTGCCTCAACATTGCCGCTATTATTATCGCGACATCCCTGCTGGGCGCTGGCGTCGCCTCCGCCTCGCCTCAGGACCCACCCGCCCATCAAGCGGCGTCAACGTCAGCACCGGGACAACCAGCACAGGCCCTTGGCCCGCCCTTTCCCGATCACACTGCTGCGTCGACGGAATTATTTCCCCACCTTGACCACCGTGAGGAACGCCTGGAAGATGACGAACACCAAATCATCAACGCGGCGCCTCATACACTCTGGAGATTTGACACCGAGACCCGATAACTCAAACTAGAACGCCCGGCACGGGTGAAGAGGCCCTCAAGATCAGCAGTGAGCACCCTTTCCCCGTGATGGAGGCCCCGGCCTGCATGCCAGCTCGACAACTCGGCCTCACCGCCCGTCCTGATCACCCACACCGCAGCACCGAATGGTCCCAAGACCGCCATGGCACGGCTTCCCCATGAAAGCACAGGAACTTCGCGCCTCCACGATACGGAACCAGACCCAACGACGACTGGGTCGGAAGGCAGGAACGCACAGCAAACGGCCACACATTCACTGATGCGAATGCATGGCCGTTGGTTGAACCCAGCTTCGTAAGGAACTTTTGCCCTTATTTCCCGGTGGTAGCCCCCGGAGTGGCGTCCTGGACCTCGGACCCTTCCGCATGGGTTCCCTGCTCCAAACCGTTGGATGATTCAGGCCCTTCGCCAGCCTCGTTGCCCTCAACCTCGGACGCTAAGACCTTCGCGTTGCCAGCATCGACGATGACCTCAGTTATGGCCCCGGCCTTGTCCTTCACCGTCACCTCGTAGACCAAGAACCCATCCTCATCGTCCAAGCTCGTACTCACGACACTGCTACCTGGAACACTGTCCACTGCGGCAGCGTTGGCGCCCTTCTCATCGACCGTGGCAAGCTTGGCCAGTTTGGCGGCCTCAGCTGCATCAGATTCCACGGTGGCAGATTCGGTCACCGCTATCGATCCCTTGATGTTCACTTCCTGCTGCTCGTTCTTCTCACTTTGAGTCGACGAGGATGCGGGGGAGGTTGGGGGCGTGCTGTTTGCGGCGTTTGCAGCGGCCACTCCGGTGGAGGCAATGCCGCCGAGCAGGAGCAGACCCGCGAGTGAGCCGACAACTCTCTTCTTGCGTTTGCTGATGTTCATGGCTGACAACCTTTCAATGGTGGTGATCCGCCGGATGCATTGGATGATGTACTCACACGGCAGTTCCTGAACCGGCACCAAAGTCCAGGTGCCATGAACCAACCCTCTCCCGATGTCGTTTTCAGAAGTCGACTGCACGGAATGTCCAAAGCCCTCTGCACGGATTCAAGGCGTGTTTGATTTAAACCGGTTCCGCGGTCGTATTCGGGGCTGGTGGGTGGCAGGAGTTGGCTACTTGGCGGCGCCTATGAACAGTTGTCGGAATTGTTCTTCGCTGTCGAGGGCCAGCACTTGCACGTTGAGGAAAAACTTGGACTCGGTGGTCCTGCTAGAAGTCGATGACGACGTCGAAAAAATCGGCCGGCTGCCCGGCGACGGCAGCGGCCGCGGAGCGGACCGCGTCAGGGATTTCCTCTAGCGTCCGCGCCTGAGCGGACAGCTCCGGCATCTGCACTGCCTTGACGGTGAAAAAGTCGTCCGATGCGCTGGCGATGTAAACGTTCAACTTCAAGTAACTGCAGGTTTATCAGAAGTCGTCTGCACTGGATGTATGTCGGCACGCAGAGACCGCGCCTTCGGCGGTGCCAGGGCGCAAGCGGCCCCGGGGGCCGCCTGGGCCTAAAGCCTGGCGTAGGCCCAGCCGTCCCATTGGCGCTGGGTAAGGTGGGCGATGGCCGCGGGAACCATGCCAATGCCGGGCGCGAGATCCTTTTCTTCCAGGCGGGCGGAGCGCATGCTGTTGCCGCAGGCGAGGACGCTCACGTCCAACTGCCGGGCGCTTTTGACGGCTTCGGTAGCGGGCGAGTTTGTGGCGAGGAGTTTCACACCCGGGCCCTGGACAACCACTTCAATGCCGGTTCCCGGGGTGAGTGCGGCGCGGGCGTTAGTGGCGCTGCGGAGGATGCCGGTCAGGGTGTCCTGCTCAAGCGGCCCGACGGTGTGAATGACTAAGCCCCTGCCGCCGCCGTCGTTGGCGGCTTCTGCGGGCGCCCTGTTTATGTTGGCGGCTTCTGCGGGCGCCCTGTTTATGGAGACCATTACTCGGTTGTTTCACTCAGCCCGGCGAGGACCTTGCGGAGTCGGGTGCCGGCGTCGTCTGCTATTTCCTTGACGGCGGCAGCGTTGCTGAGCTGGACCATGGTCTGCGGGTCGATGGCTTCCACGGTGGTCACTTCTGCATCCTTGTTCCGGCGCACCACGACGTTGCATGGCAGCAGTGCGCCGATTTCGGGTTCTGCGGCGAGGGCGCGGCTGGCCAGGGCCGGGTTGCAGGCGCCGAGAATGACATAATCGCCCACCGCGTCCGCGGCTTCGGCTCCAAGTTTGGCTTCGAAAGTGGAACGTACGTTGATTTCGGTCAGGATTCCGAACCCCTGTGCTGACAGGGCGTCCCGGGTGCGGTCCAGGGCTTCGGTCCATGGAAGAGCGACGGTTGTGGTGATTGTGTACGTCATGGTTCTCCTTGAGGCTGTTCTAAAGCAGATCTGGTCAGGCGAGGGACAGGAAGAGCTTCTCCAGGTCCTTCTTGTCCATGGTGGCGTCCTTTTGGACGATGCACTGCTCCAGCCCGGTGGCGATGATGGCAAACCCAGCTTTATCTAAGGCCTTGGAGACGGCGGCGAGCTGGGTGACGACGTCTTTGCAGTCACGGCCTTCCTCGAGCATCCGGGTGACAGCGGCGAGCTGGCCCTGGGCGCGCTTGAGGCGGTTGATCACGGGCGTGAGTTCGGTTGGGTTCAATTCCATAACGGGTTCTCCATCGATAAGGTCCTGACCTCAACGATATACCCCCGTGGGTGTTTTGACTACCCCCGGGGGTATCTGTGATACTCGGTGGGGTATTCAACCGTTCCTTTTGAGAGGCCATTTATGACTTCCCCTTCCAAGGCCAGTGCCGTGACCGCACTCGCCCCCGACACCCTGCAGTCCTGGATCAAACAGCACCAGGACCTCGTGGTGATTGATGTGCGCTCTGCCGCTGAATTCGAATCCATGCACATCCGCGGCTCCTACAACGTGCCCCTGCCGCTGCTCTCCGAGCACACCGACGAACTCGCCGCCAGGCTGGGCTCCCGCGTGGTCCTGGTCTGCCAGTCCGGCGTCCGCGCCGAGCAGGCCCGCCAGCGCATGGCTACTGTTGGCCTCGACACCGCCTACGTGCTCACCGGCGGCGTTCCCGGCTTTGCTGCTGCCGACGGGGACGTGGTCAAGGGCAAGGATCGCTGGGACCTGGAGCGCCAGGTCCGCCTGGCCGCCGGCTCCCTGGTGATGCTGGGCCTGGTGGGCGGCAAGTTCGTTTCCCCTAAGGTCCGTATGCTGGCCGGCGCCATCGGCACCGGGCTGACGTTCTCCGCCGCGACCAACACCTGCGCCATGGGCAAGGCCCTCTTGGCCATGCCGTGGAACAAGGCAGCCACGGAACCCACCCGCGAAAGCGCCATCCTGCAGCTTCCCGTCCAGGCGGCTGAAGAGGCCGCGGCGGCATGATCCCGGCCCTGGGTCTGGGGCTCGTCGTCGGGATCGTCCTGGGCGTTGTGGGCGGCGGCGGGTCCATTATCGCCGTTCCGGCCCTGGTGTACGGGGTGGGCATGACCCCGGCGCAGGCGATTCCGACGTCGCTGCTGGTGGTGGGCGTATCCTCGCTGGCGGCCCTGCTGCCCAGGGCCCGGGATGGCCTGAACTGGCCTGTGATCGCACTGGTCGGGGCTGCCGGGATTCCGGCGGCCTGGGCCGGCGCGGCCGTGGGCAAACTGCTGGATCCGAACATCCTGATGCTGGCTTTTGCCGTGATCATGGTGGCCGCGGGCATCCGGATGCTCAGCAAGCCCCGCGAAGGCGAAGGTTCCTGTAGCACCGGACCGAACCGTACATTCCGGTCCTGTGCCCCGAAGGCCGTGGGGGTGGGCCTGCTCGTCGGGTTCCTCACGGGACTGCTCGGGGTGGGCGGCGGCTTCCTTATCACCCCCGCGCTGACCATCTTCCTGGGCCTGCGCATGAAGCAGGCCGTGGGTACTTCCCTGGCGATCATCGTCATCAATTCCGCCGCCGGGTTCAGCGCCCACGCTGCCGGCTTCACCATCGACTGGGCCACCACCCTGGCGTTCGCGGTCCCGGCCATCGTGGGATCGGTGGTTGCCGCTCGGCTGGCCCGCCACCTGCATGACAAGCACATCCGTATCTCATTCGCGGTCCTCATCTTCGTCGTCGCGGCGTGGGTCACCGCCAGCACTGTCACCGCCTGACCCAACCAACAGGAGAACAACCATGGGACTGATCGACTCACTCAAAAAGGCCTTCAGCAAGCCCTACAAAACCATCAGCGTCGCCCAAGCCAAGGAACTCCTGGGCTCAGGCGCCACCCTCATCGACGTCAGGTCAGCCCAGGAATGGCGCACCGGCCGCGCGCCCCAGGCCAAACACGTCCCCCTGGACCGGCTGCAGATCAGCACCGCCGGGATCCAAAAAAACCGGCCCGTCATCGCAGTCTGCGCCTCCGGAGTGCGGTCGGCCTCCGCGGCCCGGATGCTCGCCGCGAAAGGCTACGACGCCTACTCGATGCGGGGCGGCATGGCCGCCTGGCGCCAAGCCGGCGAACCCGTCCGCTAGACAATCACACCCGCTCACAACACAGCGCCACACCATTTTAAAGGAGAAATATCATGGCTGAAATCACCATCACCGAAGCCGACCAGCGCCGCTCCACCGCCCGGATCCTGGACGTCCGCGAAGACTTCGAAGTCGCCGACGGCATGATCCCCGGCGCCCTGCACATCCCCATGGGCCAGCTGCAGGCCCGCTTCTCCGAGCTGGACCTGGTCGTTCCGGTCATTGCGGTCTGCCACAGCGGCAACCGTTCCGCCCGCGTCGCCGACGTCCTCAACGGTGCCGGCTACAAAGCGGACACCATGGCCGGCGGCATGAGCGCTTGGACCCTCGCCGGCCTCCCCACCACCTGAGCCCTGCAGCCCCGCCGCCAATCAAGACAACGCACGAAAGGACACGACAGATCATGATAACCACCGACATCACCCAACAGAGCTTTGCAGAAACCCTGGAGAAGAACGAGATTGTCTTCGTTGACTTCTGGGCAGCCTGGTGCGGTCCCTGGCGCAGTTTCGCCCCCACCTACGGGCCGCCGCCAAAAGGCACCCGGACATCACCTTCACCAAGGTCGACACCGAAGCCGAACAGGCCCTCGCCGCCGCAGCGAACATCACCTCCATCCCCACCCTGATGGCCTTCAAGAACAAGACCCTCGTCTTCTCCCAGCCCGGAGCCCTCAACGCCACCGGCCTGGAGGAAGTCATCCAGGCCGTGAAGAATCTGGACATGGACAAACTCCGCGCCGATGCAGCCCAAGAACCGGCTTGAAACGGGAGCCCCGCCGGAACCGCTGCGCACGATCACGGCAGAGGAACTCGCCACAGTGTGGCCCCGCGTCACGCTGGTGGACGTCCGGAGTCGGGAGGAGCACGCGAGGGCCCATATCCCCGGCAGCCTGAACATCCCCCTCGAGGAACTGGCCTCCCGGCTTGCTGACCTGACCCACACAACGCTCTACCTGTTGTGTGGGTCAGGGAAACGCAGCAGCCAGGCCGCCCGGATCCTCACCGACCACGGATACACCACGGTCAACGTGGCCGGCGGGATCACCGAGTGGTACCGGGCAGGCCACCCTGTCACCTATCAACAAACCCCCGAAGATCCACCCAGACAAGCCCGGGTCCGCCCGCCGGCGCGCCTGTGCCAACTACTGCGAAAGCTGTCCAGCAGGAAAACCGCGTAGGCAGCCGCACACTTGCAGAATACCCCTAGGGGTATCTATACTTGATTCAGAACACCCCATCCCCTTTCACTTGAAGGAGAGCACCAGATGCTTATCGAGCGCATTTACGATGAAGACCTCGCTCAGGCCAGCTACCTCATTGGTTGCCAGGCCAACGGCACCGCCGTTGTTGTTGACGGCCGCCGCGACATCGCGGTGTACCAGGAGCTGGCTGAGAAGAACGGCATGAAGATCGTGGCCGTCACCGAGACTCACATCCACGCCGACTACCTCTCCGGCACCCGGGAACTGGCTGCCGCCACCGGCGCCAAGATCTATGTCTCGGGTGAAGGCGGTCCGGACTGGCAGTACGAATTCGACGGCGAACGGCTCTACGACGGCGACGCGATCGCCGTCGGCAACATCAGCATCCAGGCCCTCCACACACCCGGGCATACCCCGGAACACCTGTCCTTCCTGGTCACGGACGGCGCGTTCAGCGACCAGCCCGGCTATCTGCTTTCCGGGGACTTTGTCTTCTCCGGCGATTTGGGCCGCCCTGACCTGCTGGATGAAGCAGCCGGCGGCATCGACACCCGCTTCGAAGGTGCCAAGCAGCTCTTCGCCAGCCTGCGCGATAAGTTCCTGACCCTGCCGGACTACATCCAGGTCCACCCCGCCCACGGTGCGGGCAGCGCCTGCGGCAAGGCCCTGGGTGCCGTCCCTTCCTCCACTGTTGGTTATGAGCGTCTCTACGCCTGGTGGGGGCCCTACCTCGCCGCGAACGACGAACAGGGCTTCATCACTGAGCTCCTGGACGGCCAGCCGGACGCGCACGCGTACTTCGGCCGGATGAAACGTGAAAATCGTGAAGGTCCTGCCCTCTTGGGTGAGCGTACGCCTCTCACCGTGCTGGACACGGCCGACGTCGTCAAGGACCTGTCCGCAGACAAGGTCACGTTCATCGACACCCGTCCCAACGGCGAAGTCCATAAGGGCACCGTGGTCCGGTCCCTGAACGTACCGGCTGGCAAGTCCGTGGCCAGCTACGGCGCCTGGGTGGTGAACCCGGAAACCGATCAGAACCCCCTGGTACTCCTGGCCAAGGACCAGGAAGCCGCGCAGGACATGTGGGACCACTTGGTCCGGGTGGGCATCGACAACGTCGCCGGCTACGTCACCAGCATCAACGGGCTGCCCACCTTCACTCCGAAGCTGATCCAGCCCGAGGAACTCGACGGTTTCGAGGCCGCCATGGTGTTGGATGTCCGCAACCGCTCCGAGCACAGCGCCGGGCACGTCCCGGGCTCGTACCAGCTCAGTGGCGGCCGCGCCATGTGGCACCTGGATGAACTCCCGGCCGGCGGAACCATCGTGTCCTACTGCCAGTCCGGCGTGCGGAACTCCGTGGCCGCCAGTGCCCTGCGCCGGGCCGGGTACGACGTCGTCGAACTCGACGGCAGCTACGCCGCCTGGGACGCCTGGCACAACTCCCGCCAGTCAACCAAGGCCTAGAAGGAACCACCCGCCCGCACAGCCCTCAGCCAGTTAGGTTGTTGTGTCAAAGAGACCTCGCCGGGCACAAACAAGAGACAAGGAAACCCTTTGATGATGAACGGCTTTGGTATGGGCGGGATGGGGCTGGCCTGGATTTTCTGGGTTCTGCTGATCGCCGGCGTAATCCTACTCGCTGTGGTGCTGGTTAAAGCCTTCAACCGCAACGCCACTGACAGGCACGGGCCGCCACGCACGGGTGCGGGCCCTGCCCGGGAGATCCTTGAGGGGCGTTACGCTCGCGGGGAGATCAGCACCGAGGAATACCAAGAACGGAGCAGGATCCTGGAGGAGGACGGGCGGTGAGGCCTTTGACTCGCCGCCAGCTGCTGTCGCTGGGTGCAATCGGGGCCGGCGCCACGGCTGCCGGCGGCGCCGGGCTGTGGCTGACCACCGGGACCGGCTCCGGATACACCGGGGGTCAGGGCCTAACACAACCCCAGATGCTGGCCAGCCGCGACCGGGTGCTGGAACTGGACCTGACCGCCGCACCGGCAAGGATCCGGATCGGCGGGCGGGAGGCCAACGTCCAGGCGTTCAACGGTTCCCTGCCTGGCCCGACCCTGCGGGTCCGCGCGGGCGACACGATCCGGGTCAGAATGCGCAACGGGCTGCAGGCTCCCACCAACCTGCACGTGCACGGATTGCACGTCTCCCCCCAGGCCAACAGCGACAACCCCTTCGTCAGCATTGACCCCGGCGGGTCCTTCGACTACGAGTTCACCCTGCCCGCGGACCACCCGCCGGGGACCTACTGGTACCACCCTCACCGCCACGGGCACGTCGCCGACCAGGTCGCCGCCGGCCTCTACGGCGCCATCGTGGTGGAGGACCCCGACCCGGTTCCGGTCACCCGGGAACGGGTAATGGTGGTCTCCGACCTGTCCCTCGACGCCGACGGCAATCTCACCGAAGTAACCCAGATGCAGCAGATGATGGGACGCGAAGGGCAGATCGTCCTGGTCAACGGCCAACTCCGCCCGCAACTGCGCGCCGCGCCCGGAGAACGCGAACGGTGGCGGATCATCAACGCCTGCCCCTCCCGCTACCTGCGCCTGGCCCTGGATGGACAGCAGGTCCAGCTGCTCAGCCGTGACCTCGGACGCCTGCCGGTCCCCGAGGACGTCACCGAAGTAGTGCTCGCCCCCGGCAACCGCGTAGAACTGCTCGTGAACACCCGCGACGGATCCTCTACCCTCACGGCGGCCCCCGTGGACCGCGGCAACATGAACACCATGATGGGCGGGACCACGAGCGGCAACAACCAATCCGGCGCCGGACCGGCCGAACTGCTCACCCTGGCCGTCACGGGAAACGCCGGCACCGCCCCGGGGCCGGTACCACAGGGCAGGCCCCTGCGGGATCTGCGCAACGAACCGGTCACCGCCACCCGCACCCTGAACTTCGCCATGGGAATGAACGCAACCATGGACGGAATCACAGGCCGAGGCATGGGGGGCGGACCGGGCAGCATGATGGCCTTCACCATCAACGGGCGGAAGTTCGACCCCGAACGGCTCGACGAGACGGCCGCCGCCGGGACCGTGGAGGAATGGACCCTGACCAACTCGAGCCCCATGGACCACCCCGTCCACCTGCACGTGTGGCCCATGCAGGTCATCCACGACGGCGACCGTAACATAACGGAACCCAGATGGCAGGACGTGGTCAACGTTCCCGCCCGCGGCCAGGTGAAAGTCCGGGTGGCTTTCGAGGACTTCCCCGGCCGTACCGTGATCCACTGCCACATCCTGGACCACGAAGACCAAGGCATGATGGCCACCGTCCAGGCCCGCTGACCTGCCACCGCCCGCCGGAGAAACCCCTGTTCTACCGGGACTCTGCCGTTGGATCAGCCAGCTACCCGAACCCGAAGATCGACAGGATCCGCCAATGGCCTCAGGCAATGTCCCACCCCGCCGGCAGCGTAGAACAACAGAGGCCATCACGCTGGGACTGCGGCAGAATTTGGCGCAGTTCCTGCTGCTCGTTGCCGTCAACGCCCTCGTGGGCGGGACCCTCGGCCAGGAGCGCACGGTCCTGCCGCTGCTGGCCGGAAAGTCTTCCACCTCGATGAGTACACGTCAGCGCTGACCTACATTCTGGCGTTTGGTCTGGCTAAAGCCGCCACCAACTACTTCGCCGGTACCCTCTCGGACCGGTACGGCCGTAAACCCGTTCTGGTCGCCGGCTGGCTCATCGCCATTCCCGTCTCGGTGTTGCTGATCTTCGGGCCGACCTGGGGTTGGATCGTCGCTGCCAATGTGGTGCTGGGCATCAGCCAGGGCATGACCTGGTCCACCACCGTCATGATGAAAATGGACCTCGTCGGCCCCGAACGGCGCGGCTTGGCCATGGGGCTGAACGAAGCGGCCGGCTATCTGGGGGTCGCGGGCACCGCACTGGCCACCGGCTACATCGCCTCCGCCTACGGACTGCGTCCAGGGCCGTTCCTGCTCGGCGCTGCCTTCATCGCTGTCGGACTCGGCCTCTCCGTATTGACCATCCGCGAAACCCACCACCACTCCAAAGCCGAAGCCGCGCTTCACGTCCCGGCCCACGCCGACAGCCATGCCGGGCTGAGCAACCGTGAGGTGTTCACTCTGACCAGCTTCCGGGACAAGTCACTGTCCTCCGTCAGCCAGGCTGGGATGGTGAACAACCTCAACGACGGCCTCGCCTGGGGACTGTTCCCCGTCCTGTTCGCCGCCGCAGGGCTAAGCATCGAACGCATCGGGGTCCTCGCCGCCGTTTACCCGGCAGTCTGGGGCGCCGGACAGTTGATCACCGGTGCCCTTTCGGACCGGATCGGGCGCAAACCCCTGATCACTGGAGGCATGCTCGTCCAAGCCCTCGCGCTCGGCATGATCGCCGCAGGACATGACTTCGGCACCTGGCTTGCCGCCGTCATTCTGCTCGGCGCCGGCACCGCCATGGTCTACCCCACACTGCTGGCAGCGATCGGCGATGTTGCCCACCCCGAATGGCGGGCGCGTTCAGTTGGAATATACCGGCTGTGGCGCGATGGCGGGTTCGCCGTCGGCGCCCTACTCTCCGGCCTCATCGCCGACGCGTACGGCATCCCGGCAGCCGTCGCCGTCGTCGCCGGCCTGACTGCGCTCTCCGGCATCATCGTTGCCGCACGCCTGCGCCCCACTGACCACATAACCCGCCACCCCGCAGGCTGACACACAGAGGATAAGAGCAGCGGCGGGGTAATTGGCTCGCGGCGGCGCTGAACCGTAGGCTTAGGCACTTCCCGTTCCCCGTTCACCACCCGGCAGACTATCTGGCAAAAAGTTTCTCACCGTCCGGACGCAGTTCCCCGGTGGGTGATACGTGCCGGTACAGGGTTTGGCGGGTGACGCCGAGTTCGGTGCAGAGATCGCCGATCTTGGTGCCCGGCTTGCCCATGGACGCCATCGCCAGCCGAAGTTTTGCGGGGGTCATTTTGTAGGGGCGGCCGCCGTTGCGGCCGCGGGCCCGGGCGGAGGCGAGGCCGGCGATGGTGCGTTCGGAAATGAGTTCGCGTTCGAACTCGGCGAGGGCGGCGAAGATTCCGAAGACGAGCTTGCCGGAGGCGGTAGTGGTGTCGATGGCCGCGCCCTGGCCGGTTAGGACTTTCAAGCCGACGCCGCGTTCGGTCAGGTCGTGGACGATGTTGACCAGATGAAGCAGGTCCCGTCCGAGCCGGTCCAGTTTCCAGACGACCAAAGTGTCGCCGTGGCGCAGGGCTTTGAGACAGGCTGCCAGCTGGGGCCGGTCATCCTTCTTTCCGGAGGCCCTGTCCTCATATAGGGAGTCCACTTCGATGCCGGCGGCCAGGAGGGCGTCGCGCTGGAGGTCCGTCGTCTGCGAGCCGTCGGCCTTTGAGACACGCATGTAACCAAGGAGCACGGGCGGTTCTCCTTTGTTATTTATACGTTCGTTTAAGTGACAAGCGAAACAGTCAGTGCGAGTTGTTCCAATTCAGGAACGCGTCGTCGGGGACCGGTCGGAGCGCCGAGCGCTGCAAGCACAGCCGCATAGAACCGGGGTATAGATGGTTCGGAGGGCATTTGAACGCATAAAACGGGGATGTTTTCCCGGTCCGCCATGGACTCAGATGGGTGTTGGCGGCGGAACCGTTCGATGATCATGGATTTACCGTTGTTCGTTGGCCCGATCAATAGCGGGTTGGGCATGCGTTGCTTAGCTGGCCAGTCAAAGAGTGTTTCAAGCCGGGTCAGGGCCTTCACAGCTTGGGGATATCCGATCCAACGATCGGCCCGGATTCGCTGAATACGTTCGCCCGCCGGCAAACGGGCGATGGTCTGAGCCCAGGGCAGGAGGTGGGAAAGATCCGGTGTTGGGTAGTCATCAATGCATGGCTCCACCTCATCGAATGGAACAGCCGACGCCGTGTAGCCCTCCTGAGGAGGTTCTTCATCTGCTGGCACTACAGGTGTTTTGGCGCTTTCAGTGGTATGGAGATGCTTCCGTCTCTGCAAATCCCGGCGCGATCGGCGGGTGGCCTTCTGGGCCGTCGTGGTGATCGTGCGCATTTGCTCGACCATGCGGAACAAGGCATCCTCATTGACCTGGTCATGTCCTTGCTGGTGCAGGCGTGCTGATGCTTGCTTGTGTTCCCACAGCGTTACCGCCGGGTGGGAAACATTGCGGTACGGCACTTCTATATAGACTTCCCCTTCCGGTTCCAGCACCCAGTTCCTGCTGATATCTCGAGGGTCCCGTCGGATAATGAACTTATCCTCACTGTTCCGCCGCGCAATCCACGGTTTGAGCGCATTCGCGAAGTAGTGGACGTGGTCAATGACGATTCCCGTGCGAGTAATTCTGCGAC
The DNA here is from genome assembly GCF_040686835.1 of Specibacter sp. NPDC078692. Taxonomy (NCBI): domain Bacteria; kingdom Bacillati; phylum Actinomycetota; class Actinomycetes; order Micrococcales; family Micrococcaceae; genus Specibacter; species Specibacter sp. NPDC078692. The sequence continues at coordinate 96,323 of NZ_JBFBLV010000006.1, forward strand.
GGATGACTGGCAAAAAATCTATGAGGAACGCGGCCGGGTGCACGGCCAATGGTTGTGGCCCGAACTCGGCCACACCCTGCTCCCACCGCCCGGCCGGTGTTTGCTTCAGCGTGCCGTGAATACTGCCGTGATAGCCAGCCACTGCGATCGTCAGCCAGCGCTCAAGCTCTGCCAGGGTCAAGGCGGACATTTTTTCGGCATCATAGTCACCGCGCTGCCCCGGATTGGAGAACGTTGTTCCCGGCAGTTCGTGAACCCGCTGCATGACGGTCCCGATAATGCGCTCCACGATGCCCCCCGTAATGAGGCCGTCCCGGCGGGCGGTAACTGAGCTTGATCCCGTGTTGTTCACAACCCCGACGCAACGCCTCGCTTTTAAATTCTGCGGCGTTATCCAAATACAGTTTTCTGGGTTTGCCACTCATCGGCCATGCCACGTCCACACCAAGACCCTCCAACCAAGGTCGCTTATCTGAAGCCATCTGGGCGATGCAGAAACCCACCGAAACCGCCGACGGCGCTTCCAAGGTGACGACCATGCCCAGCAGACATCGGCTATACACATCAATGGCAACCGTCAGATAGGGCCTGCCGATCGGCTGCCGCTCACGATCATCGATAATAATCAGATCAATCACGTTGTGATCGATCTGCACCTGATCCAACGGTGCCACGATCACCGGGACAGTGTCCCCTGCTGACTGCAAGGGTCGGACAGCGGCCCGGCCCTCGCGCCTGCGCTTGACCTCTACAGGGTGCAGGGCCACTATTCTCCTGGTGACAGTATTGCGCGCCGGCACAGGAAGGTCTTTGGAGCGACAGGCCTGAATGACTTCACGATAAAGCACCGCCTGGGAAAGCTTTCGTCGACTCAGAAAGCGTTTGCGGATCAGCTCTTCAATCACCGTCTCAACAGGTTCAGGCAACCGGTTCTTGCCTTGCCCTCCATTGGAGTGTCTGGGGCCACATCTGTCACCAGGCGGTCACCCTCACGGTAGTGCTTGATCAGCAGGTACACCTGCCGCCGAGAGATACCCAGTCTCCGGGCGGCTTCGTCCGCAGCCAGGTGCCCGATGGTCTCCAGCCCGGCCAGCGGCGCAATGACCTCAGTCCGACGGCGGGCAACATCCCAGACATCATCCGGTAACGACAGCAACCCGCGCCCCTTGATTGGTGCAATATCAGAGTCCACGTCAGCCCCCCCTCGAGAAGAGTCACCGGCGGACTTAATTCGGGCAATACGGCAACCCTCACGCACCCGGCCATACCCAAGGATCCACCCCAATCCCGCTAGAAATCAAGGGCATCGACCTAAAAAGTGGTGAAACGTGCTATCGACTTCTGAAATTTCCGTGCTAAGCACTTCTGAGCAAAAGACCAAGTGCTAACGACTTTGGACATTTGTGCAATCGCCTTCTGAAAACGACACCCGAGGATGCAAAGAGAACCCTGAGAGGTCCTTCAGCTGACTCACTGGACACCGCATCAGTCATTGGCGTGGAGCCGCGGACTTTGGCACATACAAACTCATGAGATCCGGCGTTTACGAAGTGACGAAGATTTATACCCGTTCGGCATCACACGTCGCTTGGGCTGGTTAGCTAGTTTGGGGCCAATGCCCGGCCACGGTTCCGCTACCGGGGAGGCACCGCTTGGGTTGCGCTCCCATCTATCGATGGATGGCTCCTGCCTACGCGGCTTACCACTGCCACGGTTATGGAGGGCGGTTGAGTGGCATCAACAAGCTAGTGAGGTCTTCCGCCCGTGAGGTGCCGCTGGTGAGGCCTGCGTTACCAATAAATTGATCGAAGGTCGGCCAGAAGGTAGCCCCACAGCCCGGACCATGACAGCGAGAGAATGCAGACTACTGGAATAGCGGCTTATAACCAGCACTCGTGTCTTGCGGACGATTGTGCCAGGACAGCGCAGTTCTTTCGTATCTTTGCCTTATCCCTTGCCACCCCGTTGGTAGTCGTGGCGGGTTTCGTTTTTTATAGGTCGGTCAGACCGATCCGTTGGTCGTCGAGGCAGGGCGAGCGTTTTCCTGCCGATGGTCCGATGGAGCGTAGGCAGGTGCAGGCTGGTCCTTTGACGGCGGGCATCGTTAGCCACACGAAGCGTTGAATCTTGTTGTACTGCCCGAAGTCCAAGACGGCGCCGTCAAGTTTAGGTGCCAGTTCGTGGCTGACACTGATCAGCATCTCGTCCCCAGTTGACAGGAGGTCCCACTCATCGCCGGTATGCGATTCTTCCCGCTCCGGGCCGTTGAGTAGGCATCGAAGCTGCTTCTTCGGTTCAGTCCGTGAGAAATACAGGCCCTGTTTGCGGCAGCCACCGTTTCCTAGGTAGCAGTGCAGAACACCGCCGAACACGTCGATCATGGTCACCGCCTCCGCGGTCATAGTGAAAGTGCCGTGGCCGGGGATGCTTGCCAGTAGATTCTGGCCACCCCGTGAGTCCCTCATAAGTCTGGCTTTCTCATCGATAAACGTGGTGCGTGAAAGGCTCAATGACAGCACCGTTTTCGCGCACCGGACCCGTAATGGTCTTGATTAGCGTTTCGTCGGGCTTGGGCACCGCATATCCGCTAGAAAAAGCGCGGTTGCAGCGACGACTTCAACCCGAAATATCTGCAAAGAGGCGCGGTGGTAAATTTGGCGTCCTTTCAGCTGTGGTCTGTTCCGGACCTGTGGTGAGGGTGGGGTTATTCGTGGGTTGGTTCCCCACTCACCCGGTGATCAGCATGGTTGAGGCCTTCTTGGACTAGTCGGCCTAGGTGCCCGTCGGAGATCGAGTAGATCACGTGGCGATGCTCTTTCCGGGTGGAAACCAGTGCGCTGAAACGTAGTTTGGCTAGGTGCTGGCTGACCGAGGTGCGGCTCGCTCCAGTACGTGCCACGAGCTGGCTCACATCTGCTGGTTCCTGCGACAGCAGCCACAGGATGTGTAGCCGGGTGGGGTCTGCGAGCATCCGAAACGTTGAGGTCGCCGCCTCCAACCGTTCCGTATCTGGCTCGTTTGGGTGGTGCAAACTCGGTTCTGGTACGGGCTGCGCCTGGGTCATCTCATGCACCTTCCTGTGCTGTTTCCAGCATCTCTTCCATGGGGTGTGCTGGCCAGAGTTTGACTGCTGCCCCGGTGCCCAGTGTAGCGAGGACCACTAGGACCAGCGCGGCCGCTGGCTGGCCCATCCAAGCTCCGATCCACCCGGCCACCGGGTAGGTGATCATGAAGCAGGCATGAGAAAGGGAGAACTGCGCGGTAAATATGTAAGACCTGGTTGTATCCGTCGCGGCACGGCGCAACAACCGGGCAGAGGGCGTGTTAATCATCGACGTCCCTGCCCCCAACACCATCCACAGTGCCAGAAGTAACCACCAAGGGAAAGCGGAGGTAGAAATGAACACCGTAACGGCCAGACCAATGGACAACACGACGGCTCCGGCGACCATCAAGGATCTATCGGCAACTCGCTCCAACAGTCGCGGCGCAGTCAACGCCACCACCATCGAACCAGCCCCGAAACATGCCAGTGCCACCGCCACATCCGTATTGGTCAGTCCGTAGATTTCCCGGACGTAGACCACCGTGTTGACCAGTACAAGTGCCGTGGCTGCTGCCACAACCAAGTTCAGTGCCATCAACCCCCGCAGGGACGGGGCTCGTGCAAAGATCCGGGCGCCCAACGTCGTGCGGTGCAGCACCGAACCATTGTTTCTCGTTACTGGGACCACCGGTAAGACGGTGGTGATCACCAGTACTCCCGAGGCCAGGAACCCGGCAGTTGTCCCTAAGAAAAGGTTGTTGTAGGAGATTACGGTCAGGAGTACGGCGGCAATCATTGGGCTGACTAAAGATTCTAGGTCGTAAGCCAGACGGGACAGTGACAACGCCCGGGTATAGTCCCTTTCTTGAGGCAGAATCACCGGGATCAAGGCCTGAAAGGCTGGGGTGAAGGTGGCAGAGGCCGACTGCAGAATGAAAATCAGGACATAGATCTGCCATTCCTGATCTACGAAGGGCAAAGACAAAGCGATCCCAGCGCGGACCAAATCCGCCCCAACCAAGACCACTTTGCGCGGCAGACGCTCCACCAAAGCCGCCATGATCGGAGCCACGAAAACATAGGCCGCCATTTTAATGGTCAACGCTGTCCCCAACACAGCCCCGGCCCGATCCCCAGCCAAATCAAAAGCCAACAGCCCCAAAGCCACGGTCAGCAGACCCGTCCCGAGCAGAGCGACCACCTGGGCAGTAAACAATTTACGGTATGCCCGCACCCGAAACACAGCAAGCATCAGGACCCCTTTCAAGAATCAACGAACTCACCATACCGTTAAAGTGCACAGGTACGCACTCATGCACTTTAATTCCTTAGTTCTTTAGGGCACTGCGACAATCCGATGCCGGAGATGATCCTCGGGCAGAGCTGGACACATCTTCTCGTTTAAGGTTTCTGATCTGTTGCCAGTGCAACAGTTCCGGATACATCCGGGGAAGCATGCTGGCAGAGAGTCTGCTGTCCTTGGTGAGGTAGACGCGTCCTCCCGCGGTTGCGACGACTTCATCCAGGTGTGACAGCACTGTAGTGAGTCCTAGAGTTTGGGCAGGAAAGTCCAAGGCCAGTGTCCATCCTGGTTGCGGGAAGGACAGCAGGCCTTTCCCGGCTGCCCCGAAGGACTTTAAGACGGCAAGTGCCGGGGCATGACCGGCACTTTGGAGATCTTCCAAGACTCGCCGGAGAATATGCACTCCGTTGGCTGGTACTGAGAATTGGTATTGGATTAGGCCCTGCTTTCCGAACGCTGCCGGCCAGAAATCAGCTCCGTCCAAGGTGTTCAGCGCCGTGGTGAAGTGAACTATTTTGGGACCGTTATTGCCGGGAAACCTCCAGCGCACTGCGTTGGCGGCAGCAACGCTTCGGCGGTTTATGATGCCTTGGCCTGGGAAGGAGGCCATGCTGCGCATCGTGGGCCCGTGTGGTGACATCGGCGTTCCCTGCAAAGCTGCGGGCAGCATCCCTGCTGTTGCCGGGGTGCTGATGTCCACCAATCCGCGCAGCTGGTGGTGGGTTGCGTCTATCCAGGCGACGGCGTGGGATGGTGTTTGCGTCGAGGCGGCGATGAGGTCCATGGATTCTTCCAGAGTTCTTGTTTTCCCACGTTCCACCCTCAGGTATGACGTTTCCAGGCGTTGGAGCTGGATTGTTGCGGAGACAATGATTCCGGTCAGGCCCATTCCTCCCACCGTCGCCCAAAAGCCGTCCGGGGTGGTCTCCGGGGACATGCGCACGATGTCCCCGCAGCCCAGCATGAGATCCAGTCCGAGCAGGTGTTGGCCAAAGGACCCTTGTTGGGCGTGGTTTTTTCCGTGGACATCGCTTGCTATGGCCCCGCCCACCGTGATGTGGGAGGTCCCTGGGAGCACTGGAAGTCCCCAGCCTTCGGCAATCGTGAGCTGATGCAGTGCCTGCAGTGTTGCCCCAGCGTCCGCGACGATGACGCCGAACCAAGGATGCCCGCCCCAATCGGCAGACTACCGCGGAGCGTTGAACGGACCGTAAAAAAACTAAAAGGAGAACGAGATTCGGAGTTCCATACATCGTCCGAAAACACTTAGAGGGCGGAACCTCTCCGCCGTCCAGTTGAACGATCGTTATGCGAGCATTGGCTGCCGGCACAGCACTGACCCCTGAAAGAAGCTGCCCGGGGCCACATCCACCGAACGCAGTCAGGTCCCACAGCCAGAAACCCCCAATGTCTTGGCCAGGCAAGGCCGCCACGGCAAACTGTGAGCATCCACTAAGTATTTTCGATCTGACCGAGCTGCTATTTTGAGCGCATGAGTGAATTACTTGGTTTCCATGACAATGAACCACACACCGCCAATATCGCCGGACGCCTGAACTGGTTGCGGGCCGGGGTTCTCGGCGCCAACGACGGTATTGTGTCCGTCGCCGCCACTGTCGTGGGAGTCGCAGGCGTGACGAACTTACCTGCCCCCATTCTTGTGGCCGGAATCGCCGCAGTGGTTGGCGGCGCTGTTTCCATGGCGCTAGGTGAGTATGTATCTGTGAGCAGCCAGCGGGACAGCCAACGCGCACTCATCGAGAAGGAACGCCGAGAACTGGCTGAGGACCCGGACGCTGAGTTGGCCGAACTCACCGGGATCTACTGTGCGCAGGGCCTCAGCGAAGCCACTGCGGCACAGGTGGCTCTTGAGCTGAGCGCCCATGATGCCTTATCAGCGCATCTGGCCGCTGAACTGAACATCAGTCAGCATGAGGAAGTAAATCCTTGGCAGGCAGCTTACGCTTCGGCAGCTGCGTTTACTGTTGGTGCGATCCTGCCTCTGTTGGCCATCTTGCTGCCGCCGGCGGAATGGCGGATCCCGGTGACGTTCTTGGCGGTACTGTTCGCCCTTGCCCTGACGGGAACGGTGAGCGCTTCCATCGGGGGAAGCTCCAAAACCACGTCTGCACTGCGCCTGGTAGTCGGTGGAGCCTTGGCCCTCGCGGCGACATACGGAATCGGCACCGCCCTCGGGGCAAGCGGGATAATGTAGCCACTCCCGCGTTTGTCCAGCCGTTGCGTGGGCGTTTCCGTCGGGCTCTTCTATTGTCGGGATTTGGCTTGTTGCGGGGCCAGACTGAGAGCCAGCTTGGGGCACAAATGGACAGCTTCGCGGGCCGCTTCAACATTTCCGGGACTGACGGCGGGATTGCTGCGGTCACCATTGGTGGCGTGCAGTGCGAGGGGGTAGCCCCAGTCGTCACGGACCAAAACGGTGGGCAACAGTTCTGTGCACAGCCCCCGCCCGTCGCAGCGGGTCCAGTCGATGTGGAGTATTTCAGTCATGTTGCCCTCCTGGTTGTTCTGGTGCAGGTTCCCAAAAGATGGGCGTTCACATCGTCGGAGAATATCTCCAGCGCACTGCTGACCAGCCGTGCTGTCCCGTCGGGATGATGGCAGGCACCCCGACCGCCGACGAGCTTGGTGAGACGTTCCAGTTCAAGAACGAGTCGTGGGTTTCGGTCTCCGTAGGCGATGGCGGTCAGGACACGGGCCATGGCCGGCAGGCCAAACATGCAGGGACCGCATTGTTTCGCGGAGGCATGGGCAAGGTAGTCAAGGATCCGTGCGGTGGCCTCGAGCCCGCACTCCTGCGTAGGGAGTATATGGAGCACTCCCGCGCCGGGGTTTACCGCGTTCTCCCCCTGCCCCGAGGGAGACAGCCGACATTCCAAGTCCCGGATCCACCGGCCGTGATAGCCACCCACCAGCACGGCACCTACAGTGGAGAGGTCCACTCCGGCACTTGATAGTACGTCGCAGAACTGTGCGTCCCCTTCCACCTCCAGAACCTGCCCGGCACCTTGGCCGGAGACCGAGACGAGCCTGGTCCCTGGGTCCCGTTCCGAGCCCGCTCCCCGGAACCACCCGGACCCATACCGGGCAATAAGGGCAACATGGGCCAGAGTCTCCACGTTCAACACGAGGGTGGGTCTGCCTTTGAGTCCTGATTCGCTGAGGCGACGGCGGTTATCCAGAGGTAGTGCAACACCGGTGGCGATGCTGTTGACTACGGCGCTTGCCTCACCTGAAATAAATGTCTCTGCGGCCCGGACCACCTTGATTCTGCGGACATCGCGGCGTCCGGCCACGGCGGCTTCCACCGCGGGCAGGGCCGCCGGCGTTGTGTAGATGTAGAGCAGCGACGCTGATACTGCCCGGCCGGCGATCAGGAGCCCGTCAATGACCAAGTGGGGTGCATGGGCGAGCAGGGTCTTGTCCTTGAAGCTGAGAGGTTCGCCTTCGGCACCGTTGGCAATGACCACCGGTTTGGCCGGCATCAACGCTGCGCCACGACCCTGGGCCGTGGCCGCAACCTTCTGCCAAGAGGAGAAAGCCGCTCCGCCCCTCCCTGTCAGGCCGGACTCTTCCAACACCGCGATGAAGCCCGCGTCGATGGATTCCAGGGATAATGGCCCGAAGGCTTGTTCATGTTCGGTCAGGCCCGCGTTGGAACCGGCGGCAAAGAGCTGAGGCGTTCCGGCACTGCCCCTGACGGTATCCACGGCAGGTCCTGCTGCTCCTAGAGTTGTCATGATAGGCCGCCTTGCCGGGCTTTGGCGGTTTCCAAAAAGTTCGCTGATAGCCGCCATGCCGCCGCTGCGCCCACGGCGGCAAGGGATCCTGCGGCAAGCACAAGAAACCACTTGCTGGTGCCGTCGGTGCCGTTGCCAACGGCATGGCCCAGAGCAATCGGCCACATCGCGTAGCTAAGCCAATGGATGGCGCGAAAGCTCCGCTGCCCCAAACGGTGCCGCAGCAGCCCGGTGGCCACCACGGCAAGAACCAGATCAAAGGCCACCGTGCCCAGGCCCTGCCAGAACGGCTTGAAGCCGCCCAAGAACGGAACAAATACGTCAATCACGTTGAGCTTCGCGTACGAATCCAGCATTAACGCCACGATATGGAACACCAAGAAAACTGTTGCCAGCAAAGATACGTTGCGGTGCAATAACGTCACGGAGAACCTCGGAATGGCAAACAGGGGCCTGCCAGACCTGTTCAGTATCCCCAGTATGACTGTGACGCTGAACAGGACCAACGAGACCACACCACTCATCCGGCCAAAAGCCCACAAGGCGTTATCCATCCGACTCCCCTCCCTTCATGGGCATGCTTTCCCGTTCATCCTGGTTCCCGTCCTCGGGCCAGCCCGCCGTCGTGGACACTCGCCCCCGCACGTCGACCAGACGTGCGGAGACGCCAACACGGTCAAACCATTCAACGGCGGCAAAGCCCCGGACAATCCCCGCCGTGCTGAAAGTATTTGCTAGCAAGCACGACGGCGCAGCCACCGACACGGAACGCCAGACTGGGTCCGCCGGAAGCCCGAACCTAGGGTCAAGAATGTGGTGAACGGTGCGGCCCGCGTGCTGCCACCGTCGTTTCTGGGTACTGGAGGTTGCCATGGCATGGCCCGCGCGCAGGGTGACCTGCTGCCGGGGATCCCCGGGCAGGTCCTGCACCAGCACCTGCCAGCCCCCCTCAGGCGCCGGGCCGGCCGTGGCAATATCCCCGCCCAGGGAAACCAGAATCCCACATCCCAGCTCCGCAGCGACCCGTTGTGCGGCAAGGTCGGCAGCGACTGCCTTGGCAGTCGCCCCTAAATCTAGGCGCAGATGTTCAGGAACGCTTAGCTTCCGCCCCACAAGGCGTACCTGGCTCCAGCCGGTGGATCGCTGCTGCCCCCGCGGGTCATGGATCACAGCCCCCCGCGGGCCAAGGCGGACCTCGGCTAAGTCCCGATCGTAGCCCAGCGCTTCGAGGTCCCTGCCCAGGGTAGGGTCCACATCTCCGTCAGTCCACGCAGCAGCATCGAGCGCAGACTCAACCAGCATTGCCAGCAACGGGCTCACCGTTGCTCCGGAAGAAAGTCTGGGTTGCAGGCGCACAAGTTCCGAATCTTCACGGAATCGGCTGCAGGCGTCGTCGACGCCTGCAATTTCTTCCCGGACCACCAGCTCTGCGGCGGATGCCAGCGAGGGCTCCGTGACGGTGATGGACGCTTCCAGCCCCCACACCGTCCATGACGTGGACTCCATGTCAGGACCCCGACGATGTGCCGTTGACGGCCGCGCCGTTGCCGGACTGTACCGAATTACCATCGGAGTATCCACCATAGGAGCCACTACTTTGGCTTGGGACCTTGATTTGTGAGGTCCTGCCATTGTCACGGCTGGTGACGGATTTGGTGCTTGTTCCGGGGATCCCGGTGGCTTGATCCACGGCAATGGCACCAATGCCGAGAACCGCAAAGCTACCCACGGTGACGGCAGTGGTGAGGTTGAACGCCCATTGCTTTCCGCTACTTCTCTTCGTCATGGTCTGCTCCGGTCTGGTTGCTGATGAAATATCCTTACTTCCATCATCCCTACGGAATCTTTGTGCTTTCTTAGACAGGACCAGCAAACTGCGATGAATGGCTCTGCGCTACTTGGATGCCAAGGGCACAAGGATCCTGACCGCGGCACCGCCACTGGGGGCGGATCCCACCGTGATCTTGCCGTTGTGCAATGCCACGATCTCTGCCACCAGCGCCAGACCCAGCCCGTAATGACGTGGTGGCCCCACACTCCCGGAGGCCTGGCGCCGTGACGAGAACCTTTCAAAGACACGAGACTCGGTTCCTGGCATAAATCCGGGGCCGTCGTCAGAGACCTCAATGCATGCGTCGGCACCCTTGATGCTCACAGCTACGTTGACTTCGCTCCGGGCGTGGTCCAATGCGTTGGCTATCAATGCGGTAAAGACGCGCAGCAGTGCAACCGGCGATCCTTGAACCAGAACAGGCACGCCCGCGCCGGGTTGGTTCAACCGGATGGACTGTTGCGCGGCCTGGGGCATGGCCAGGGAGACAGCATTGCGGGAAACCCCTGACAGGTCCACCACGGTGTGGGCCACAGCAGTGCGGGGGTCGACGGAAATCAACAAGTCGTCGAGAATTCCTGTGAGCAGCCGTGAGTCCTCGACAATTGCACTGACCTCCGTTGAGGCAGCTTCCCTGGAATAATCAGTTCCGGGCACCTCGAGCTTCCTGCGCAGGAGCTGGGAGCGTGTGCTTAGCAAAGTTAACGGCGTTCTGAGTTCGTGGCTGGCATCGGCCACGAACCGTCGCTGCAAGGCCAGGCTGTAGGCCAGTGGCCGCATGGCACGCGCAGCCATCCACACCGACGCGGCGGCAGCGAGCAAGGCTGCCACCGTCCCGACTATCGCCATGGACCACACCAGGCGGTTCAATGACTCGCTGCTCTCGTGAGTGTCTACAGCGGCCTGAACCACCTTGTCCCCGCGAATGGTGGTCAGCACCTCGTAGCTATGCCCGCCCAACGCGAGACTTTGTTGTTCATCCGACTGCGAAGCGCCCACACGGTTCATGGCTGTTTGGTCCGGGAGCCCTGCGGGCATGGCTGAAGAGGTCTTAATCTGTCCTTTGTCGGCAATCGCGACGTAGACGCCTGCGGGTGCGTCACGCGGAGAGTCGATCTGGGTTGCCCCCAACAGTGTTTTGTTCACGGCCTCCGCCGTGCCGCTTGCAACGATCGAGTACAACAGAGCGCCCATCACAGCCAAAAGAACCACAATCAGCACAGTAAACTGCAGCGCCAGCCGGACCACCGAACGGCGAAGCTCTCCCACATCCCGGGTATTCACACCAGTGGTCCCAAAACGTAGCCGCGTCCCCGCACCGTCAGCACACACGAGCGGCCCAGTTTCTTGCGAAGATAGTGCACATACGTATCAACCACGCCACCGTCATCGGCATCGGCGAACACCGACTCCAAAAGACCATCCCTGGTAAAGACCTGCTGGGGCCGCCGCGCAAGATGTTCCAAAAACTCGCTTTCCCTCTCGGACAGCATCACCATGCCCACATTATCCAATGACACCATCCGGGTACCAACATCCAACGATCCACCCGGAACCCTCACCAGGGTAGAAGTGTCGGAGTGGCGCCTGAGCAGAGACCTGACCCGCGCAAGCAGTTCATCAATGTCAAAGGGCTTACCCAAATAGTCCTCAGCCCCCCGGTTCAGGCCCTCAACGCGGTCTGCAGGATTACTCAAGGCCGAAAGTACGAGCGCCGGAGTGGACACCCCTTTGCGACGAAGGCGTTCCAAGACGTCCAAACCCTCAATAGCCGGCAGACCACGATCCATCACCATCACATCAAAATGCCGACTGAGACCCTCATGAAGGGCACGTTGGCCATCACCTGCCACCACCACCTCATAGCCTTCGCCACCCAGCAGCTCTGCCAGCATTGCCGCCAACGCCGCATCATCCTCCACCACCAACACACAAGGATCATCCTCCATGAAGTGAAGTATAAGCTCCGCGGCGAGGTCTGAATGTCAGGAATTTTAGAATAATCTCCTACCGGTGAAAGGTTCCCGCTACGGATGCATCAGGGCTGTGCAGCCGACTTCTGACAGCAGACGAAAATGACTTTGGGAGCGCGATACGTCTCAAAAAAGTCATCCCACCAGAGAGCATCTCACCTAATCATGACAACAACAGTATTATTGGGCAGATTCTGCAGGCTGAATGCCCATTTATGGTTTGGCAAGCCGTCGTATTCCCTAGTGGTCACGGAGGCTTCGTCATTCCCATAGTTATAAGCCATTTCTAGGGCACCATCCTAAAATATGCCGATCGGCTGTTCCACGCCACTGGGTGTAACAACGTGCCAACGGCCGGGTTCAGCGCACTGTACATCATGCCATTGCCAGCGTAGATACCCACATGCCCCCAATGGTTCGGTCCATCGGGATTCTGAACCACAAGGTCACCTGGCTTCGGATTCGTTGTGGGTGACCCCGCCATCCACTGTTCCGTGCGCGGCAGCTGGATCCCCGCCTTTCCATAGATCCACTGCACATAACCGGAGCAGTCCCAGGCTTTGAAGGCAGTGCCGCCCCAGACATATGCACCGCCGACTCCCTCCTGCGCATACGCGATGATCGCACGTCGAAGTTGGCTCAAATCCGCTGGCATTGTTGGTTGCGGCAGCCCCGAACTGTTTGCGGTACAGTCCGCCGGAACGGTTGACGATCCCAAGGCTTTCAGGATTGCTTCTGCCTCAGACTCCCACTGGGCGTACCTTTCTGGGAATGCAGATCCTTGAACCGCTTGAGCTGCCGTGCCCTTGTCCATTTGATCCCAACCCCGAACATCAAGAAGTCCTAGTGGCGATCCATGGTTGGGCCCCTGTGGCCCTCCATAAAATGCTTCAGCGTTGTAGGCGGCTTGCATGAGCTCCGCGACACTCCCCCATCCTGCTGACGGGCGCTGTTGTGCACTACCGACCGAATCGTGGTCACTGCCCACGCCATCATGCGGATATTGCAAAGATTCAGGGACAGATGGGTTGGCCAGCATTTGCATATTGGACTCTTGTAAGGCCATCATCAACGCAATCACGATCCCGTTGTCTGGGACTGACCGGGCGCGGCCCACTGCTATGTAGGCTTGGGCCACAGTCGCCTGCGACTGGCTCAATGTGATGGGCGCCAGGTCGGGCACAGCGATCGTCACTGCCTGGCCCGCGCCGCCAGCAGCGACCATTATACATGCCGCCGTCGAGCTTTGAGCGCCGAAAGCTACCAGGGCAATGGATCCGCAAAGCGCCATAACGCAGCAGAGCACCATTGCAGAGAACGCCGCCCCGGCTAATTTAAGGGCCGCACGCTTCTTGACTATGCCGAGGAGGAGCGCCGGGGCTGGCATCAGTAGACAATTCGCTCAGGCGCAGCGTAGAAAGCCACCATGTCACAGCGGTCTGCCGGCGCAGATACGGCAGGCGGACAATTGACGACGATGCTGATCGGTGCGGTGTATTTGTTAACTCCAGACGTCGCATGCTCAACGACGCTCAAGGTCACGGTGCACACGTGCAATCCCACCCAGGGTGGAGGCTGCTGGACATATTGTGCCAGCTGCTCGTCGCACGATGAGTTCACAGTCTGTGCAGTTCGATATCCCTTCGCTCCAGTCAACGACGCAAAGGCTGCCGCATTGGTCCCTGTGGCTTCGAATTGCTGAGCGAAGATGGTCAGGGGGTTTGAACCATCCGGCAGCACATGCCACCAACTGCGAAGCCGCCCGTACGTCTCCGAATACGTAGCCGTTCGTGTATCCCATGTATAGATGGTGCGGGCAGCTATGTTGGCCAGCAGACGATAGTCCAAAATTGAAGGTTCGCCAGCTGGGACAGCCGATTGATCCGGAGGCGAGCTTGTCATGGTCGATGGTTCCACCGCGGTCGTTGTGGCCGTGGGGCTTGCGACCGCAGCCGGAACCGATGACACCGGAATCCTTGCAACGGGGGCGACTTCCGCGGGGCGGATTGAGAGCACCGCCGCAATCCCAGCGATAACCACGACAGTCACCAGCAGCAGGATCCACGGCCGGCGTCGGCCTGTCCTGCCTCTGCGTACCGTCCATTTCAATTTCATGGTCACACCTCATTGGGCTGAGGAACTACGCCTTGGACGCGGCGTGGACCGTCGGGCTGATTGCCGCTTCAATGACAGCACCTTCGATCCCTGTCCCGGCCCGCAAAATTTCCTCGGCTGCCTGAACGAGGTTCCGTGCCAGACCAACCTGCACCTTGACGTAGCGCACGCTGACACCAGCCTCTTGCGCGACCTCAGCGACCGCCACAGAACGTGCCTTGCCCAGTACCGATGGCAGGACGATGCGCTCCGCGATGAGTTGGAGCATCGGATTTGAAAGCGATTCGACAGTAGCCCTACGTAGTGAGGTTAGGTCAACAACCAGTTTTGGATCGACATCCAGGGCCCGACTCGTCGTCAGAGCCATCTGGCGAACTACAAAAACGGCCTGCCATCGCATGCCGGCGGACGCATCATTGTTGGTTGCCGTGGATTGCGCCTTCCCGTCAGCAAGACTGGCAACGGCCAGATTCCAAGTGCGCTCGGGCACGTGTGCCTTGACGAACTGCAAAACGTCCGTGGCCCAGACATGATTGGTGACTTGGTCATCGAGGCGTACCAACTGGACATCAATCTGGCTCTGAAACCCGGACTCGCATTGGTCCAGCAATGGCAGAGTCGACCTGGCTATACGCCGGCGGATATGGTCGGCGGACAGGTTGCAGGCGATCCCCTGAACCCAGGCATCAAACTTGACCCCGGGAAAGGCCCGGTAGCTGCTGTTCACCGTCCCCTCCCACGCTGCAATACGGATGTCCTGCAAGACGTCATTTACGTCCTGAAAGAACCCATACCGGGCCAGATGAATCTTCACATACGGACGAACCCCTTCGACAGCCCTCATCAGCTGATCGATAGGGATGTCGGGTTCCGGCGGACGGGCCAGGGACTGATCGACCGCCCCGTCGATAGGTACTTCATATGGTTCGTTGGTCCAAGGACCCATGATGATCACCGCTTCATGCGTTGACTGAATATCAAGCGCTACGCCGTCAGACGTTGTGCAGAAGATCTTGGGGACACCATTGGTGGCGGCAGGATCGTCCCGGCATATGCCGGGGCACGTGAGTCGGTGCGAAATCAACGATTACAGTCGACCCACTTCAAAAGGTCATAAGACTATTTTCAAGGCATCAAAGAGATATTGTCAACGGGGTCTCTCTTACCCTGTGGACAACTATGAGGCAGAATGAAGCCATGCCCCGAATTACGCAGCCGATAGCCTCAGATTGGCCACACGAAGTCGAGCTGGCGGTCGCCACCTTTGGCAATCGAGCGCGCACCGAAATCATCCGCTACCTATTGAAAAACGGGCCGAACGCACGCGGCGAAATCGTGGCTAACGTTGGCGCCAGCGAGGCAAGCGTTGCCAAGCACTTGCTACTCCTTGAAGAAGCCGGCGCTGTCAGTGCAGACGTTGAACCGGGGCGCAGGCACGGTCGTGCACCGAGGTATTCAGTTAACCCTGACCGCGTCAAGGATCTTCTGAATGCCCAACTTCGGTACTTGACTGAACCGACTCGCTAGCACCATCAGCCGTTGCAGTCATGCCGTGCTTCAGAAAATCGGTAATGGCATCGAGCGTTTCCGGCGCAACGTCGGCAAGTGTGCGCGCGGCAAAGGCTTGCACCCGCGACACCCGCAAGGCCTTAACAAATTCAAGCCTTGCCTCAATGCTTCTGGGAAGCACATCGGAGCTCAAATCCAGCAGAAACGACGAATCAACGTCAAACAACTCACAGATGGCTGTCAAAACCTTCTTATCGGTGACCAGCGCTCTCGTTCCATCCTTCATGTAGAACCAACGGGCACGGGACATGCTCACGCCTCGTTCAGCCAATCGATCTTGGACCTCACGAAAAGTCACGTCATAGCCACGCTTTTCTGCAGCAGCATCTAAAAGTAGGTTCAGGCGCCTAGAAAGGGCCACTTGGGGCGATGGCTGGTCTTGCGGATTGCCGCTTCCAGCGCTCATGCCAGGCTCCTCACGATGGTGGCGTCGGCTCGCCGACTATCCCGTGCCGAATCGTCGTGTCATCTCAAGTATTGTCCGTGCCTTCAAGCCCCGCAAGACAACGCTGAATTGCATTATCCAACTCGGGCAGGAGCACCGTCTCGGAGCTGGGCGCCAGCCACGGAACCCCATTTGAAGCGCCCGAGCTGGCAGCAAAGGCACGAAGCCCCTCCTGATTGAGTAACTGGTTCCGATCAAGATGGAAGCAAACTTCCGTAACAACATCACGGAGCGCGGTAAGAAAATCGACTTGTTCTTGCGGATCCCTTGCCCAATAGCGGTTTCCGCGCATGGATTCCGCAGCGCTGACGAAAGCTTCAACCTGAGGATGCTTAGTCATGTCATCCATCTCCCTCTGAATTGGCCGAAATCGCCGTGTCACGGCGGTGACTTATACGAAGTCATGGGGATTTAGGGCATTTACACCATGACCGAGTGAGAGTAAATTGTGCAGAGTAGACGGGTATACACCGTCCTGCAGATAGCCTTCTGGGAGTGTTTTCCATGGAACCGTCAATCTTGATGAACCTGACCCGAAGCCGCATCCTACATATGCTGGTCACACATGGCCCTGCCCCGGCACCTGAGATATCCAACGCGCTGTCCCTGACAGAGGACGTGGTCAATCGGGAACTTGAACGGCTAACGAGAGCTGGGTTTGTCCGGGCCAGCGAGGCGATTCCTGATAATTTCGACTCAATCTATACCTCCGACGCATCCCAAATTTTCCAAGAGATAGCGCAGGTGCGCTATTTCCTGGGATTGGAGTTCTGACGGCACCACCTTCTCCTCGGTCATGGAGAAAATGGCTTTCCTGACTATGAGTAGTTATCTAGTCATACTTGCCGATGTTTGAACGTCGGCACCATCGAAAGGAAGGCACCGCGATGACTATCTACACCCAACACAGCAGCCGCTCCGATTCAGAAGCCACCGAGTGGTTGTCCCCCACAGAAATCTGCCACGACCTTCAGATTCCGCTGCAGACTTTCTACCAGTGGCGCGCAAAGGGTATCGGGCCGCATGCCTACCGGATTGGTCGACATTTACGCGTAAGCCGGACAGACTTCGACGCTTGGCTCGCCCTCCGATCCGATCCGTAACGCTCGAGTCTGTGTTGTCGTGACATGAGCAGAAAACCACTTCCCCTCGGATCTTGGGGATCAATCATCACCGATCGAACCGCGGCTAAGTCGTGGAGTGCACGCACCCACTACCGTGACTGGGATGGGAAGCTTCGAAAGGTGGAAGCTCGCGGCGTTTCTGCAGCAGAGGCCCGCCGCAGCTTGCAGCAGAAACTTGTCGATCGCCAGACTCCGAGAAATGGCCTGGTAACTTCCACAAACAAGATTAATCAGCTCATTGAGGTGTTCCTCGTTGAGCTGGAAGGATCTGACAAGGCTTCCCGTACGAAGGACAAATACTCCTACTGCATCACGAAGTACATAGCCCCGGCGATCGGTTCAATTCGGATTGGCGAGGCATCCTCGGGCGTGATCGATCACTTCATTCGAAAAGTCGTCGAAGATGTGGGGCCTTCAACGGCGAGGAGTTGCGGGGCCGTGCTGTCTTGGATGTTCAAGGTGGCCTTGCGCCACGACGCTGTCACTGTCAACCCTGTCATCGGGATATCGATCCCTCGTAACAAGAAGGCGAAGCCCCAAGGCCTCACGGCTGAACAATATCAAGATCTGCGCGGCAAGCTCATCGATTGGGAACAGACGCCCGCCCTCGGCAGGCCGCGTTCACACGAACTGCATGAGATCGCGGACTTCCTCATCCACACCGGGCTCCGCCCTGGCGAGTTCTTTGCCCTCCACTGGGACGACGTCAAACTGGACGCAGCGCCGCCGACGGTGTTTATCAATGCAACCGTCATCCGGACAAGCACGGGCGGCGTAAGGATCCAGGATCATCCGAAGTCCCGGCACGGAGTACGCCGAGTAACAGCCCCTGAATTTCTGGTGAAGCAGCTTCAGATCCGGCAGAAACGCCAAAGGGAAAGCGCCTCGCCGAATCCGATGAATTTGATCTTTCCATCGTCCACAGGGACTATTTGCGATCCGAACAACATCGGCAAGATCTGGCGCAAAGCCTCCGATGCCATCGGATATGAGTGGGTCACATTCAGGACTCTCAGAAAATCAAGCGCAACTCTGATTGCCAGAACGATGGGGCCCGAAGCCGCCGCATATCAGCTCGGCCATTCCAAGGTCTCGATGACCCAGGAGCACTACATTGAGGAGTATCAAGAAGCATTGGACACCAGGGCGGTCATGGACGCGTTCAGCCCGAAGGAAGAGCCGTCACCGACTGATCCAGACGATGAAAAGTAACGAAAATCGAGACCCATTATGGCGTGTTTATGGCGTGTTAAGTTGAAAATGGCCCCTTTCGGGGCCATTCTCACTTCCAAAATCCCTGTAAATCCGGGCTTTTTGGGCCCCCTATCGGATTCGAACCGATGACCCCCGCTTGCTGATCAGGGGTCGATTCAGCACTGCCAATAGATCGTTTTGGCCTGTTCCTGCATGTTGAGATTGCCACAATGCAAGATACTAAATAGCCACCGTTGTCCCTTCAAAAGTATGAGTTCTGTATGACGTGGTGGTAACTCCCGCCCGACTGCTGGACGGTCCTCTCAGTAGAGTCAACGAAGCGACAACTTGCGCTTTGTCATTTTACTACCGATCCATGACACTGAACTTGCAGATAGCGCAATTCAAGATACCGAACTTGGGTGCCCCCACGTGGGTCCGCGCTATCAGGCACACCTCAGACTGATCCTGAACTTGTTGTGGCCTCGATCGGCGCCATCGGGGTTATGTACGACGTCGCCACCAATAAAACGCTGGAGTAATTCCCGGAGACGGCCCAAGGTCTGACGTCCTTCGGCGAAACCTAAAATTTCTTTGGCGGGACCTAGGACCAGACTTTGATGGTTTGGCCTGTTTCAGTTCCGTAGACACTGCGGACATAAGCGCTGGCGACTCGTTCTCCTGAAATGGGAAGGAACCCGGGGAAGACTGTACCGTAGGCATCAGCCGATTCTTCCAACACCGTTGCGCTGACGGCATTGAGTCTGATTCTGCGCAATTCCTGGGCAGCGTTCCTGACAAATGCATCCAGGCCAAGGTTTGCGATAGAACTTGGAGAGCCCCCGTGGAAAGCAAAATTTCCTACGATTCCGCTCGTCAAAGTGATAGATCCGCCATCCACAACGTGGTCGCGGGCGGCAAGGGCAATCCGTAGCTGGCACAAAAGCTTCCCCTCAAGTGTGGCCTTAATCTGTTCCAAAGACACCACCTCTGCCGAAGCCCACTGTGCTCCACCAATGGTGCTCACAACAGCATCGACGCATCCAACCTTTTCAAAGAGCTCACGAACACTAGAGTCATCGGTGCAATCCATCGGATAATCGGTGGAGGTCGTTGACGCCTTGAGGATCTCGATGACCCCCTCTCCAAACTTTCCGTGATGAGTGCTGAGGCCTTTTACTACGTTGGTCCCCATGGCGCCACTGGCACCTATAACTAGAATACGCATATTGTTGGTTCCTTCTTGCGTTGTTGTAGGAAGGCAGCTCAGGGTGGGCACCCTATTTTCGGAGCGGATCAAACGCTGCGATCGCATCCGGGATGACACCTGTGATGATTTGTTGGGCGAGGAGTTTTCCTGTCGCTGGGCCAAGAACCACTCCCCACATCCCATGCCCTCCTGCGGCAAAGATCCTCGGGGACTTAAGTGCACCAACAACAGGTAATCCGTCAGGGGTGACCGGCCTGGATCCAACCCAGGCCCCACGGCGTGAACCCCAGTCAATTCCGGTCAGCAAGGGCGCGACCTGGTGGCTTATCGAATCAACTCGAGAGGTCTTCATAGGTTCATCTGGACCCCGAAATTCCATGGTTCCAGCGACGCGCAATGCGCCCTGGTAAGGGGTGCAGACCACTCTTTGTTCCGGGAAGTAAAGCGGCCCTGCAGGCAGGTTGTTGCCGGTCACCGTGAACGAGTAGCCACGGCCCGCACGCACCCCGAGCTTCAGCCCCCACGGGGCAGCCAACCGGGACATCCACGCGCCCGTCGCGATAACCACGGTATCCGCACTCAAAGAATCCCCGAACTCAGTGACGGCGGTGACTGAATATGGGTTCTCGGCCAGGTGGGAGATTGCCGTATTCTCCAGTACCCGTCCACCGTCTTCTTTGACTGAGCGTGCTAGCTCGCAGGTGAAGTCCCCTGGATCGAGGTAGCTCTGCCCCGAGAGTTCCAAACGATGGGGAACAGCCGAGGACAAGATGTCCCTGGCGCCGCCAGCAACCGCCGTTTGGACATCAATGCTCTGACCCATCTCCCGCAATTTTTCAATTTCCGTTCGGAAGGCAGTAGCCGCACCCGAGGTACTGAACCCGGCCATCAATGGCGCAGCAATTAGGGGTGAAGTAATCCCTTGGGACGCCATTTCAGCGAACGACTCAGTGACCATTGAGGTGATGGGCTGCAGTGCATGCACTGTTTTTTCCCATCGTTTAGCTGTCATATTCGAGGCAAACTGCAGAAGGAACTTCCACAATTGGGGGTCCAACCGTGCAGGTATCCGCAAGGGGGCATTTCTATCAAAGAGACCCCTCGCAGCATGCTTCCAGGCACCAGGCTCTGCCAAAGGCATGACCAAACCAGGGGAAACCCATCCGGCGTTGCCCCAGCTGGCACCTGCAGCCGGACCTGATTTTTCAATGACCGTCACGGATATCCCGTGCCGCTGCAAATGCCACGCTGTGGACAGCCCCACAATCCCGGCCCCTATGACAATGGCGGAACGAGGTGACTGATGGAAGGTGTTCAACGGTCTCCTCAGAGGTGCTTGCTAAGCGCTCGTTCCGCCCACACCGACATCCACGTCGCCGGGATGGAAATGGCTGCATACAACAAGCCAGCGACAATAAAGATCGGGAGGTATTGGAAGGTGGATGAGCCAATTGAGTAGGCTTGGCTCATGAGCTCAGGAACAGCCACGGAGTAGGCAAGGGAAGTAGCCTGAAATAGTAGAACTGCGAAGCCCATCAGAGAAGGAAGCGCTATTCGTAACCCTTGGGGAATGACAATGAACCTCAGGCAGTCCCGACGGCTCATACCTAGGGCATTGGAACCTTCAATCTCACCAGAAGGTACCCCCTGGATTCCTCCGCGGATCAGTTCCGCACTGTAGGCGGCGGTTGTCCACGTCAGTGCCAAACAGGCAGACGCCATGGCGCTGAGGGTGATGTGGGCATTGGGAAGCCCGTAATACATTAGCTGCAAGAGCACCAGTGCTGGCGCCCCTCGCCCCACTTCGACAAAGAACACGGAAATGTATCTAAAAATCCTGTTTTGTGCCACCACTCCAAAGGAGAAGACAAGGCCGATGGGGAGCCCAATGACAAGACTCAGAAGTGTCAATGTGAGGCTGACTTTGAGTCCGCCCAGGAGGGTGGGGCCATATTCGATCGCAATATCAAAGAGGTTATTCATCGCGCGACCGCCTTTCTCATCTTGACGTCCAGACGTCTGGAGAGGAGCCCCAAGGGGACGCTCAGTACTATATAAACTGCTGCAGCAACAAAGAAGACCATGATGCCTTCACCCGACTGCCGTGCATATTGGTTGGACATAAAGACTATTTCTGCAACACCAATGGTCGAAGCGATCGATGAATCTTTTAAGAGCCCAATGGCAAAGGTGGTGTACGCGGGAATAACAGATCGAGCGGTTTGTGGCCCCACAATCCGAGTCCAGATGGTTCCCTGCCGGAAACCTAGTGCTGAGCTTGCTTCCCACTGCCCCTTTGGTACGGATGAAATGGCACCCCGAAAAATCTCCGCCAAGTACGCAGCAGCCACCACCCCGAGTCCAATAATTCCTGCTTGTAGCGAGCTCAGCCGGACGGCTCCGATCGAAATCCCGTAGTACAGAATGAACAGCCACACCACCGGAGGAACCCCACGCAGCAGATCTACTAGTCCACGTGAAAGTAACCAAACGAGTTTGTTCTTGCTGCGCAGACCAGCCACGATCGGCAATGCCACCACACTGCCGATCATAAGAGCCAGAACTGTGACAACAATGGTCATCGGCAAACCAACCATGACTACTTTTAGCATTTCCATGGCCTAGCGCTCCAGTACTGCACGCAAGAATCGACGAGTACGATCCTGCTGCGGGTCTTGGAGAATCTGTAGTGGATCTCCCTTCTCGATGATGCCGCCGTCGGCCATGACTACCAACTCGTCTGAGACACTCTTGGCAAACGCCATCTCATGGGTGACAACCACCATGGTCATACCGCTAGCGGCCAGTTCTTTCATCACCTCTAAAACTTCTACCCCAACTTCCGGGTCGAGAGCTGAGGTTGGTTCATCAAAGAGCATCACCCGCGGCCCCAGAGCCAGCGCCCGGGCAATAGCAATTCTTTGTTGCTGCCCCCCCGAGCACCGTGAGGGATATTGGTCCGCTTTGTCTCGAAGGCCCATGCGTTCGAGCAACTCCATCGATTTCTCGTTAGCTTCTTCGCGGTTGCGACCCAGTATTCGTTCCTGGGGCAGGCTGATGTTGCGCAATACGGTCATGTGGGGAAATAAGTTGAAGTGCTGAAAGACCATTCCGGCACTGCGCCGAAGTGCTGCTAAGTTCTTGGGGTTAATTTTTTCCCCAGCAACAATGCGGTGTCCATCGATCTCGATTTCTCCACTGTCGGGTTGTTCCAGCAAGTTCATGCAACGAAGCACGGTACTCTTTCCTGCACCGCTGGGGCCGATCATAGCGGTCACCGATCCTTCGGCTACCGTCAATGAAACGTCACGAAGAACGACGTTCGTACCATAGGCCTTTGCCAGGTTCTTCACCTGCACAACTGGCTTGTCGGTTACGGAATTAAGCTGTGTCATCAGTAGTCCTAATTTCTTATAGTCGTGCTTCGTCAATCAAGGCGTCCTCTTCGCACCAGCGAAGGGGACGCCTGCAACCGCACCCGAGAAGGGGCACTTAGGCGCCAGCGCACGTGCGGGACTCATACGCGGCAATAGCTACTGCCAAGTCCTGCCATGGCATGCCTGTGGTTTTGAAAACCACGGGTTTATCCGTCGCAATGGCGGCCCGGCCAAGGACCATATCTGCCACAGTGATTAGATCAGAGCTGCCCGCGACAGCCCCAGACTCCAGTGCCTGGATCACATCCCCGGCCTCTCGCAGAGCCGAGCCCAACGACTCGACACAAACACTGGCATCTGACATGAGGACATCGTCAAGCTCCCGGTGAGAACGATCGTGAGAACCCATGGCCACCACCACAGCACTCGGCTTCACTTTTCTACCGTCGAACAGCGGCCCTTCTGACGCGGTGCAACACACCACGATGTCTGCATATTCAATGGAGTCAGCCCCTGCCACCGCAACATCCATACCTGCTTCCTGTGCACGGAAAACAATTGCTTCACTAGCACGAGGAGTCCTGCCCATAATTTCTATAGACAGCAGATCGAAAATCTCATTAAAGATCTTGACGTGCTCCCATGCTTGAACACCCGTCCCATAAACCAGCAGCCGCTTCGGACCCGGCGCCACCACCAGCTCAACGCAGAGCGCTGAGACACAAGATGTCCGCCAATTCGTCAGGGCAATTCCGTCAAGGATGGCCAAGGGCCCTTGCTGGTCTCCCCCAAAAAGCACATACAGCCCTTGAATGACTGGAGAGCTTGATTTGGAGTTTTCTGGGGTGATCGTAAGCAGTTTCGTCCCGACGTATTGATCATTGGCTGCAGGCATCTGCATGAACGTACCGGACGCCGTTTCAACTCTGGTTCGCGGTGCCCCTGTCTCCGGATCGAATCCTGCCAGCAGAAAAGCCGTCATAGAATCGATAGCCTTCCGAGCCGTCAGCGCCCTCCCAACATCCTCCGCATCCATGAACACGGGAGCCTGCAACGGATCTTCAGTGCGAGGTGTCTGTGCGTTCATTACTCTGGAGTCCTTCAAGATTGTTCGGCACTTTCCTGATCCGCATCCATGGTTTGATGCAGCTACTGCACTAAACGAGGTTCGCCTGTGTCGCCTGCTGTGGCCGGCAGACCGTAAGATTCCAGGACGTCCACGATCTTTCCATCAGTCTTCATAGAGGCGATGGAAGCGTTGAGAGCCTTGGTGAGATCTGACTTGTCCTTAGCGACTGGGAAACCGATCTGGGCCGGTTCCTTTGAAGCGATGACACGGGGATCTGGAGCTGCGCCCACCACCTTATAGGTCGAGTCTGCCTTGTACATCTCAACAGCTGATCCGTACCCGTCAATGCCTACCTCTATACGGCCGGCTTTCAGGTCTGCCTGCATCTCCACAGCACTGGGGTAAATGGTCAGATTTGCTCCCATGACCTTCTTCATGTCTGCCACCCACAGATATCCATCTACGGTGCCGACCTTCATGCTTTCGAGCTTGGGAATCTCGTTGACACCATTCTTAGAAATGAGTCCCATTTCATCCGTGTAGATGGGGTCGCTAAGATCGACGATTTCGGCTCGGATAGCCGTGCGGTAGTAACAACCAATGGCTACATCGGCACGGCCGCTCTGCACCGCGGGGATGGTTCCGGCATAGGACGTTGACTCTACTTTGACGTCGAGGCAGTTTTTCGCGGCAAACTCTTTGATGACGTCCGCATCGACCCCTGAGAGTTTGCCGTCTTTGTTTGATGAGAAGGGTGGGAACTCCGGCGCAGCAACAGTGAGAACTCCCGCCGTCATAGTTTTGAACTCTGATTCGGGGGTGCAGTCCTTTGCAACGCTGCTGTTGCCGCCGCTGTCACCGCCACACGCGGTAAGAGACAAGGCCAGCAGCCCAATTGATGCGGTACCAATTAAAACTTTGCGAAGGTTCATGGTGATCCTCTTTGATCAGATCTGGTCTCAGCCAGAGTTGCGGTGAACGAACGAGCGGGGAATTCTTGGTGATCTATGACACACAATCGATTGTCGATAACCAATCTTCAGGGAAACTACCGAGATGTCAAGCGATTACCGCAGACACGTGCTTCCACCACGAGCAGCGTCACGACATAACCGTCGTGAAACACCACCTACGTGACCTAGTGTTGTCCAGAGGAATATCATTTGAGGAGCGAAATGCAGGATCAGCCAAACGCCGTTGCCGGATTACGCGGACTCGATGAAGGTCGGGCAACACTGAAGGATGAGGCCGTCTTCATTGTTCGACGCGCCCTCATGTCCGGCGCAATGCAACCTGGCCGCATCTACTCGGCCAACGCTCTGGCCACTCAGCTTGGAGTCTCCAACAGCCCCGTTCGGGAAGCCATGATGGCGCTGACGGAGAAGGGGCTCCTTGAAGTAGTGCGAAATCGGGGATTCCGCGTCATTGAAATGACCGATGCAGATCAGAGAGAAGTTTACGATCTCAGAATGCTGGTAGAAGTCACGGCCACTGGTCGCGTGGCAGCCCAAGGTGTGGGAACCGCCGACGCCGCCCGGCTGACAAAGTTGGCTGAACGCACTATCGCCACATCACAACCCGACACTATGGTCGACTACCTTGAGGCCGACCAGAAGTTCCACTTAGGCATTGTTGAACTGCTTGGGAACTCACGGATGAATAAGATTGTTGAAAATCTTCGCGACCAGAGCCGCGTCAGTGGGTCATATCATTTGGCTGAACGAGGGTTGCTGGCAGCAAGCGCCGCCGAACACCTTCCGATTCTCGCAGCGTTGCTGGCTGGCGATCGTGATCGAGTTGAGGCTCTCATGGGCGCCCATCTGAGCTACTCTCTCCCCTAACTTCGAGCAAATCCGCTGGATCCGCCCCACATTTTGCTCTGCTTTTCACTGCCTAGCCTCGGTGCAGCGAGACTTCCAAATGTCCAGGCAACAAAATATCCGCATTCCGGCTCCCACTTAGACCTCGGTAATCCCACCAAAAGGGTGCGGCCGAAAAACTCGCTCCACCAAACACTTGACGCAGATCACATTCGGACTCAGTATGGTTATATATAACCCATTACCGATAGTTGATACCCACAATGTTGTGGGCATCACCAGATCTGAGGCAGGAGGATCAATGTCACAATTGGTCTCGCTCAATCTTCCAGCTGGAACTACTGTGCCTTCTCACGCCGACGTGGTGATTGTAGGGGGCGGCATTATGGGGACCAGTATTGCCTTCCACCTTGCTGAAGCCGGAGTTCGCAACATTGTCTTGGTCGAAAGAGCTGAATTGGGCACGGGATCATCAGCCAAACCCTTGGGCGGCGTTCGTGCAACGTTTTCAGATCCTGCCAATATTATTCTGGGCCAACGGAGTCTGCGCTCTTTTGAAGACTTCAACTACCGTTTCAAGACTGACATCGGTTTGCGTAAAGTCGGCTATCTTTTCCTCTGCCGCAGTGAAGCTGAAATGCTTGATTGCGAACGGAGCACCCACATCCAGAATGGCCTGGGCAGCAACAGCCGCATGATTGCGCCCACAGAGGCGGTAGAGATCAATCCTTTCCTGCGAAAAGAAGCCTTGGTTGGGGCATCCTTCTCTCCCGATGACGGATTTGCCGAACCTGAAAAGGTGGTGCAAGCATACGCGGAGGCAGCTGTTGCGTTAGGCGTTCGCATCTTGGAACACACAGAGGTCATGGACGTGGCCAGCGCCGACGGCTGCATACGCTCGGTCACCACCAACCGTGGCACGATCCAGACGAATGCCGTCATCTGCTGCGCCGGCGCTTGGTCCCAACGGATCGGGGAAATGGTGGATGTGCACCTGCCAGTTACACCGGTGCGCCGTCAAATTGGCATGACACCACAGTTGAGCACTCCCATGCCCACAGTACCGTTCACTCTCGATTTATCCACCACGATGTATTTCCACAACTATGCCAACGGCATGTTGCTCGGAATCTCCAACTCCAATCAAGAGCCTGGTTTCAGCCGCGATTTTAGCCATGAATGGCTACCAGAGTTCAACGCAGCAGCTCGCATTTGTGCGCCTGCTTTAGTGGAACCAGAACTAGCTCAAGGCTGGGCCGGGCTTTATGAAAACACCCCTGATCACAACGCACTGATCGGTGCGTCAAAGACGGTTGAGGGATTCTACTACGCCACCGGATTCTCCGGACACGGATTCCTGCAGGGCCCTGCCGTGGGCGAACTTATCAGGGACCTGTACCTGAGCCGGGAGTCATTTCTTGACCACAGCTCATTTTCGGCCGATCGGTTCACGGAGGCAACGAAACTGTTCCGCGAAGTGCACATTATCTAATCTTGCCGACGTTTTAGCCGGCCCGCAGAAAATCCACACAGAATCTATTCGAGAGGAACAGTGTTATGTCCACACTCAAAACTTGGGAACTTCGAGCAGAGTTCGCCAAGCGGCTCTCTACCATGTATGGCAAGGAAGTTCCTGCGTATAACGACCTCGTAGAGGTCTCCACGGCAGTCAACGAAGACTATGTCGCTAAAAATGGGGCCGAAGCTGAACGACTCGGCAGTATTGCCCGTGTCACAGCTGAAAGGCACGGGGCAATCCGGGTGGGCTCGGCCAAAGAAATGTCCCAAGTAGCCCGGGTCTTTGCGGCATTCGGGATGTTTCCTGTGGGTTTCTACGACCTTCGCGATGCGTCATCGAGTTCTGTTCCTGTGGTCGCCACGGCTTTTCGTCCAATCGACGAAGAAGAACTCGCAATGAATCCCTTCCGAGTATTCACATCAATGCTCGCCGCCGAGGATCCACGGTTCTTTGACGCTGAGCTGCAAGCCGAACTTGGAACCTTCATCGGGGCCCGAGAACTCTTTTGCCCAGAGCTGCTTGAGCTCGCGGATCAGGCAGTGACTCTCGATGAACTTCCGCGGGAGTCTGCGGATCGGCTACTGGAACTAGCCACGGCATCGTTAGAGCTTTCCAGCGACCCGGTGGACTATGAATGGTACAAAAAACTAGAGGCAATCTCCGCTGTTGCTGCAGACATCGGCGGGGTTTCCAGCACACATATCAATCACCTCACCCCGAGGGTCCTTGATATTGATGACCTATACGAGAGAATGCAGGCCCGCGGAATTTCGATGATCGATGAAATCCAGGGCCCACCACGATGGGATGGCCCAGATGTTCTGCTGCGGCAAACATCGTTCCGGGCGCTGGGTGAGAACCGTGTCTTTCGCTACGCGGACGGAACCACCAATGAGGGTCAGCTGCGTGTACGGTTTGGCGAGGTCGAAGCCCGAGGAATCGCTTTGACCCCCGCAGGCCGGGACTTGTACGACCAGATGGTTGCCGAGGCTGACCTGCGCCTGGCCAGCTCAACGAACGGTTCAACACGAGCCGGTGTAGCCGCTGAAGTATGGGCTGAAGACCTTCCCCACACTGAGCAAGAACTTGCTGCACGAGGGCTGGCGTTCTTCACTTTTAGCGTTGACGAAGCTGTCCTCGCCAGCGCGTCCATTCCCAAAACTGTGACGCTGGCTGAACTCGTCACCGCAAGAATCGCTGTCCCCCGTCCTATTGTCTACGAGGATTTCCTCCCTCGTTCAGCGGCCGGCATCTTCCAATCGAATTTGACGGAGGAAGGCTCAAAAGATGAAGGCCAGACGGGGACCAGCTACGACATAAACCGCATGTCTCAAATTATTGGAGCGGAGGTGCACGATCCCAATACTCTCTACCAGCAGCAACAAGATCGTTCCGTTGCCGCCATGGCTGAATATCTCAACGCCACCATTACCCAATAAATCACGTGCACTCTTCCAAGAAAAAGAAATTACAAGGAGAATCCCATGACTGAAACACTTACTCAAACCACTGACCTGACCTCCATGGTCCGGTCGTCTTTGGAAGCTTGCGGTGTCGATGTGGCTGCCATGACGGGCACGCACGAGGCACAGTCCCCCCTGACCGGAGAAGTTCTGATTAACGTTCCAGTCAACTCAGCGACTGAACTCGATTCGATGATCGCCCAAGCTCACGAGGCGTTCAAGGTTTGGCGCGATGTCCCGGCACCTGTTCGTGGCAACCTCGTAAAGCGGTGGGGTGAACTTCTCACCGAACACAAGGCTGATTTGGCTAATATTGTCACCGCAGAAGCTGGAAAAATCACCTCGGAGGCCCTGGGTGAAGTTCAGGAAATGATCGACATTTGTGACTTCGCTGTGGGGCAGTCACGGCAGCTTTACGGCAAAACCATGCCTTCGGAGCGTCCAGGCCACCGTTTAATGGAAACTTGGCACCCGCTCGGCGTCGTCGGTATCATCTCGGCCTTCAACTTTCCTGTCGCCGTTTACGCATGGAACACCGCGCTTGCACTCGTCTGCGGTGACACCGTCATCTGGAAGCCGTCCGGGATGACGATGTTGAGCGCACTGGCAGCAGATTCACTGCTGGCCCGTGCCGCCCAGGAAGTGGGAGCACCTGAAAACCTCCACAAGTTGGCCCTTACAGACCGGGTAGGCGGGCAATTGATCGTGGATGATCCTCGCGTCGCTCTGGTATCAGCAACAGGGTCGGTTCGCATGGGACAAGAAGTTGCGCCTCGCGTAGCACAACGATTCGGCCGGGCCTTGTTGGAGCTCGGCGGCAACAACGCTGCAATCGTGGCTCCCTCAGCGGACCTCGATCTGGCTTTGCGTGGCATTGTCTTTGCTGCCGTGGGAACCGCAGGGCAACGTTGCACCTCGATGCGTCGCTTAATTGTTCACGAATCCATTGTTGATGAACTGACACAGAAGCTAGTCAGTGCCTACGGGACGCTGCGCATTGGCACCCCGCTCAATGAGGAAAACCTGATTGGACCGCTCATCAACAAGTCAAGTTTTGACGGCATGCAAAATGCGCTTGCGGCCGCTAAAGAACAAGGCGGAACGGTGCTGTGCGGAGGCGCCCGAGTCAATGCTGAAGCCGAGCCCGGTGCTTACTATGTGGAGCCAGCCATCGTGCGTATGCCTTCGCAAACTCCGGTGGTCAAGGACGAAACGTTCGCTCCCCTGCTCTACGTCATGAGCTACTCAGACTTTGACGACGCCGTCGCCATCCAAAATGACGTACCTCAGGGTCTTTCCTCGGCTGTCTTCACCAACAACCATGCTGAAGCTGAGCAGTTCCTGTCTGCGGCTGGCTCTGATTGCGGCATTGCTAACGTGAATATCGGTACTTCAGGCGCTGAAATCGGTGGTGCTTTCGGTGGCGAGAAGGAAACCGGTGGCGGCCGCGAATCTGGCGCCGATTCGTGGAAGGTCTACATGCGTCAAGCAACCAACACCGTCAACTACTCCGGTGAACTGCCGCTGGCACAAGGTGTGAAGTTCCTCTAACAAATCCCTCTAGTGGCGCCGGTTCAGCCGGCGCCACTAGAAGCCTGTTGGCAGTTTCCCTAGACACGCAGTACTCATCACAAAAATTATGAAGGAGCAACTGGCAATGACGAATCTGTTCGACATGATGGATGAGTGGGGCCCAGAAAAGATCGTCACGGTCAGCGATAGCAAAACAGGCATGAAAGGTGTCCTTGTTATTGACAACACGGCGCGTGGGATGGGCAAGGGTGGGACCCGCATGCAGCCCAACGTCAGTGTCGATGAGATCACGCGGTTGGCGCGCGTCATGACCTGGAAATGGGCTGGCGTGGACTTGTTCTTCGGTGGTGCCAAGGCCGGGATTCGTGCTGACCCCCACTCCCCCCACAAAGAAGCCATCCTCCGGTCTTTTGTTCGCGCTCTCAGTAACGAGGTGCCTTCGGAGTATGTTTTCGGTCTCGATATGGGCCTAACCGAAAATGATGCTGCGATCATCATCAATGAACTCGGAGACCGAGGCGCAGCCGTTGGAACGCCCTATGATCTAGGCGGGGTCCCCTACGACCAACTTGGCATCACCGGATACGGAGTCGCAGAAGTAACTGATGAAGCGGCTGGAACAATGGGGCTGCAGGGGCAACGCGTGGCCATACAAGGTTTTGGCGCCGTTGGACATGCCACTGCCGCACGGTTGCACGAGCTCAATTACAGCATCGTTTCCCTCTCCACAGCTGAAGGTGCGTTATACGACCCCTCTGGCTTAGACGTCCCCGCACTGCTGGCTCTGCGGGCACGCTTAGGCGACAGCTTCGTCAAAGAACTGCCACAATTGGCTCTTCCTGTGGGACAGGAACTGTTCGTAGATGCTGAGATTGCCATTCCGGCCGCCCTGCAGGATGTCATCACTGAAGATAATGCGGGTAATATTTCTGCGAAATTGGTGGTGGAAGGCGCAAACCTCCCCACTAATGCCGCTGCGCAGGAAGTACTCCGTGCTTCTTCGATAACCGTGATCCCTGATTTTGTGGCCAATGCAGGCGGAGTAGTGAGCGCAGCATTTGCTATGGAGGCCCGCTACTCGCCTTTTCGTCCTGAGACAGAGCAAATCTATAGTGCAGTTTCCTCGAAGCTCCGCGCCAACACCATCACCGTCTTGGCAGAAGCGCAGAAGTTGGATTCCACTACTCATCATGCGGCACGCACCCTTTCCCAAGACCGGGTCCGTCGTGCCATGGCGTACCGAGGTAAACCCCTGCCGTACTGACCCTCACAACTGCCATCGTAGGGAGAAAGAAGTCCGTCTCGCATGAATATTGACCAGCTCGTCCAAGATTTGAGCTCTTCCGTTGCCGGGATTGTCGACGCCAGCACTCGTCGTCGCGGCGAGTATTCCAGTGACGGTTCCAACTATCGCGTTGTTCCCCAGGTGGTCGTCATGCCCAAGGATGAGGCCGACGTCGTTACCGCCGTAGCGATTGCACGTCGGCATGGGGTGCCAGTCACGGCACGAGGAGGCGGAACCTCGTGTGCCGGCAACGCGGTAGGAGCTGGTCTTGTACTGGATTTTAGCCGGTTCATGAACCAAATTATTTCCCTAGACCCCGAAAAGCTGACAGCAGTGGTTCAACCCGGTGTTGTACTCAGTGATCTTCAAGAAGCCGCAGCCGTGTATGGATTGCGCTTCGGACCTGACCCCTCCACCTCGACGCGCTGCACTATCGCCGGAATGATCGGCAATAATGCTTGCGGGCCGCATGGCTTGTCCTATGGGCGGACAGCTGACAACGTCCGCAACCTGCGCTGGCTTACTGGCTCCGGACACGTGGTGGAACTCGGCACCGGGAAAGAGTCGGTGGCTAAGGTTCCCGGTTTAGAAGAGTTTGTCATGGCAAATTTGGAGGTACTCAGATTAGAATTTGGCCGATTTGGCCGCCAAATTTCGGGTTACAGTTTGGAACATCTACTCCCCGAGAACGGCCGGAACGTTGCTGCGGCACTGACGGGCACTGAAGGTACCTGCGGACTTATCTTGCAAGCCGAGGTGAAGCTGGTCAAGGCGGCCCCAGCGCCGGCGTTGGCAGTGCTGGGATATCCAGATATGCCCTCCGCCGCGGATGCCGTACCGGCCCTTCTCCCCCACCGCCCCCTGGCACTTGAGGGGCTCGACGCCCAGCTGGTCGAGTCTATTCGCAACGCTAAAGGCGATCATGCGGTCCCGCACATGCCACAAGGTAATGGTTGGCTGATGGTTGAAGTGGGAGGAGACAGCTCTGCTGAAGCTGTGGCAGCAGCCCACCGTATGGTTCAAGATGCGGGTGCACTCGATGCTGTGGTTATGTCAGCCGGACCAGAAGCTCAACGCCTCTGGAAAATTCGCGCCGACGGCGCAGGATTGGCCGGGCGCACTGCTAACGGCCACCAAGCGTGGCCAGGTTGGGAAGACTCCGCAGTGCCACCTGAGCACCTGGGAGCCTACCTACGGGACCTGGAAAAGTTGATGGCGGATGAAAACGTCTCTGGCATGGCATACGGACATTTCGGTGACGGCTGTGTCCATGTGCGGATCGATTTTCCTTTAGATGAAGACGCTCACGTCATGCGCCGTTTCCTGACTTCTGCTGCATCTCTTGTTGCTAAGTATGGCGGTTCGCTTTCCGGAGAGCACGGTGACGGGAGGGCACGCAGCGAACTTCTCCCCACCATGTATTCGGCTCAAGCCATTGCCGCTATGGCTGGTTTCAAAGCTCTTTTTGACCTACAGGACATCTTTAATCCTGGGGTCATTGTCAAGCCGGCACCTTTTGATGCCGATCTACGCCGTCCACAAGCAAGGACGCTTCTGGCAACAGACGGTTTTGCCTTCGCGCATGATGGCGGGAACATCACCAACGCCTTGCACCGTTGTGTGGGAGTAGGAAAGTGCCGTGCCGACCTTCGCGATGACGGCGGATTCATGTGCCCGTCCTATTTGGCCACAAAAGATGAAAAGGACGTGACTCGGGGCCGTGCCCGCGTGCTCCAGGAGATGCTCAACGGTGGAGCCGTGTCCATGGACTGGAGTTCCCCCGAAGTTCACCAAGCCCTCGATCTGTGTCTTAGTTGCAAGGCCTGTGCCAACGATTGCCCCACCGGCATCGACATGGCCATGTACAAGTCTGAAGCGCTCCATCAAAGTTACAAAGGAAAAATTCGGCCCATCTCCCATTACAGCTTGGGTAGGCTTCCCACATGGCTAGGATTGATTGGCCCACTGGGGCCCCTCGTCAATCGGCTCGCCTCTATGGACGTCATCCGCAAAACCCTCCTAAGAATGGCAGGGGCCGATCCGCGAAGATCATTGCCCGTCTTTCCAAGAAAACCTTTCCACTCCCTCAAGCACTCCACTCCAAGCACCCTTGCCCAGTTTGCACCTGCGCAGTCTTCCCAGGGGCAGTCCGCCGTGGCACCCGCCCAAACGGCCAGGGAACGCCAAGTCGTGCTCTGGGTTGATTCTTTCTCCGATACCCTCAATCCGGAGGTACCGGTGGCAGCGCTTAAGGTCTTACAGGCCGCTGGCTGTGCGGTTGAAATCACCGGTCCCGGGGCATGCTGTGGACTCACGCTGATTTCAACCGGCCAGCTCACTGCGGCGAAAGCGAAACTTCGTAGAACACTCGATGTGCTCCATCCGCACGTGGTCAACGGTCAAACCATCATAGGTTTGGAGCCCTCCTGCACCGCAGTTCTTCGTTCGGATTTACTCGAATTACTCCCGGATGATCCACGAGCTCATGAAGTTTCGGTAAAGGTTAAAACCGTCTCCGAATACCTGAGCTCCATCAATTGGCAACCTCCCCAAAGCGCAGAACGCCTCTTGGTGCAGCCGCATTGCCATCAATACGCCATCATGGGATATACCGCAGACTTGGCACTGTTGAAAGCGATGGGAGCCGATGTAGAAGTCTCAAGTGGATGCTGTGGCTTAGCCGGTAACTTCGGCATGGAAAAGGGTCATTACGATGTTTCAGTGACTATTGCAGAGCAAGGGATTCTGGCCAAAATTGCTGCGGCACCTGAGCGGAGCATCCTGGCTGACGGGTTCTCCTGCCGCACCCAAGTGGCTGACCTGGCCGATCGCGATTCCCGCCACCTCGTGCAAATCATCGCCGACGCACTCGAGGGAAACTTAAACTAGCTATCCCCACCGTATCTAGTCGGACAAATTTCTAAAAAGAGCTACTTTTTAAGTTCCTTTGTTACAAAATCCTGGATTTGCAGTGTCATTTTTTCGGCTCCATAACAACGGAACTTTATTGCATGTGTCTGGGGAAATTTTCTGGGCTCAGGACTTCTGCGAGCTAAGTAAGTCAAGCGGGACCGAGCTAGTCCCAACCTGATTTTATTCTGGCGGTAGATTTGATCCCATATATAGCCTTCCGCAGGAGAACCCGAATGCAGAGCAATTCACGTCCCCAAACGATTCAGATCTTTCTACCTCACGGCGATCCATCCGGCATTCGCATGGCAGAAATCACTACCCGCACAGTGCGCGTCTTCGACGTTCCTCGTTCCCTGCTCAGTGGCTTCCTCTCGATGGCTGAAGCATCGCAGGTGGGACTGTACTTCCTATTTGGCGGTGATTCAGAAAATGGCGTCTCCTGCTACATCGGGCAAAGTGGCAACGTCGGTGGCAGGCTGAAGCAGCACGTTGCTGGCAAGGAATTTTGGGAACGCGCCATCGTCGCTGTTTCTTTGACGAATACCTGGACAGATACTCATGTGGGATTCATGGAATGGGAAGCCATTTCTCGCGCTCTCCAAGCCGCTCGATACCCCCTGTTGAACGGTAATGCGGCTTCCAATCGCTACACGCCAGCTCCATTGGAAGCCGACTGCAATGAGTATCTGGAGACTATTTCTCTCTTGACTGCCACCCTCGGCTATCCGGCACTCGAATCAATCCGCAAAGACGCCCACGATTCGCCGAACGAGGTTGCAGCTGAACGACTCTACCTTCGACAGTCCGGGTGCCAGGCCGACGCGGACCCTACTTCCGAGGGGCTTGTGGTTCTTGCCGGTTCAGTGGGGAATTCACGCCCACGCCCCTCTGCACCAAAGTCGATCATCCGTGGCCGCCAATCGCTCATCGAACGCGGAATTGCAGAAGTGCATGGAGAGCAGCTGATCATGGCCCAAGACCACCTATTTTCAAGTCCTAGCCAAGCAGCGGCGATACTGGTCGGAGGCAGCGTCAACGGTCGTGACAGCTGGAAGAACTCCGCAGGACAATCGGTCAATGAGATCGAAGCCGACGTCGTCGCAAAAATAGTCACAAGCCCAGACACAATGTTGAGTGGAACACCATCAACTTTCTAGGACGTGACAGCAGGCCGCCCATTAGAGAAATATCGAGAGCAGCAGTCCAGAAATTGTTGCGAGAATCGTGAAAGCAATGATTCATCCCCAGTTCGCCGCGGCGACATCCTCGTAGGGATGAACTCAGCGTTCATCCCTAAGAGAGCGCAGCCTACAAGGGACAGTTAGAGCCCATCTTGGTGTTCCTAATCGCAGACACTGCACGCCTACGGCAGAGTGAAAAACGAGGGTCGTTAATTGGCTTTATACATGAGTAGGTGAGCTGAGTCATCCTACATAAGCTGCCTAATTCAGCTCACCTTCCGCGAGGCGGCACACTACATCTGTGAGCATGTGGAGTCCGGAGACGATGTCCTCATCACGCGTGTACTCATGTTCATTGTGCGAGATGCCATCAACTGAAGGTACGAACAACATGACAGTGGGGACAATATCTTTCATATTGGTGGAGTCGTGGCCGGCCAAGGTCTTTACCCGCTGGTGGGGTAGTCCAAGGTTGGCTGCGGCTTTCTCTGCTAGTTCGACGCCGGCTGGCTGGTAAGGTGTCACCGGCCAGCAGTGCGAATCCTCCTTAACAATCGTCACATTGGCCAGCCTCTCGATCTTTTCAATGTGCCCGTGGAGTTGGAGGTCGGCTTGCGCTAGCACGTCTTCATCCGCAGAGCGCAGGTCCAACAGCAAAGTGACTCGTGAGGGAACCACCACCGGTGAGTTGGGGTAAACATCTAGTTGACCCACGGAAGTGTGGAGGACGCCGGGGAAGCTATCGGCGAGCTCTCTTGCGGCTACCACCAGCATGGATGCGCCCAACAGGGCATCTTTGCGGTCGATGATGACAGTGGATCCGGTATGTGCCTGCTCGCCATTGACAATAAATTCGTATTTATTGGCGGCCCAGTTTGAGTCGACGATCCCGATGCTGATCCCCCCGCGCTCCATGCTGCGACCTTGCTCAATGTGGATTTCCGCGCAGCACGCGGCCTGCGGTCCTGCCCCCGCACCGAGGCAGCCAATGGCTGTGAGTGCCTCGGCTACCGTCACGCCGTCGCGGTCCTGCGTCGACAGTGTCTGATCGAGTTCCAGCTTGTTGGTGTATACGGCGCTGCCCATCATGGAGGGTTTGAAGCGTGAACCTTCCTCGTTAAACCAGTTGACGACGGCTATGTTGAACTTCGGCAGTGATCCGGAATTTTTGTAGGCAGCAACTACGCGGAATGCGGCGTGGGCAGCGGCAAGTACGCCGTATGCGCCGTCGTACCGGCCGGCAGTTGGCTGGGAGTCTAGGTGGGAACCCACGAGAACGTAAGGAGCGCCAGGGACCAGTTCGTAAGTCCCGAATTGGTTGCCAATCCGGTCAAATTCAACGGTGAAACCGTGGCCCGTCAACAGCTGTGTGAACCACGTTCGTTGTTGGCCGTCGGCCGCGGATGCGGCTAGCCTGTCAACGCCTCCATTGGCGGTGGCACCGAAGGTGCACAGCATGGCGAAATCTGCCATGAAATCAGCGTCGTCACCTGTGAAGTTGTCTGGATTGGGTTCGAGAATTGTTTTCAACATGAGGGTTCCTTAAGCATTGTGTGGGGAGGCTACCGCGGAGCGAGACGGCTAATCTGATGTTTTTGGGGACCTGGTTAGTGGATCCTGCAACACGTGCAGGATGGCAGGCAGTTCGCTTTGGACCGCCCGCTGGAACGCGTCCCGGAAATCCTCGGTGCGCTCCACCCGCTCCCCATAGCCGCCGTAAGACCGGGCTAGTGCTGAAAAGTCCGGGTTCACGAGCCCCGTACCGGATGGCCTTCCGGGGTAGTGGTTTTCTTGGTGCTCTCGAATGGTTGCGAAGCATTGGTTGTCGACGACGATCACGACAAACTTCGCACCGTAGGCGATGGCCGTTGCTATCTCTTGACCGTTCATCATGAAGCAGCCATCTCCGGCAACGGAAACTACTTGGCGGTTTGGGTACACCATGCTTGCCGCCACGGCTGCGGGGATGCCGACTCCCATGGCCCCATTTCGGGGGGCCACCAAGGATTGCGCCGCAGTGTGCTGGAGGTACCGCGCGGGCCACAGGGCATGGTTGCCTGCACCGTACGTGATGATCGCATCTGCTTTTAGTTCTTCGCGCAGGACCGTCATACATGCACTCATGTCGACGTGGGAACCCCCGTCTAGATGAGGCGTTGAGTATGCTTCATATTCGTCGCGTGCCCGTTTGAGCCATTCCGGCAGAACTGCCATCTTCAAGTCCAGCTCGGCGAGTTCATTAGCGAAGGTACTGACATCTGCCACGATGTGTTGGTCAATCCGGCCGAAGTGCCCCAAAGTGTCTCCAGGCATTGCTACTACAGTCTCTGCAGTGAGTCCACGAGTGAACCCGTCGCTGAGAACGTCTGCGCGGGGGCATCCGATGAACAAGAGCAGATCTGCTTCGTCTAGTCGCTGGGCGTTCGCGTCGCTTCGGGCGTAGCCGAGGCTGCCAACATAGCTGTTGCCGCCCGGGAGCGCGTGCGGCACTGCGTCGTAGGCCCGGAAATCTGAGACCACTGGCACTCCGTGGCTGGCGGCCCAAGATACCAGCGCTGTGCCGCAGTCCTGCGTCCAGCCTTCGCCACCCACGATGATCAGTGGCTTTTTTGCCTCTGACAGCTTGTCTCCCAGCTCGGCGAACGCGGTCGACGTCGGCCCACTCAGGGCCCGTGCGCGCATGGGTACTGTGGCGCCACCGGGGACCATGTGGGTCAGCACATCTTCGGGCAGTCCGATGACCACCGGGCCCATCCTGCCGCTCATTGCAGTGTGAATGGCATCCTCAACCATAGAGGCCGCTGAGGCAGCATCGTCAAGGACCAGGACTTTCTTGGCCGTGCTTCCAAACCAGGAGGTGATATCGAATTCCTGGAACGATTCGCGGCCTCGGTCCGCTACGGGGATCAACCCGACGAAGAGAATCAAGGGTGTGGCGTCTTGGTATGCAGTGTGAACGGCGATGAACGCGTTGGCGGCGCCTGGTCCGCGGGTCACCATGGCGATGCCCGGCAAACCTGTGAGTCTTCCCTCCGCTAGTGCCATAAAACCGGCACCGCCCTCGTGTCTTGTGACAACGGTGGTGATAGATGATTCATGGAGCCCATCAAGCACGTCGAGATAGCTCTCCCCCGGAACACCATAGACGCGAGGGATGGCTGCCGCTTCGAGCTGGGCGACAATGAGATGCCCTGCGGAGACGGCCCGCTCTGGTGCCAAAGTGGAGGAGCTCATGTCAGACAACCTTTCAAGTGTTTTCACAATAGTGGCGTCCGTGAGGACCGCCACTACCCATGATGGCAGTTGCGGTGGCGGGGCGAACTAGCCAGGCTCAACGATTTTCCTCGTCTAGGCTGTGCTTATGCACATTCCTTCTGTTCCACTCCGTCCATCCCTCGATGAACCTGAGGCGAGCGAGGGCCGCTGGGTACTGCTGGTGACGGAGCTCAAGGGCAGGCTCCCCGCCATGCAAAAGCTATTCGTAGAGCGGGTTCAGGCCATTGCAGGTTACTCGGGTGATTCCTTTGCTGTCGAAGAGTTGGAAAATTCAGCGGTCGTATCTATCGGTCTCATCCTCAATTCCATGGCCGGCGAAGAACACTATCCACGCATGGTGGAGTTCGCCACCGGTTTGGGCGCGCGCCGCGCCCGGCAGGGAGTGGCGGCCGAGGCCCTCATGTCGGCAGTGCGCCTAGACTTTCCCATCATCTGGTCCACACTCCTGCGCCTGTCCACCTCCGCCGATGCATCTCTCATGGCTTCACGAGCCGAGGATGTTTGGCGCGTGGTCGATGACTATGCCTCCGCGATCCATTCAAGCTACCTATCAACCCGAGTTGCTATGGCGCAGCAAGAAGCCGGGGTAAAACAGGAGTTCATCTCGGCTCTTTTCAGCGCTCAGGGTCGACATGTTGAGACACGCGAGCGGTTTTCCCGTGCGTTCGATGTCAATGCAGACGCCCAATACGCCATTGCTGCCGGCAAAGGGCGGCGGTCGGAACAGCTCCGCAAACTGGCCGCGTTCCCCACCCCCTCAAATCCGATCTTCCTTCACGAATCCGCCGATTACACCTACGTATTCTGGCCTATCACGGAAATTAAATTCGGTACCCAAGATGCATTACCCACTGGGGTGGCAACCATTCCCTGCGGCGTGGCAGTCTCTGCAGATGGCCTGATGGGGTTGGCAAGCGCCGCACGAGTCGCCGCCGCTCTCTCGGAACTGGCCAAACCCACTGACCACGCTCCCGTAACTGTGGACAAGCACTGGGCGCGGCTTGCAAGAACTCGCTTAGACGAGACTGGCGTCGACCTCAGGGCACTTCTGGAGTTGCAGTTGGGCAGCTGCCGTGCGGAAGAGCTTGAACGGCTGAGGGAAACGGTGACCTGTTTTTTGCTCAACGGAAATGTTGCAGTCACTGCAGAGACCTTGTTCTGCCACCGAAATACCATCCTCAACAGGTTGCGACGGTTCAAAGAAGTGACCGGGATCGATCTGACCGTTCCCACCGAAATAGCCCGGGTCGTTATTGCCTGGGCGTAATCATTCATCGTTGTTGCTGTAATGGCGGATCGTGAGTGTGCATCTGCCCAATCCCAGGCTCCCAAACGTGTGCGGATCCGCCTTGTGACTCACAGCACCTCGAATGGATAGTAGAACAAGATGTTGAAGTTACTCCTTCCTATTCTCCTCGCCCCGGATCATCACCATTGGAGCCCCACATGACAACCGACGTAACACGTATCACTGCGGAAGCCGAAAAACTGGACCGCAGTAAGATGCGGAAAATTGCCACTGCCAGTGTCATTGGCACAACTGTTGAATGGTACGATCTGTTCCTTTTCGGAACGGCATCAGCGCTCGTATTCAACAAGATTTTCTTCCCGGATCTCGACGGCGCAATTGGTACCATACTGGCGTTCATGACTTTCGCCTCTGCCTACGTGGCTCGCATGGTTGGCGCCATCATTTTCGGTCATTTCGGAGACCGAGTGGGCCGCAAATCAATGCTGTTGATCTCCCTGATTGGCATGGGAGTTGCTACCTTCGGAATTGGCCTGATTCCAGACTTCAATACGATCGGTGTCGCAGCGCCCCTACTGCTGCTTACCTTGCGACTGTGCCAAGGACTCGCGCTGGGTGGCGAATGGGGTGGCGCTGTCCTGATGACCGTGGAGCACGCTCCAGCGGATCGGCGCGGGTTCTTTGGTTCCATGGTTCAGATCGGTGTCCCGATCGGAACCTTGCTGGCCAACGTTGCGTTTTTGATCGTGGCCAGCACTCTCGATGAGGCAAGCCTGCTGAGTTGGGGTTGGCGCGTCCCCTTCCTCCTCTCCGCAGTTCTGGTTGCCGTGGGAATTTACATCCGTTTGCACATCGAAGAAACGCCCTCCTTCAAGAAGGTCCAGCAAACCGGCGCCAAAGCCAAAATTCCCTTTGCCGTCCTGATGAAGAAATACTGGCGCCAGGTAGTCCTTGGCGGCATCGCCACGCTGTCCACCGGCAGCACCTTCACTCTCTTGGTCGCTTCAGGCGTCAACTACGGAACCAAGGAGCTAGGCCACTCAAAGACACTGCTGCTGTGGGCAGTCATGTTCGCCTGCATCGTGGCCTTCTTTGCCATTCCATTCTTTGGCCGGTTGTCAGACAAGGTTGGGCGTAAGCCCATCATCTTTGCCGGCGTGATCGCAGAGGCTCTGCTCGCTTTCCCCCTCTTCTGGATGATGGATACTGGATCTCCCGCATTATTGTTCCTCGGCTATGGCCTGATGATGCTGGCCTTCTCCGCCAACTACGGACCCATCGCTACGTTCCTCGCTGAACTGTTCGGCTCCAAAGTTCGTTACTCCGGCCTATCTATCGCCTACATGCTCTCCGGCTTGCTGGGCTCCGCTGCCACACCTGCAATCACCGTAGCTCTACTTGCGGCGACAGGTCAGAGCTCATCCATCGCTTGGTACGTCATGGGCGCGGCAGTCGCCTCGTTGCTGGCCCTCCTGCTCCTTACTGAAACCCGATACGGAAATATCCACGAAGTCGAAGATGCGCCGTCAGATAGTGTTGAGGTCTCCAAATGAGCATCCGGCGCATTCACGCCGCACCTGGCCATGTCACGCCCGTAGGACCTTACTCCCAGGCCGTGGTAGCCAACGGGTTGGTGTTCACTTCCGGTCAAATCCCAGCTCGGAGTGACCCCACTGACCAGCCTGCGGAGTTTTCGGACCAAGTGCGCCAGACCCTTCGAAACCTTCAAGCCATTCTTGAAGAGGCCGGATCGAACTTGGATCATGTTATTAAAGTGAACACCTACCTAACAGAAACCGAGCAGCTGACTGAGTACAACTCCGTCTATGAGGAGTTTTTCGGAGCGCACAAGCCGGCGCGAACCTCAGTGTGTGTCTCGCTATGGGGCGTCAGCCTGGAAATCGAATGCGTTGCCGCACTCATCGAACCAGCCAAGGAGCTGTAGCGAATGACTGAATCACCTGTGGACTTGGTAGAGCAAGGCTTATTGGACCAGCTCGGGACGCTCAGCCTGCCCACGTTAGGGCATTTTTTGGAAGATGGTTTTTGCTCGCCAATGATTGCCACTGTTGTCCCTGGCAGCAGGATGCTCGGG
This sequence comes from Specibacter sp. NPDC078692, assembly GCF_040686835.1. Lineage (NCBI taxonomy): Bacteria > Bacillati > Actinomycetota > Actinomycetes > Micrococcales > Micrococcaceae > Specibacter > Specibacter sp. NPDC078692. The sequence goes on from NZ_JBFBLV010000006.1 coordinate 138,671, forward strand.
GTCGCCTCCACCGCTCTCATTCCCGATGCAGACGCCATCGCGGTCAATCAAGCTCTGGTTCGGTTGCGCCGAGGCGAAGTGCTGGTTCTGGACATGGGCGGCGATAACATCCATGCCCCGGTAGGCGCAGTCACTGCTGCGGCTGCCAGGTCAAAGGGTGCCGCCGGAATTGTGGTCAACGGCCCCGTTACCGACGTGGCCGAGCTCCGCGAACCGGCGGAGGACGGTTCTGTGCTGCCGGTCTTCTCACAGGGCAGCACCTGCCTGACCACCAAGCGGCACAACTCTGGCCGTAGTCTATTTGGCGTGACAGTTACCATGGGGGGCGCAACAGTGCACCCTGGTGATCTGATCATGGGTGATGACAATGGCGTGGTGGTCCTGAGCAAAGCGACAGCCGCCGCTGTGATTGACAAGGCACAAGCCTCAGATCTTGCAGAGCCAGCCATTCTCGGAAGAATTGCGAGCGGCGAGCCTCTAGAGAGCATCTTGGCACTGGGTTAGGACGTGCAGGCAAAAGCAGTGGCCCCGTTTCCCTCGAGAGAAACGGGGCCACTGCTTTTTTGGGGCTATGCAAGTGGAGTACGGATGAGTTTCTTATTGACGAATTCACTCATGCCGTACTTGGCCAGTTCCCGACCAACACCGGAAGCTTTGACACCACCGAAAGGAAGGTCGGCTTGGGTTCCGGTGGGGCTGTTGATCCAGACCATCCCTGTGTCCAGACGATCCGCCACTTCCTTTGCTTTTTCGGGGTCGGCGCTAAAGACCGATCCGCCGAGACCGTAGGCCGAACCATTAGACAAGGCGATGGCCTCCTCTGCATTCTTGACTTTGTACACTACAGCCACCGGGCCAAAAATCTCCTCGTGAAAAGCACGCATGTCAGGAGTGACGTCTGCCAGCACAGTAGGGTGCATGAAGGCGCCTGGGCCTTGGAGGCGCGTTCCTCCTGTCAACAACCTTGCACCCTTGGCGATTGCGTCATCCACTTGGCTAATAACTCCTTCCACTGCCGCTTCAGAAGCCAAGGGGCCAAAGCGAGTGGAGGCATTGGCCGGGTCTTCTGGGACAACAGCCGCCATTTTAGAAGTAAAGGGTTCGAGGAAATCGTCGTAAATATCTTCCAGCACTATGAATCGCTTAGACGCAGTGCAAGCTTGTCCACCATTTCCCATGCGTCCGGACACCGCGGCCTTGACCGTGGCCGCCATATCTTGGGAGTCGAGCACGATGAAGGGATCCGAGCCGCCCAGTTCAAGGACAAACTTCTTCAGATTTCTGCCCGCAATCTCCCCGACCGCCGAACCCGCACGTTCGCTGCCCGTCAGAGAAACACCCTGGACCCGGGGATCGGCAATAATGGTTGCCACTTGATCATTAGTGGCGAATAGATTGATGTACGCGCCATCCGGAAGGACTGCTTCTTCGAAGATCCGCGCGATAGCCAGCGCTGAGCGGGGGCAGCTCGGGGCGTGTTTGAGCACAACTGTATTACCCAGCATGAGGTTCGGAGCCGCAAATCGGGCAACCTGATAGTAGGGGTAGTTCCACGGCATGATGCCAAGAAGCGGCCCCACCGGAGCAGTGCGGACAATGGCTTCACCCCCGCCTCTAACGGTGAGAAACTCATCTGCGAGGAAGCCAGGGCCCTCCGTGGCGTAGTAATCGAAGATGTCAGCCACCAAATCTACCTCCCCTATAGACTCCCGCAGCGGTTTGCCCATTTCCTCGGTGATAAGCCTCGCCAAGGACTGCTTTTGGGTGCGGTACAGGTCCGCAACCCTGTGTAAGATGCTGGAGCGGTCATGGACTGGCGAGTGGCGCCACGTAGCAAAAGCCTCATGGGATTGGGCAATGGCGGACGCTATTTCGGCATCGGTTGCTTCTGGGAATTCCTCGAGTGTGGCGCCAGTGGCGGGATTTATTACCTTATATGCTGTCATAGCTCCACGCTACCGGCAGCGTCGCTTACGTGGGAAAACACTGTGTGGGCGCCCAATCTGCGGCAAAGCTCTGGGGCAAACGAACAACTTTGCCAACACAAACGCAACCTTCAGTTACAAGCTGCGTCGAGGGTGGCTGTGGACAAGTTCTACCCTGAAGATCTACCCACACTCAGAGTGAATACTTCGCTGGATAAGTTAATGCTCGCGGAAGTACACTCCCGCTGCCTAACCCGCCCTCCCAAGCGCCTCTATTGCCGAAAGAATCAGCAGAATTCTACGATCTTTTATTGATGCAGATCGTAGAAGAAAAATTTACGAATATCTGCTGGCTCAGTCAGCGCGTTAGCAGCGTCATCCTTATTGCTGTGCACCACGACCTCACCGGATCTACCTCGCAAGTGAATGATCTCCGTTGAGCGTCCCTGCTGGGCACAGGCCAAGTAATCCAACGCGGTTGCACCTCTATGCTCTAACGGGATCGAGTGGGCCTGCGGAATACGATATTCGAACCGAAACAGTCAGTGCTGAATAGCCGGAATTACGAACCAAGAAAATACCAACCGAGACTGTCACCGCATGTCAGAGTATGTTGAGTGCTCAAAATTCCTCAGTAGTTATCAACGTTTATAACCCCGCTTCACCAAGAAGGGACCATTTCAGGCTGCCGATAGCCCCTTTTGATCTGTTCCTGCCTGGTGAGGTTGCAACAACAAGAGGTACTAAACACTCTCCACTTTGCACTGATTGAGATGAGTTTTGTATGACATGGTGGGAACTCTCGCCCGCCGGCTGGGCGGGCTCGATTACAGCCAATCAGCCATCAATGATGCCCTTCTCATTTTACTCTCGATATATCCCGAGCCGCGCGCTCGTTTCACAGCCAGGGTTGATTTTTTTCATCCGATGGGGACCTGATGGCATGGGCGCGCTGTTGGCCATACGTGGACGACTGCTCCTTAGCCAAAAGCAGCAATCGCGAAAACGGCGACACGGTGGATGCACAAGCCCAGCTGAACGCTGGCTGGTGGTTTTGGGAAGCTGTCGTAGGCCCTTGCGTTTACGACGGCTTTATCCTTCTTCGCGGCTTGTACGGATTCACACGCAGCCGGCAGTTTTCACGGGCGTCTCGAAAGCCAACCCAGAAACCAACTTGCGGACCACTTTCCGCGAAACCCGGCGCAGGCATGGCGCAGCAGCAACCGACTGGTATCCGCAATCAAAGTGGGCCAAGCCATCACGCGTCTGCAGTCAAGTACCCATCAAGTACCGCCGAACGCGTAACCTCGCGCCAACCAGCAGGAAAATTCATCTGAATGTCATCCACATGCCCAGCCAATCAAGTACCCTGCAAGTATGAATCACGCTCATTGGCCGCGGCACATTCGACGTCTCAAGTTACCCCCTATCCCCTGGAGCCCGCCGGAGCCTATGCCGGTACGTAACGTCTGAGCCTTGGTGGAGCCTCAGCGTCAAACGGTGCGATGATGCCAACGTCTACGGCCTCTCTAACAAAGTGTGACGCCGGGGCACTGTTATTTGGATCGATACCCAAAAGCTTCGACTAAGGTGAATCCCGTAGACATCAGCTTTCACTGCCGACGTTTAGTTGGCAGATAATTGCTCGCTTTGTACTTTGAATTGGGGAACAACCATGCGCATCAGTCGCGTCCAGATTAATAACTTCCGGAGTCATCAGTCCACGACTATCGATTTTGACGACTACACAGCATTGATCGGGGCGAACGGGGCAGGCAAGTCATCCGTGTTCTACGCACTGCAATGGTTCTTCGAGGGAGGTCCCATTTCTGCTGGTGACATCAATACGAAAGAACTCGCCGAATCCGAGAAGGTGACGGTTTCAGTGGGCGTAACGTTTGTTGATCTGTCCGATGCTGATCGAGAACGACTCGGTGAATACGGGAGGGGCAATAGTGCTCACTTCTTGCGTGCATGGACGACGGGAGAAGATAAGTCCAAGGTCGTAGGCAACGCACTTGCGGGGCCCAACTTCCCCGAACTTCGGCGCGAGACGAGAGTTACTTACAAGCGAAAGCTGTATACCCCCCTTCGTGCATCGGTGGTCAACCTTCCAGATCTGGGCAACACCGCTACCGCCGCAGACATAGACCAGGCTCTTGCGGATTGGGAAAGCATGCCAGAGCACGCTCCCTTACTGGAACAGATCGACCACAGCGATGCCAACCATCTCTTTGGAATCAACGGTCGCAATGTAATGCGCGAATGTATCAGGCTCATTCTGGTGCCGGCAGCAACCGACATCTCAGCAAATGTGGGCGCAGCAGGACGGGGATCAACTCTTGCCGACCTGATTGGAGCCGTTACAAGCGCGGCCAGCGCCCAGGCGCGAGCCGAATGGAGTGCAAAATACTCGGCAGAAATTGAAGAATTGAACAAGGCAATCCGTAGCGGCGTAGAAGCGGCAACTGCTACGCATGCTGCTCGGATCAACACGCGCCTCGCCGCTATGATCCCCGACGCATCGATCGATTTTTCTACGGAGGTCCCCGAATGGACACCCAAGGGCGACCCCAGCGTTTCCACCCAGGTGTCTCTCGGTTCGGCTACTGGTGACTTGGGTAACCAAGGCCACGGTACACAGCGCGCGGTGATGATCGCAATGTTCCAATCGATGGCTCCCGATGAGACCTCAGTAGCTGCCGAAACCCCGCAGGGCAGTGAAGAAACGGACATCGAATATCAGGCTCGCCTAGCTGACGCGGTGAAACAGCTTCCGACGCTTATCGTATGTATCGAGGAGCCGGAAATTTATCAGCACCCAGTTCGAGCCCGTGCCTTTGCGAGGGTCTTGTCCGATCTATCGACCCAGCCGACCATTCAGGTGGCCGTGGCTACGCACAGTCCCTATTTCGTTCGGCCTACTCAATTCGAGAACCTTAGACGCCTCAGTATTGTTGATGGGCGTTCGTCAGTAGATTTTGCTACTCTCGCCGCTTCTGCTGCTGCTGTCGGGGTAGATGCTGCGAAATTCAAGATGACAATCGAGCGCTATCTCCCCTCCATCTTCTCAGAGGGTTTCTTCGCCGATGCGGTTGTTTTGGTCGAGGGTGATACCGACAAAGTCTGCCTCGAAGGTTTAGCCGATCGGCTCTCGTTCTCATTTGATCTCGCAGGGATTGCCGTTATCCATGTGGGCGGCAAAAACGAGCTGTATATGGCATACGTAATCCTGGATTCGCTTAAGGTCCCCACATATGTCATTGCAGATGGTGATGCAGACCGCGCAGATGCGAAACATGCCTCGGGCTCACCCGGCCATGCGAACGCAATGGAGTCCAACGAACGACAAACTGCTGGAATCGTTTCCTGGCTACCCCCAGGCATCGCAATTAAGGGTGCCGTTCCCTATTCTTTCGGGGATCCAACGGTCATTACCGATTCGTTCGCGATCTGGCGGGATGACCTAGAGACGGAACTTGCAAATTGGCCCTCCTTCATTTCAGAGCTAGGCCGGGCCAAGGGTGCTCTCCGGGAGAAGAAAGTATTCACATATCGTGCGGCTACGGTGTCCGCTCTTGAAACGGACGTTCCCCATAACCTGAGAGCTGTTGTGTCGGCCATTCAAACATTTTCCGGACGCTAACATTTTACGGTTATTCATTCTGCGTTTAGCGGGACTGCCCGAGCTTCGATGACTACTCTCAGGTAGAGACGGGGCACTCCCGCTTCACAGTCCATCGAACCAAATTGAACCCTTTCAATTGGTGAAGTTCAACAACGATGTGACTGACTTAGCTCTCGAAGACGTCATGCCGGTGGACGAGTTGCGGAGAAGCTCGTGGAGTTTGATGCCGTTTCCGAAACCGACGAAGAATCGGCAATGGGAAGCCCCGGGTGTATAGCTGCTGCCGCGATGGCTTGTGCCATGGCCCTGCGTTTATCACAAGGATGAAAAGCCCATAGCGATCACGTGCGAGTTGTATCGACCCGTCCACGGCGACGCCAACGTCGAGACAGCGACTGTTGCCCAGTGCATGGAACAAAGTCAGACTGAACATGGCGCAGCACACTCTGTCAGCCGGCATGCCAACGATCCAACTGGGATATTCTGTGTGACATGACGTCACACGCAGTAGAAGCCCCCGAAACTCCATTTTGGACTCCCTCTGGAGACAGTTTAGTTGTCAAGGCCGACAATCTCCGATTCCTAAAGACCCTTCCGAGCGACAGTTTTCGACTTATATACATTGACCCCCCGTTCAATACTGGAAAAGTTCAGACAAGACAAACTATGAAGAATACTCGTTCGACCACGGGAACTCGGATTGGATTTAAAGGGCAAACATATGACACGGTCAAAGGTGTCGCCCTTAGCTATAATGATTCCTTCGGTGATTACTGGGAATTCTTAGAGCCTAGGCTTGAAGAAGCTTGGCGCTTGTTAGCAGATAACGGGACACTCTACCTCCATCTTGACTACCGCGAAGTCCATTATGCGAAAGTACTCTTGGATGCACTCTTTGGCCGCGACTGCTTCCTCAACGAAATTATTTGGGCATACGACTATGGCGCTAGATCTAAGAAAAAATGGCCAGCTAAACATGACAATATTCTTGTTTATGTGAAGAATCCCAAGGAGTATTATTTCAATAGCGCAGAAGTCGACCGCGAGCCATATATGGCTCCAGGTCTCGTTACCCCGGAGAAGGTGGCTTTGGGGAAACTTCCTACTGACACTTGGTGGCACACTATCGTTTCACCCAATGGCAAAGAAAAGACAGGATACCCTACTCAGAAGCCTGAAGGAATTATTAGGCGAATAGTACAGGCAAGCAGCGCACCAGGTGACTGGGTCTTAGACTTTTTTGCGGGAAGCGGCACAACAGGTGCAGTTTCCCACAAGCTTGACAGGAAGTTTGTATTAGTTGATAGTAACTATGAGTCGATAGATGTAATCAAAACAAGAATCTCCTCCATAAAATCATCCTCAAATGTCCAATTCAGAGAATTCTTCTAACGAAAGCTGGCGTAATTTCGATGTTTGAAAAGTTAAATCTCGATGATGATTATTCGATAGTTAGCGACCTTTCGCGGATGATCGAGAAAGATCAAGTAATAGATCGCAGTTGGGTGGACAGTCCATTTGAATGGCTGATGAGGGCGCCATCCGCAACTAAAGGCGCAGTCGGCAAAAGATTGACGGCTTCGTGGGCTGAGGCGCGCGGCATTAGAGTGAATTCCGGGACAGGTACTGATGGTGACCGCATCATGAACGGTGCCAAGGTGCAGATTAGAATGTCTACGCCCTGGGAGAATGGGCCTTATAAATTCCAGCAAATCAGAGACCTTGACTTTGACTATCTCTTTTGTTTGGGAGTTTCCCCCCATTCTGTTCATGCGTGGCTGTTTCCAATCCATTTACTGAAGCAACACGTAATAGGAAAACTTGGGCAGCATACAGGAAAAGGGGCGAGCGAAACGTCGTGGATCGAGCTGGGCCCGTCATACCAACCGGCATGGGCCCGCGACTACGGCAGTTCACTCGATCGGGTGTTTGACCTCCTGTCAGAGCATGGGAATCCCGCCTAGACCTTGCAATGGACGCCTTCACGGCGGCGGCGCAGTAGTTCGGCGCACACAGCGTCATCTACTGTGCCGCGTCAATCCTGCATGTCAAAGTGGATCTCCTCCAGGTGGCTCCCTTCCAATGTGCGGGTTCGGGTAGTGCCGCAGTTGTAGTGATCTCCGAGTGGTCGGACCCTGCTCAGCGGGTGGAGACACTGCCCGCCACCACAGATAGGTCCCTCACTACGCTTGTAGCGACAGAAAGAGTGTGCCGGAAGGTCTGGCCAGTAGATGACTGGTAACCATGCCCCTCCAAGAAAATATCAGAAGTTTGGAATTCCAGGACTCCGGTAAGTGGATCGGACCCTTTTACGTCCCGGCTATCCATACGATTTCCGGCTAACCTGACGGTTGTTGCGCGTCGCATTGGATGACCGTGGGTAGCTGCGTGGCTTGACGATGTGGCTTGGTGGACTGGATTTCCGTGGTGGCCTCTTGACGTTCTTCGTTGGCGTCTGCAAGCTGACGATGGACCGCTTAAGCGCCCGTTTGAATGCACCCAAGAACGTTCTGGATATGCAAGAAGCGCAAAATAGAAGGGCGAGGATCCTGGCCGCACTCAAATATCGGTCCTACGATGGATGAAGGCTGCTGTGCAGGTGCTGCCAGCGGAACTGAGGTAATCGGAGAAGCAGCGTGAGGAGGCCGGTACATGAAACTTCATCGCAGTCTTGCCTCGTCCGCTCGCGAGCAAACAAATGCAAACGCGGAAGACTGGGAAGCCACCTACCGCCAAATGGTCCTCTACGACCTCGCCGCCGACATGGAACTCGGCTTTTTCCTCGCCTACTACCGTAACTTCGCCGTACCCAGCATCGCCGCAACTTTGCACCGCAACGGCGAAATCACCCAGCGCCCCATTAAGCGTTCATACGACACGGCCATCGTGACCTACGAGCTTGTCTGCAACGGACTGGACAGCGACCGCGGACGTCACATGATCCGTCTCCTCAACCACGTCCACCGCCACGTCCCCGGCAACAACGACGATTTCCTCTACGTCCTACTCACTCTCCTCGTCGTCCCCATCCACTGGGCCCGCACACACGCATGGAGGGCCCCAACGCCAGCGGAGGAATCAGCAGCAACACGTTTCTACAAAGAACTCGGCGCGGGCATGAACATGGGAACTATCCCCTCGACGTTCGCCGACGCGGAAAAGTTCTTCGACGACTACGAGCGCAAGAATATCGCCCACTCCCCCGGTGGCGCCGAGCTGATGGCCAGCACCGTTCAAATCCTCAAATCTAGACTGCCCACGCCCGCCCGGCCATTTGCCAAGACAATGCTCACGGCCATGTTCGACGACGACCGCCTCACCGACGCCCTCGGCCTACCCCGCACCACACAGCTGAGCAAAGCAACCCTCAACGCCGTGTTGACGGCACGCAACACACTCCAGCACCGGCGCCCGCTCAGCACCAAGCCACATTTCGTCCCAGGCGAAGCAGGATCCAGCCTCTACCCCAGCGGCTACCGCCTCGATGACATCGGCCCGGAAAACATCATGACCCCAGCCAGCGAGCCGCATCATGAGCCATCGTGACGCCCGCCGCGCCGCCGCCCGCGCCAACAAGGCCCTAATTCTCGATGGCGAAGCCTCCCTGGAATCGATCCAGAAGGCCGTCGAGGCGCTGAGAGGCATCACCATCGTCATTTCGGCATTGGACATCGAGCAGCACGAACTGTCCGCTCTGACTGCCGACTACAACGACAAATTGAAGTTGGTCTACTACGCGCCGCAACTGTCCCTGTGGCACCGGCAGCACAGCATCCTCCACGAGTTCAGCCACCTACTTCTGGGACATGAACACACCGCGGCGGGCATCAATATCGGCGAATTTAGCAGATCCTTTCCCACGCAGCCGCGGAAACTCCTGGGCCGGAAGAGCTTCACCGACGATGCAGAGAGGACTGCCGAAATTCTGGCCGATCTCCTCGCCGACCGCATCAGTGGCAACGGCCGGAAGGGCCCTGACGAACCCGGCGGACTCCAGGAAGCCTTCGGCTGATGCTCCTTATACCAGCGCTGACGCTGTGGGCTATGGCCATTGTCCGGCTCACGGCCGTCGTCGACCCCCGCCGCGCCCATCTGTTCCGCGCCACAGTCTTTGCGGCGGCGGCCTGCACACTTCACATTGCCCCGGTCTACTACGCGGTGGATCCTGTGCTGGGCGGGCACAACACCGTCGGCCTCGTCCTGCTGATGTTTCTGTTGACCGGGTTTTGGCAGTTCCGTGCTGCCGTTCTGTTGGCGGTCTTCGCCGATAATGTACGACGTCGGCACCGCCTTGCGCTGGGAAGCGCGGCAATGGCGGTGGCTGGGATGGCAGTCACCCTCGGTTTCCTCACAAGCCAAGTGGACCGCACCGACCAGAACTTGCCACTGGCCTACGGAGACCAAATCGGTATGCAGATTTTTCTCTGGACCGGGTCCCTGTTCATCATTTGGGTCTGCATCGACATTATGTTTGCCTTCCGCCATCGCATTGCTTCCCTGAACGCAGTGACTTTTCGTCTGGGCTTCCGCCTAATCGGGATTGGGAGTGCAGCATTTTGCCTCATGCTCGTAGACCGGCTGCTTTCTGGGATGATCGTGGCTTCGGGCGACCGCACCAGCGGGTTGCTAGCGTTCTTGGACACGTTCAGCGGTGTGGCGGAGACAACCGCAGTCGTGCTTATTGGGATAGGAGTTGTCCTCCCGCGATTGGGCGGTCCGATCAAGCTTCTTCGGCGAGATCTACATGCCCGGTTGCTCTTGATTGAGATCCACACGACGTGGCGGCAGGTAACCGCGGGGACCCACGACGTCGTCCTCAACCCCAACGAGATTTCGCTGCTGGACTTCATGGCGCTTCAGCCTGTGAAGCGTTTACACCGCAGAGTGATCGAGGTACGGGACTATGAATTCAAGCGGCCAGAGCGCCCTCTCGGACCCAAATCTTTGGTGTTGGTCAGCCACATTGAAGATGCACTGATCGGCCACTGAACCCGGGTCGAGACTACGTCGCTTTACCTCGTCCTCCCCATGAACTGGTGACAGGAGCTTCGGCTCATGATCCGTGGATGGTCGGAGGAATTGTGGAACGACTCAGCATCAAGACCCCGGACGATTTCATTAGCCTGATGGGGCATACTCTGGGGTACTGGCCGAGGGAAAGCCTGGTCTGCATCATCTTGGATGATCGGCGTATTGGCGCAACCCTGAGGGTCGGCCTTCCCCCAGCAGGAGCGGATCCCGACCGTTACGTACAGGACGTGGTCAAGTTCATCGCCACTGACCGTGAGGCAACCGGCGTCGTCTTCGGCATCTTCACACCCGCCCCATGGGAGCCGATGGACGACCGACCCTACGAGGAAGTAATGGAAACACTGACCGAGAAACTCGCGCAACACAACATCAAGGTACGCGACGGCTGGATCATCGACGACACGTCGTACACCAGCTACTTCCAGTTGATCCCCGATCCGCTAGCCCGCACACCCCTCGATGAAATCAAGACGAGCGAGCTCAACGCAGAACTGGTATTTCGCGGTTCCAGCATTGAGTCCGGTCCAGGATTTCGCATCCCCATTCTGGCTCGGCGGGACCTGAGCGAAGAGGTGTTCAAGAACTGCCTCCGAATTGAGGCCATGACACCGCCTGCCGCCACCGCTAAGGCGCGAACCTTATGGGGCGCCTTACTCAACGATGCAGCACTGCCCACTGATGCACAGTCCGCTGAGTTGCTGGCCGACTTCAAGTTCATCTCCGTGCGCGACCGGCTCCTGGCTGATATTCCGGGGCTGGACGACAGCATGGGCAACTTGCTCCTGGGCCAAACAAAACGCCCACCTCAATGGCAACGCGTTGACCGCGCCCAAGAACTTCTCCTTCACCTATATACCCGCGCCGACGGCCCCGATGCGGCACCAGTCCTCACAAGCTTGGGCATCATTCAATGGTGGGAAGGCAAAGGATCCCGCGCCCACCAGTGCTTCCAACATGCCCTTGAAGCCGATCCAAACTACAAGCTCGCCCAACTCAGCGACCAAATGGTCGCCGCCGGCATTCTCGCACCCTGGGCAATGGACAAGAGCTCCGCATATCAGCCGCCCATGAGCCGCGGGCCACGGATAGAGGGCATGGGTATGGGATAGTCACTATTGTCTTGCCCCGCCCAAACAGCGGTTCAACTACCGCTTGGCATAAGATGTGATCACTATGAGTGACTCACTATTTGATTTTGACTCCCCCGGAGACCCCAAATCTGAACCTGTCCAGCAGCGAGACATCCCGGTCAAAGATCACCAGGTCCAGCAGATCCGTCTTGCGCTCGACGCAGCCGGAATCGTCGGCCAGGATGAGCGGCAAAGTGGCATCCAAGCGTTTGTATCTCGGCCGGTGCCATCACTGCGCGAACTACACGCCCAGGAAGCGCACACCATCATTCAACGCCTGAAACAGCTACAGAATTCAACGCCCACCAAAACGGGGTCTGCATGGGACCAGCGTGAAGAAGAAACCTGGATCGATAAATTGTAGTCCAAACGAATGACCGTGGGACGGGACTCGTTCCGACTCCCGTCCTTCCGTCCTTCTCAGACTGCGTCGACGATGGCCGATTCTCCTCGTGACTTGTCGACGACGCGGAAACCAATGCGACCTCTGGGCGCAGACTTATATGGAACCGCAAGAGAAAACAGGGTGGCCACATCCTGCAGATTGATTGGATCGAGTAGGTTGTCGGGATCGCGATCTGCCTTGGCCGTTGACACAGGATCTGCAGCAAAAGTCAGGAGCATGGCGCCTCGGGTCGGCGTGTAGAGCCCTGAAGCTTCGGGCCCTCCTTCTTTCTTCAGGTTGCCTGCAATGTGCTCCACTGCCGCCCTCTGTCGGAATGAACTGCCTGAGAAGCCCCCGCGGTCTCCACGCCGGCTTCTGCTAAGCAACTGCACGTCGACACCGTCGACCGTCCGCTGTTGGATCCCCTGAAGTTCAGGGAAAACGACTGCCCAGTCAACTAATTGACCTTTGTCCATGGCTTGTTTCATAAACCGGAGTGTCGGGGCAAATGAGTAGCCACTAGTCCAACGGAAGGCGTCCAAGGCGTTATACATGTCTTTCGCGGATACTAAAGCAACTCGGCCCTCAAACGTCTTTGACTTAAGGCTTGTTTTTTCAACGTATTCAAACGTTTTCAGTGTGCTTCTGAGGTCGAGCCAACTCCGAACCGCTTGGAAATGGGCCACGTTGGCCGAACCGTCACCACGATCAATCTGCCGCGGAAAATCGCGAAGTTGCCCACCATCTCCTTCGAAGTCCAATTCTGCGTTGTACATTTTGTTCGCCCCTGTGGGTTTGAGCCAAGGGAGCTGCTGGAAGACGAGTGGAGGAACATCGATGGGACGCACTTCCGGTCTGCCGTCCTCGTCCATTTTGGAGAATGTGCGCAACTGAGAACGAAATGCTTCCTCGTCCTGGATGATGGCTGTAAAGGCGTCGTACAAGTCGTAGGACTTGCCACGTGCGTCAACGACGTCCCGGGCAATGTAGAGGCGCACCAGGTCTCGGTAGCCTAGCCTGTAACCAAACCAGCGTCCCATCTGCATGAGTGTGTCCGCAGCGGCAGCACGCCTGCGGTAGTAGGTGACGGTAAGGCCCTCGACGGTGAACCCTCGGCTGAGCTTCGCGCCTCCCACCATGACCCGCCAATAGCGCCCTGTGGCGAAGTCCATCGCCTTGTAGTCGCTTTCCTTCGACCCGTTGACAATAACGACGGGATCGCCAGCCACCATTATCAGATCGATGGCGGCGCCAATGTGTTTCTTGAGCGCATCGAATTCCTGCGGCATGTCTGCACCCCAGTCGTTGCGGGACCGATGAACCTCAAGGAAATCCCCGGAGTAGAGTTTACGAAGACGGTCCATGCCTTCCGCACGATTGAATTGGGACGTCTTCCACACATCGCGGATCAGCTCAGCGAGGTCCTTGTGCTCGCTTTGCTTCACCGACTCGTGGGCAAGCATGGTGTGGTGACGGAATGACAGATTAGGAGTGTTCTCGGCGCGCCATAATTTGATGGCACCGGATAGCACGAACGCGTCCAGCGCTGAGCGTATTTCTTCACGCTCATCGTCGTCGTTGTTCGCGTAGAGGCTGCGCATGAATGCGACAGCGTTGGAATTCGACGCGTCGATGGGCCCGTCGTCCGGGAGCGGCTCAAGATCGTGAAATTGTTTGCCGCCCATGTACTCAGACGATGGTTCCAGCGCGACGATGAAATCGCGTGGAAAGATATCCTCTGAGTCGTCCGGGGAGACAAAAACGTTGGCGAATGGTGTTGCCGTGTATCCGATGTACTGAGCCCTCGGCATTTCGCTCAAAATCTGCGAGATGAGCTTGTTTATCGCTGTCCGCTGTTTGTCTTCAGCCGTCTTACCCCGGTTCGGGTTCGTGGTGTTGACGGACGCCTGATCAGCCTCGTCGTCGATGATCAGGACGGGGATCTCCTTGAGCGACGCATGCACGTCATGAAGGTCGCGGAGCAGCTTCTCCAGTACGGTCTTGTTCTTCTTCACGACGGCCAAACGCACGTCTGCACCGAAGAGGTTTACAGGGTCGTACAAAGGCTTGTGGGGATCCTTCAGTTCCCCTGCACGGCGGTAATCCAGCGTGTCAAGGCCAGCCTTCAATGCCTTGTAGTCACCGGATGCTGTGGTGAGGCGCTTGATGGCCGGAATGTCGGGCTGCGAATTGATGTCGATGCCGTGTTTGAGGAACTTACCGTCGAGCCAGTCAGAGTCTCCGTCCCCGATGTAGTCGACACCTCGAACGGCATCGGCATTGTTACGATCCCGGCCACCGAGAATATTTTCCTCGCCGACGAGTTCGCGGTCGAGTCGGCGCTGTGTCTGGCCGCGAAGTAGCTCGATGGTGCCAGTGAGCACAATGATCAAACGGTATCCGGCGTCGATCGCTTTGGCGGTGATGCCTGTGAAATTTGCAGTCTTTCCGCTCTGCACGTAACCAACGACGAGGCCCTTCGACTGGTATGACGTTTCTCCGGCAGGATCTGAGAGTCGCCCGACGATGTCGGAAGTTGATTCGTCCAGGTTGGCGATGGCTTCTGGTTTCCATCCGCTGCGCTCAAGCACGCCTCGGTAGGCGTTCCAGTAGAAGTCGTGGTCCGTCTTTCGCTTTGCCGTGTACCAGGGGTCCCAGGGCCCGGGATTCGCGATCACGATGTCTCGCTGCGCAACGCTAGGGAATGCCCCATCCAGGACTTCACGACTGGTCGTGCTGAGACCGAGCTTGTCGAAGATGCGGATGCGACGAAATGTGGTTTGTGGTTCAGTATCGTCTGCCCAAGGCGCGTCTGCCTGCGCGTCCCACTTGGCCAGGCACATGTGAGCTGCCTTCCGTGCTGGCGCATTGCCGTCCCCTTCCACGATCGCGGCGACGACTTGAGGCTCCACGGCTTCCAGGTCAACTTCCTCAAGCCACACATTCACCCGAGAAAGCAACCTTGCTGGCCCCACCTCCCGCATGCCGTCGAAAGCGGCACGAATGGCAGTTTCGAGATCTGGTTCAAAAGGGCTCATGCATGGTCCTCGCAATAGTCATCGAGCGGCGCCGGAGGGGCCACGAAGGGAAGATGGCTCACATCAATACGATACGAGACACCACTGACAAGCACGCGCTGCGGCACAACCTCGTCGAGCCGAGGTCCAGTAATGGCCGGGAAAGCCAAGTCAACCAAGTACGTCCGCGGAGTCGATCGAAGCTGATATTTCGTGCGGTACAGATCGGCGTCGGCGTCCTTCCACCCGAGTCGTTCCAATGCCGCATCGAAGGCCCGGCGTGACCGGTCGAGCCCTGTGCGGATCAGGGAAATCAGTGCTGGCAGGGTGAATCCCTCCGCAGCGGCACCAGCGAGGGTGATCTGCACAGACACGAGATACAACGGGCGCCCGGGCACAGGTTGGAGCTGGGACTCACTCCCAATCACATGAACCCGTGCCTCTGAGCGAGTTGTTTTCACCTCTGCATCAAAGTCTTCGAATCCGAAGTCATGCTCTTCGGACAGTGGACCCAACCACGCTCCGACTGCCGTATCTTCCCCAAGCCGGCCAAGGGCATGATGGAGGACCAATAGCTCACCAATCAGCCCGGTTTCTTTCTCATCAGACATACGCCGTCGGCCAGACAGGAGATCCTTGAAACCGGACAAAGACTCCGAGACCGCGTGACGGAACGAGGCCCCGCCTTCCAATTGGTCGACAATGGACTCTATCAGAACGTACGCCTCGTAGTGCATGCTTGTCGCATCCACAGTCAGCTGGTACCAGTCCCCCGGCCTGCCGATCAGACTGGTGCGTTCGACCGCGATTCGCTCGTAGGCGGCGACGTCTGGTTCGCTCCCCTGCGCGGGACTGATCAATCGCATTTCCTGGCGCGACGGATCAATCTCTAGGACGGATTCAACAGCTGTTCCCATCTGAAAAGCTGCCGCCACACCAGATTTGAAGTAGTCCTCTACCGTATCCGGCGAAAGGTGCTCGCGCTCAGGCATCGCCATGATTCCCCATTTTCTGCGCCTGCTGGGCGATCTCGTCCCGCAGTGCCGCAGTCAACAGCTGCTGCCATGCCAGGATTTCTGACTTTTCCCGTGAACCCAAGTGCGATCCCTCAAAGTACTTAGAGAAGACGAGTACCAACAAAGTCTTCACGAACGGTGCATCAACGGCGTCCATGCTGCCCGTTCCGGCAATGATGTCGCGGTACTGCTCGTTGAGCCAGATGGTGCGCGATTCCAGATCAATTTCAAACGGGGCCTCGGAAAGCTCCACGCGCCACCGGACATCGACAGTGCCGGAATCGTGGAATCCCACAGTGCCCGAGAACGCATCGAGCATGTCGCCACTGAACCCGCGTCCCAGTTCAACCAGTTCCACAGGACGCTTCACGTAGTGGCGTGATTCACTGCGGACACCGCTCGCTCGGCCCAGATAATCCGCCAAGGATGACGAGCCACCAATGACGGCACCCAGCAGTGCTTGTTTGAAGTCGCCTCCCAGCTCCAGCCCGGACTTTTCCGGGTTCATGGTGACGTGGGGTTCAAGATCATCGGTGATATCGATCGAAACACGTGCATATTCGAGTTCGGGCTTCGCCACGGAGAGCGTGTTCCACCCGCCCATCTGCAGTAGCCGATCATTCCGGTAGAAATAGAAGCCTTGGGCCAATACGCCAGGACGTCCACAGAGGCGAAATTCAGGACTTCCGGATTGTGCAGCGGGCCATATGTGCGCGATGCCCGTCACCTCGGATTCGCCGAGTTTGGCCCGAAGCGCGGCGGGATAGGCGTCGTTCACCAAGGGTACGTACTTGAATGGATCAATGGCTGATACGGTCCGTGTCACCCCGGAATACTCTAAATCCACGTCAAAAACATCGACTGTGATTTCGACTTTGCGTGTGGCAATCTTGCGATGGAACACGATGCCAAGATGCGCCATGACTGCCGTGATGCGCTCGTCAATCCATCTCGATTGGTCCCCTGCGTCCAAACTGCTAAGGAAAGTTCGTGGCGCGTCCCATTCGACCACGGTTCCGCAATTCTGGATCAAGTCAGCATGGTATGTGCTGAGGTATTCCTGGACGTCGGATCCATCCATGTCTGCCACCTGGGTGGGCTTATCGGCAGTGATCACACGCCCGGCGGGCTGGGCGCCCACCATCTTCGAATAGACACGCAGAATGTCGGCTTGGCTGAGGGAAGCAGCTTTCAATCCCAGTCCGAAGTGTCCCAAAGCGCCTGCGTCGTAATCACGCTTACGAGCGAATGTCATGGCGTCATCGAGCCGGGTCCCATCCATGCCATTGCCGTTGTCAATCAGACGCAGGCCAACGACAGCCCCCTTTTGTTCCAAAAATCGCAACAGCACCTGGGTGGCGTTCGCATCAATGCTGTTGTCGACCAGATCGGCGATAGCCGTCTCAAACGTATGGCTTCTTCCCACTGCCGAAGCAATTGACGGGTCCGGGGGCACGTCACGGACAGCCGTTATGCGAGGACCTGAGACTGCCATCAGATTGACTCGAATTTGTTCGTGCCAAGTCCCAGGTTCGTCCCGTTCTCCCGGACGGTTCGCACCACGGCATCGCCGAAACCGGCGCGGCGGCCGGCATCGATGGCTAGGTGAATCTCCAGGGTGTCAGGGTCGGCTGCCTGCAGGTGCACCAGGAGTTCCTCAGCAATCAATTTTAGTTGCGCGGCAAGGTCCCCTGTTGGCTTTAATTCGATGGACCCTTTGTACCGGGCATTGGGAATGGAAGACGGCGCCACTCCTGTCGGCACTGTACTTTCGGCCCCCGGGGTGGAGACCTGCCCCGTAAAATCGGCTCCCCTGTCAATGATCCCCGGGCTTGGCTCAGCAGCGAAGGCCACTGCCGTCTCCCTCGCACGCTGCGAAGACGCCAGCGCGGGGCTCACCAAGAGCATTGAGTCGGTGATGAGGTGGGGTGAGGCATCTTCCAGCGGGATAAGCAGTCCGACAAAGTCCCCGGTCCCTGCGTCGTACCCCTCGGCAACGGCAAAGCCGACTTCTGCCCAAGCTGGGTCATTAAAGACAGCGCCAACGGCGTCGAGCAGCACCTGCTTGTCGCGGAACCGGGCCAGGTAGGGGTAACGGGCGTGGTATTCCCACAGCTCACCGATACTAATTCTTCCGTCGTTCCACTTGCTGCGCAGGTGGTTCCGGAGCTCGAGCACAAGCGATTGGGGTGAGGACTGCACGATCACCACGTCTGTCTTGTGCAGGCGCTCCCCCGCATGACGGGCGATCGAGTTGCTCGCACCGTCAGCCTTGGCAGCGGCGATTCGGAACGGTTGACTACCGTCCATCTGTTCCGGGTACAGCGTCCAAATCCAGGTCTCTCTGATCCGCTGGATGACGGTTTGGTTGAGGCTGTCGATTCTGCGGCCGGCCTCGGCGACTTGCCCCTGGGTGAGATCCAGGGAATCTTTGTCCCGCAAGATTTCCGTCCACGCCAGGTGCTGGCGGACGGCCGACTCGAGTTCAGGCCAGCGTGTCCCGTCGGCGGCAAGCACCACAACAGTATTGGCATTGATCCGGGGCGCCATGCCCCTCTTCATTACGAGCTCTTCAGCGTATCCGCGTGCGGTCGATCCCTTGGCCTTGTTTTCATGCGTGAACTCGGGGTGCGCAATGACCAGACGTGCTTGGTCGGCTTCAACTACCTCGGTTGTGTCGGAGGGGGCGATGAGAATATCGGGGAACTCAGGGATCTGCCGGGGTTCTGTCTTGCGCAGCCGGTCGACGACGGCAGCCCATACGTCAGTCTGGCTGTAGGCGTCGGCGCGCTCAGCCACTTTGCGGTTCAGTGATGGCTGGCGGTCGAACCAGTAGCGGTCCCTGTCGGTGTAGAGATAGGTGGAACGGTCGCCGAGGAGGCCCATTGCAGATCCGAAGTTGCCAATGGTGTCACCGGGCATGGCGACGCCTAGGAAAACACGTTTACGTTCGATACCTTTGTGCTGGCTCTGCAGGGTGGCAGCCGACCCCATAAACGTGGCCCGGGCGATCCGGCGTGTCAGTGCCCGCCGGCCGAACAGTTCCTTCTCCCTGTCGATCTGCACCGATGTCGACTGAGCTCCGTCAACGTCCTTGTCGATGATTGCTTTCCAGGCGTCATCGAGATAGCCAGTGATCTCGTCCCGCACCGCGGCGGAGTCGAGCGGCATGGAACCCGGCATGATGAGTGGTGAGTCGTCGCCAGCGGAATAGAGGGCATGCACCACCGCACTCATGAGGCGCAGGACACCGCGGGTCCGCTGGAAGCGCTCCAACGTGGACCAGTCCCCGTAGAGTCGGTCGAACAGCTCAGGGTGAATGGGGAATGCGGCACGCAGACGAGCCTTGTAATCGGGGTCCTTGGTCTCACGCGGCAGTTCGCCGATGTTCTTGATGTAGAAGTCGAAGAACCGCTCCACCGTGGCGTCAATCGTTCGTTGCGCGTTGGCATCTGGTTCCTGAAACAGGCGGCGCTTGACGATCTCGAAGGACTCCGTGCTTGAGGCAGGCGTCCAATTCTGGGCGACACGGGAGACCACGTTCTGCAGCCGTTCCAAGGCAGCCCGCCCGTTGGCGCCTCCGACTTCAAGGTCGGAGGCCACCGGGGCATCTCCGTCTCGGCGCACATCGGAGGCCGGAATCGAGACGAGCAGCAACGTTCCAGGGACTGCTTTCACCGCCTCGGTCAGTAGTTGGGCAAAGGTGAACTGGGTTTCGAATGTGCCTCCTACGAGGCTGTCGTCTCCATAGAGCCCACGGGCGTAGGCGACCCATTCGTCAATGAGAATCAGTGCTGGAGAGTACTTTGTAAGAACATCCCGCAGCGCAGTGCCGGGATTCGTGCCGGTAAGGTCTGAATCTGCCACCATGGCATAGCCTTCGGCACCTCCGAGTTGCCAGGCCAATTCACCCCAAAGGGTTCGAATGACTGTACCGTCGGCTTTCTGCCAGCTCTGCCCGGGCGACAGCTCGTTACCGACAATGGCCACCCGCTTGATCGACCGCTGGATGACTGCCGTGTCGAGGCCTGCGAGCAGGCTTTGCACACCCTGGGGATAGTCCGTGAGCTGGCGTCCGCTGAAGAGGTGCCAGACGGCGAGCATGGAGTGAGTCTTTCCTCCGCCGAAGGTGGTTTGCAAGTTGATGACGGGTGCAGCGTTAAGGTCTCCACCGACCCGCTTCACAGCAAGCGTGAGCAGTGCCTTAAGGCCGTCGGTCAGGTAGGTGCGGGCGAAGAACTCGACGGGGTCGTTGTAGTCCGCTGATTCCTCGGCGCCGGTTGAGACCTGGTGGAGGTCGGCCGCGAATTCGGCGCGTGCGAAGTCGTTGGAGGCGATATCAGCATGCGGTTTGAGGACCTCTCGCCACGGCAGTAGGTCTGTTGTGCCCAATTCCGGCATTCTCGATGCTGCGCGGGTGTCGCGCCGCGTCTCTTCGGCGTAGGTCGCTCTCTGGACATCAAGCCGCGACTTGCGGACAGCGTCGGCGGCTGCAGCCGCACCGACTGCGCGCAACAAGCGTTCGATCGTGTCAAGTGCCCGATAAGTGTCATCGGCTCCGAACAATTTCCGGTGTGCCCAGCTGTCACGCACACCGCGGAGCTCACTTGCAAGATTCTGTTCGCCCCGCGACAGCACGCCATTGAACACATACCCTAGGCTGCCGAGCGGCTCGGTGAGGGCACGGAGCTGTGTCTGCGGATCATTGGGAGAATACTCTTTGCCCGGGATGCCGTCTTTGACCGCCAGGATGCGTGTCCAGTCGCTTACCTCGGCGGGAAGGTGTGGAGACAGCACCCTGTCGATGAAGGGTTCGAGTGTTTGGGCCAGGACGTCAAGGGCTGCGCCGACCCGGTCGATGTTTGAGAGAGCCATTGCCTGTCTTTCAGAGCAGAGTATCAAAGTCGAATTGGTCGGCGACCGCGACCGGCTGTGCTGAGGACGCGGCATTCGCGGCCGTGCGCACCTCCAGCCAGGCAGAACCGAGACCATTGAACAATATGCCGGGCTTCGTCAGGCCACGTTTCTCGCTGATCGCATACAGTCTGTATGCCAGTTCGTGGGCCGCGGACATGTCCAAGCCACGCCCCTCGGCCTGGGCGAGAATGCGGCCAGCATCGTCGAGCCCCGTCTCATCGAGTGCCTTCGCCATATGTAGGACAACCTCCCACAGCGAGATTCGGTCGTCCTTTCTGGGATCGTAGCCGTCCGGGAGCTCAGCAGGCTCGAAAAGTTTGACTTTGCCCCCGCCCGATGAGAGCACACCAGCGCGGACCAGCCCGGAGACCGAAGCGTTCTTCGCATTAGCGAGAGTTTCGGCGTCCCCATAGTTCGAGACTTCGAATCCATGCGTCTCAAACCATGCTACGCACCAGCGAGTGTCGCCGTCGAAGTCACCTTCCTGTTCAGAGAGCACTTCATCAAGGATGGAATTGATGGCGCGCAGCGCATCGCGAACACTCATCGACTCACCATTGGGTTCGAGTACTTTCGAATATTTCGAGAAAATACCCATCCCCGGACCAATGGCCGCTTGGGCCAAATCAACCGGCGCAATGCCACCCTGTTGGAGAACACGCAACGACTCCGGCAAGGATGCACGCAGCTCAGTAAGCAGCCCGCGACGGTCAATGATCGGCGCCTCGTCCGGGCGAGGCCGGAGTGCCAAGACGATCGAAGAGGCAAGGGCGTTGGTGCCGATGCTGATCATGCGACCGGTCCGTTCCGATCGCACGGGCCAAGTGGCCGTTATTTGCCAGCCCGCCCGAAGCATTCCGCCAAGGATCGTTTCCCAACCGGTTGACGCGGTGCCCTCTGCCTCCAGCTCTGACTGCTTGAACGCATAGTAAACCGCGATGGGGTAGTCGTGAGAGGCATGGGTTCGCGCATGCTCGAAAACATGCTCAAATCCATTTTCGAAGAATTTGCGAGCACCATCGGCACCATTGTGCCTATAAGGATTTGCGACAAGCTCCTCGACTTTTGGCACCAACATCGTAGAGAGCAAGCTTGGCATGACTTCTTTAAGGGACCGGCGCAGCCACACGTAAAAAAAATCCGACAAGTCAGAGTAGCCAATGTTGTCATAGTAGGGCGGGTCAGTCGAGATGACCGCGTTTTTCATCGTCCTAGATGCGGCGTCTGCTTGTTGAACCTCGCCTGGCCGTGAAGCGGGAAGTCGTTCCATCGCTCTTGCTATCGAATCTAGTGCAACACCTACATCGCCAGCGGCATCAGCGAACGGCGACACTTCAACGAAGTCCCAGGCCATAGGCATCGCCTGCCGCGCAAACAAGTTCCGAGTCTGGTCTCTGGAACTTGACCACGTCGCGAGTGCATTGCCGAGATCGGCTGTTCGGCTCACTCCCAGCCCTAGATATGTGGCAACGGCATCGGCGTAGGCAGCTGCACCGGCCCCACCCTGTTCAAGGCGTTCGCCCTCCGGAAGGCCTGCATTGGCAGCATCCGCAAGGACTCGTTCGCGCGCCTCACCCACGAGGTCGCTGAAGGTTGTGAGCGCCGTTATCTGCCGGATCGTGAAAAGATCGGAAAATTCGGTCATTCCGAACGCGGGTGGAGAGAACCAGCGAGCATTCAGTGCGATGGCCCCGCTAGGAATATCAGTTGGCATGATCGCATCCGCTGCTGATGAATGCTCTGCATTTGGTCCTAGGTAAATGCGCTTTCTGTGGCCCTCTGCCACGATGGCCATCAATCGTGTACCGATCTGACCGTCAATTCCTTGCTTCCGCAACGCTGGGAGGGACGTCGCGGCTCCGCAAGAAACACACATGGCCCCCGTCCTCCCAACTGTGCCGTCGTTTTCCTTGGTTGGGCCTTGCTTCGGGTCGTGACCGACCGTGAACTCGACGTGGCCATCAACTATGGACGGCACCACGTAGGCTTCCTTGCCCTTCTTTTTCCCGAGCCACCATGACCGAACCAGCGGCATCTCGATGCCACAGGCCGGGTTGGGACACGTCACCGTCCGCGCCCATATCCAGGCAATGACGGTTGCCTTGGAACCATCGGAAAGAGTCGCCTGAGGGTACAGATGCCCTATCCGGCGTTCCGCCTCGTCGCGCATCCATGCACCGTACCGGCGGACATCTTCGGCCAGACCGGCGGCTTTCTGCCAGCCAAGCATGCGGCTCTCGGCCGCGTGAGGAAACACTGGCGGACGGCCCGCGAACTTCGGGGGGATCTCGATGAGTGCCTTGTTGATCAGGACGGCGACCGGGTTCAGGTCACTCGCGTGCGCCTCGAGGCCTAGCCTCTGCGCCTCAAGCGGGATGGTCCCGCCGCCAGCGAATGGGTCAAGGATGGCTGGAGGATTGCCGTTAGTGGACCTCATAATCTCGGCGCGCACTTGATCAAAGAGAGCCTCATCATTGAGGTTGTCCCAGTCGACCATCCTCTCAATCAGTTCGAAAAGCCGGGCACGCTCAGCGGCGACTCGCCGTTCGACGTAAGCGTCGACGTCGTGCTCGTCACGACGCTTCGCCTCGTCGAGATAGTCAGCAGCATTCTCGCTTGGATCGTCGACGAGCTGCGCGAAAAGTACTGCGCGAGCCGTCGCCAGAGGCCGGCGCGCCCACCACATGTGCATCGTGGACGGGTGTCCGTGCCGGATCGACTTCTCACGGGCCGACTGCTTGTTGATAGCATCGAGCGGCAGAGCCACTTCGATGAGCTTCTTTTTTGCCATTCCATCCCAAAATTCACTGCGCCGCGAGGCGTCCCCACACGGCACAAGCTGGGCCGCGGCAAAACCATCATCTCCTTAGCATCCTACGTGAAACCACCAATCGCCCGTGGGCGGTAGGCAAGTTCGATAGTGTCGGATCCTTCTCCTATGATTGGAGATCATGAAACGTAGCCAGATTCGAGTCCTCGACCTCTTCGCGGGTGCCGGCGGTCTCACTGCTGGCTTCCATCAGGCGTCCTCAAGGTTCAAGAGCGTCGCCGCCGTTGAAATGGACCTCGCTGCGGCCGCTTCCTACGAGGCAACGTTTGGCGAGGGAATCGTTTTCGCTGGCTCAATCCAGGACTGGCTCAAGACAGTCGAGATGCCAGCTCACGTTGACATCATTGTTGGTGGCCCTCCATGCCAGGGTTTTTCCACTCTCGGCAAGCAGGATGCCGAGGACGTACGCAACACTCTTTGGCAGCACTACGCTGAGGCCATCGTGCGTTTACGCCCAAAATATTTCGTCGTCGAAAACGTTGCAGCTTTCGCTGCCTCACCGCAGTTTCTCGAATTCACTGCGCTCACCGAAACCGGTTCGCTCAAGGACTACGCGTTCCAGCATAAGATTCTCAACGCAGCAGACTTCGGCGCCCCGCAAGCACGCAAACGAGCCGTGATTATCGGCCACAGGCGTGATCTTGAATTTCCCGGTTTTCCGGAACCGACGCACGAGGTGCATCGAACAGTGGGTGATGTATTCGCTGGAGTGACGAACGCAGTGGACGGCCTTGACTTGCCAGAAGACCGTTCAATCGAGTTCGCGGGGAAGACGTTTGCGGGGCCCTTCGTCTCACGGGAGCTTCATCTGGGGCGTCGTTATACAGAGCAATCGCTCAAGCGTTTCTCAAAGATCCCCGCGGGCGGCAATCGCTTTGATATACCTGTCGAGCTCTTGTCAGAATGCTGGAAGAAACACAAAACTGGCTCTGGCGACGTCATGGGCAGACTACACAACGACAAACCTTCCGTAACTATCCGGACGGAATTCTTCAAGCCCGAGAAGGGCCGATACCTGCACCCGGATCCAAAAGTTATGCGAGCAATCACGCACTACGAAGCCGCACTCCTTCAGGGGTTCCCCGCCGACCATCAGTTCATCGGGTCGAAAACTTCAATCGCGCGCCAAATCGGCAATGCTGTGCCTATCCCCCTCGGCAAGGCTATTGGAAAGCAATTATTGTCTCAGTTTCGATAGCGCCCAGTATGGGCCATTTGATATAGCTGTCCGCGGGTCCTGGTGATCGACTGCCTGGCTTTCTTGGACCGGGCGGCAGCATCCCCTGTTGGCGACGATTGTCTCGACACATTCATCGCCAACAAGGGAGAGAATGATGATGCTTGCCCAATTTGCTGGCCCTTGAGAATTGACCCTTTTCAGGTTGTCCTTGTCGCGAGTGCGTCCAAACTGTGCAACAGTTCCTGCGGATGGCCCTACCGCCAAGAATCCTTTCGAGACAGTCAAACCCTCGCAACGTCACACGTCTTGCACCCAAGGCCCGGGCCGTCCGATTGAAATCGGACGGCCCTCCATGTTGTAAAGCCCGTTCAGCCCCATGAATGGGTATGAATACGACCCAGACGTGCAGGCAATGTGGCACAACTTTTCAGCCACGTCAGATCACCCAGCAGTATTGCTCTCCTGCGTGCTCTCATAGGCATCGCAACCACGAATGGTACGCACGCCAGCGGCCCGGTGTCATCCAGTCGCACCGATCACAGCTCGCAGCCGTGGAGGCTCAACACCGCGGTGCTATGGCGACGGCCTCTGCCAGATTCCAGCATCAAATATCTGAGATTCGCGACGCGAGCAAGGACCAGATCCAGCAGGAATCCGACCGCCACGAGCGGGACTTCGAACGCCTCCAGGCGAGACTGCGTGACTTGGCTACGATCAATGTGGACATTGCGTGCGAACTTCCCGAGTTGAAGGCACAGGTCACCGAGCTCCAACTCGAGAATGCACGGCTACTCCATGACCAGCACGCCTACGTTCAGGAACTCTCACAGATCGCCGGTCGGCTCTTCGAGCTATCGTCTCGGCTGGGCCTGCCCTTGGACAAGGCCACCAAGGAAATCTTCCAACGACGCGGCTGGAGGACCGATACTTTGGTGCCCAAGCCATGACTGTTTCGATTGCCCGGCTGACGGCAGACGCGGGTCTGAAATACCTGCTCAAGACAACCATGCAGGATGACCTCCCCGGCCCGCCCACAGATGCCACTAGCTACTACATCAAGAACGGCACTCCACAGGGTCGTTGGCTCGGCCATGGATTGGAAGGCATTGCGAGGAAACCAGGACAACCCGTAACTGTGGCTGAGGCGAAATTCGTCTTCACCCACGCCGCACATCCCGATACGAAAGTGGTCCTCGGCCGACCCCATGGACAAACCACTGTCGCTTTCCGCAATGGAGAAGAACAGCAACGTCACGCAGTCTCCGGATTCGACCTGACGTTCAGTGTCCCCAAATCCGTCTCGGTGCTCTGGGCTCTCGGCGGCAAAGAAATCCAGGGGCAAATCCTGGAAGCCCACCACCGTGCGGTGTCCACGGTTCTCGCTTGGCTTGAGGATGAAGCTATTCATACCCGAACAGGCCGTGGCGGAGTCGCCCACGTTGGCACCAGAGGAGCCATAGCGGCCGCCTTTGACCATTGGGAATCACCCGCTGGCGATCCCCAGCTCCACACCCATCTGGTCATTGCGAACAGGGTCCAACGACTCAGCGACGGAGCATGGACCACCATCGACTCCCGCACACTGTACAAAGCCGTCGTCGCTGCCAGCGAACACTACAACGGACTGCTGTTCGACGAACTTCAACGCAATTTAGGAACAGAAACCGGCTTTCGCCCGCCAGCGGCAGCACAAAGAAATCCCAGCCACGAGCTTTCAGGCATCGATGCTGCCCTCGTCAATGAGTTCTCCAACCGCTCCCGACTAATTGATGCCGAAGCAGAGAAGTTGGTCGCAACCTGGCGCGTCGAGCACGGCAAAGAGCCCAGCGCCACCACCGTCATAAAGCTCCGACAGATGGCCACCCTGTCCACGCGCCAAGCCAAGGACAAATCACCCAGACCCTTAAGCGAGCTGCGCGCCGAGTGGTACGAGCGCGCGGCGGCTACCGGAAAGAATCCGAAAGCTGTCGTTGAGGGTGCCATTAACCGTTCCCAGCAACGGCCCGTCCGTTCGGCCGATCTTTCCGTCGACTGGGTCAAAGCCGCAGCTATCCTCACTCGTGAAGCCACTGCAAGGAGGCGAACCTCGTGGAACCGCTGGAACCTCCTCGCCGAGGCCGAGCGCATCTGCGCCAGTATCCGCTGCCACTCCCCCGCAGACCGCCGATTCCTGATCGACACCGTCACCACAGCTGCAGAGTCCCAATCAGTCCCCCTCAATAGCAATCGCTACACCCTCCCGGTAAATGCTGCAGCTGACCTCGCCTTTGCCGGCCGTACCGTCTTCGACTTCCCCGGAGCCCGTCTCTACACCGACACAAGCACGCTGGCCAATGAACAATTCGTCATGGACGCAAGGCTCGACGGCGACGGGCCAGTCATGCTTGTGACTGAAGCCCGCGCGCAGCTGGCCACATACCGGCACTGCGATGACTACGCACTTGCTCCAGACCAGCACGTCGCAGCGGAAACGATCCTCGCCAGCGGCAATAGGCTCGATGCCATTGTTGGTCCCGCCGGTTCCGGAAAAACCACCACCATGGCAGCCATCAAGGCTGCGTGGGAACACGCCCATGGTGAGGGCAGCGTCGTCGGACTTGCTCCAGCGGCCGCGAGCGCGGAAGTCCTGGCAAAAGAGCTCGGAATTATCGTCGAGAACGTCGCCAAATGGCTCTACGAAAGTGCCGGTCAGGGAGCAGGTAACCGTGCCGACCGGTTCCGCTTACTGGAGTCAATGCCGCGAACCAGTCACACGGCCGTCTCATCACAGCTTGCGCACCTGTCCCTTCAGCAGTCCCTGTGGCAGTTCAGGAAGGACCAGCTCGTCATCATCGACGAAGCGTCCATGCTCTCCACTGTCCAACTCGCTGGCCTGGTCCACCAAGCGCGAGATGCAGGCGCCAAACTCCTGCTGGTCGGCGACCCCGCCCAGCTCGACGCCATCGATGCCGGCGGCATGCTCGGGTGGCTGCACCGTGACGGCAAAGCTATCGAGTTAACCAGCATCCACCGCTTCACCAACAAATGGGAAGGTCCCGCATCGTTGCAGCTACGCGAAGGCAACATCGACGCCATCGACCTCTACGCCACACATGGACGCTTCCAGCACGGCGACTTCGCTGACATGGTCGAGAACGCCTACCGCGGCTGGGCCAACGACCAGCGCGACGGCAAGTCAACCCTCCTCATCGCCCCCGACAACGACGCCGTAACCACCCTGAACGAGCGCGCCCACGCCGAACTGGTCGAATCGGGCCGCGTCGATGCCGAGCACACCGTCACCCTCGCCGACAGCCTGACCGCGGGCCACGGTGACACCATCATCGCCCGCAAGAACAACCGAAGGTTGATCGATAGCAACGGTGAATACCTGCGCAACGGCACCCTTCTGCGTATCACGAAGCGGCCACACAGGGACGGGACCATCACCGCCCGCCGTGTGGACACCGGAGCCACCATCAGACTCAGCCACGTGTATCTCGGCACCTCCGCAGAGCTCGGCTATGCAACCACCGCTCACCGCTCCCAGGGCATCACCGTGGACACCAGCCACATCGTCCTGACGCAAGGCTGCCTCACCCGCGAGCTGTTCTACGTCGGCATGACCCGCGGCCGCAACAGCAACACCGCCTATGTGTGTGAGACCAACCCCGCCCTTGACGAACCGCAAGCGGGCGGACCAACCGCCAGTTGGCGACAGATCCTCGGCGAAGTCCTGGCCGCTGAAGGAGCCGAACGCACCGCACACGAAGTACGCGCGGCGGAAATCGCCAAGGGTGACACCCTCCAGCGACTTGCTGCCGAATACGACTACCTCGCCCAGCTGGCCGCAGCTGACAGCCTAACCTCGGCCATCTCAAGAGTGATGCCCGACGTCGTCACTCACCTTCAGGAATCGCCTTCCTGGGGCGCTGGTGTAGCCATCTGGCGACGAGCTGCAGCTAACAGCCCAGCTGCTGCGCGGCGGGTTCTGGAAGGCGCTCTGAAGCATCCTGGCGACGCCCAGGACGACATGGCAGTGGTTCATGTACGACTTCTGCAGGCGGTCAACAACGGCCCGTTGGAGGCTTCCCCAGACGTCCTTGACGAGGCGCTCTTCACCGAGCGCGCGGACCTTGCGGACATGATCAGCCAGGTACGCGCCCGCACTATCAACCGCCGCGACCGAGTGTCCAGGGAGGCCCTGAGTGTTGGATCTCCGTGGATCCAGGAGTTGGAAAGAATTCTAGGGTCTACGGTCAGGCCCGACCGCTGGGCCACCGCTGTCGGCGAGGTTGCAATCTTCCGTGACCGCTGGGAAATCACCACTTCTACAGATCTGCTTGGTCCAGTTCCTGCTAGCTATGAGTGGGAGCAGTCCGAGCAGCGAGTGTCCCTGCAGCGGCTTATTCAGTCGTTGCGGGAAGGCCCATCTAGTTCGTTGGAACAGGGCGCGCCTGCCCTGCCTGCACCAATTATGCGCCAACCCCTTATCCATGTCGGACCCACGCTCTAAGCTGGAAGTCGAAAGGAAGTTGTGCGGTCATGAACCCAATGATCAGACCATCAGTTACGACAGCTCCGCTCATCATTTGGAGCGTCCTAGTTGGCCTGTGCACGCTCTATTTGGTTCCGGCAACCCTCGCGAACTGGCCAGCGCCACCATGGCTGACAACAATCGCTACGACATTCGTTGCGCTCTTGGCAGTGCTGGCTCTGCGTTGGGTATTCAAAGTACGCCATGCTCGGGCCTGGGACGTAAACGCCCGGTCACTATGGCAGCAGTTTGAAACAGCCCGCATGGCCAGTGGGACAACAACTGAAGTGACGGTCCTCAGCGTCCAAGAAGTACAACCGACCGGAGCTTGGGTGACCATCAACTGGGATCAGTTTGGTTATGAACAACCTGCCTGGATCGAAGGTAAGGGTGGAACCTATTGGCCGGGTTCCGTCATTCTCATTTCCCCCGATCCAGCCCAAGTTCACGTAGGCCAGCCCTGGCCGCCAACTTACTGGATCGCTGAAGCAGACTGCCACGCCGTAGCACCCTGCCGCTAAGGATGCCGTCTCCGAGGAGTTGCGGGCTGCATTCCATGCCGCAAGCCCTAAAGTGTCACCAACTTCATGGCCGGGTACAACTTCGCCGCTATCGGAGACGCATAGTGGATTCTTGACCTTAGTGTTAGAAGTAATGACGGATCGATTGTGGCCTTCATCCCGGTAGTCGCAGGTGTTCATTCATGCTTCCTCGTCAGCGGACACCAACCAGTACACGCGTCGAAAGGACGTTCGTCTTCCGCGCATGAGCCCTCCAGTCGTCTACCCACTCGGGATCATTTAACACAGGGCCATCTCACACGACGATTTCAAAAGATCAATCTAGACCGAATAGAATCCGTACATGGGAATTCAGAGGTCATCCAAAATACTTCCACCACTCGCGGGTGCGATAATTGCGGTAGTTGCTTTTTTCACCACACCCTTATTCAATGGCACGGTAGCCTCTACGTGGAGAGTTGGAATCGCTCTAATTTGCGGCGTGGGAAGCTATCTTATAGCCCGCAGGCTCGCCTCCCATTTGGCCAAGAAAAGGGGAAATAGCTCGATCACGGCGGAAGAAGTGTTCCCAACGACTGGTACTCCCAAGTACAACTACCAGAAACGAAGTACACAGGAAGACCTAGTCAGCAGATACCGTGACCATGGGACCGGTCTACTTTCAGTCTATGGACCAACCAAGGCTGGTAAGTCCGTGATGGTTACCAGTCTGATGCCCAAAGGTCTGTACATCCGAGGAGACGTTGACACCGCTGAATCTCTTTGGGCCAAAGCAATCACAGAAGCATCGGCCTACACTGGGCGGTCCCATGCTACCAAGGTAAGCACCACGACGTCGGCTGGTGTAACGGGCATGTTAATTAACACGCGAGGTCGACTGTCTGCGAAAGCAGACCTCGCGCACACGCGAGGAAGTGAGAAGGGAAAATCAGTTGAGGATGACAGATTTCTCGTAATTCAGAGCATTCTCTTGAATAGTGGCCGGGCCCTGATTATCGATGACTTTCACTTCATGCCGAGGTCGGAGCAGCGAAAAGTCATGGCCGCTTTGAAAGGCCTCATTGATAGAGGCGGCCGAGCTGTGGTTATTACCGCAACGCACCGCGCCCACCGGCTCTCGTCGCTTGTGCCAAACATGGGCGGAAGATTCGCCTATGTCGAGGTAAAAAAATGGGATCATGAGGATCTTGTAAAGATCGCAGTTGATGGTTTCGCAAAGCTGCAAGTGACTGACCCAAATAATTTTGCAAGCGAATTGGCAGCTAACAGCTTTGGCAGCCCCCAGCTGATGCAAAGACTTTCTTTGCAACTCTGCAAGGAAAATCTGTACCTCATACGGCAACCCGAACCCGCTACGCTAGCTGCACCTCAGGGATCTTGGGGCGAGTTCTATACCCGTGGGCTAAACCGGATGGGCGCTGAAATTCGGTGGCTGCAAAAACTTAAGCGCGGTCCCCAAGAACGAAGAGGTCGCCTTGCGTACAAGACCCGGGACAACCAAGAACTCGATGGATACGAATTAATTCGTGTCGCATTTCGTGCACTACTTCCTAAAATGGACTTGCTAAGGGATCAGATCCATGACGAAGTCTCGTCTCTCCTAACCCAGCAGCCGACAACCCCGAGGTCCGGGGAGACTACGGCGAAGCTCAAGCAACTCCACGCGATCGCACGCCAGCCCCTAGACCAGGATCCGAGATTCGAAGACGAAGATCATTCCACTTCCGGAGACGACGATTCAGGCGTTGAGCCTGTTCTCGAGTACGAAGACTCTGGGCCAAGTTCAACCGTGCGCATCGTAGACCCGCTTTATGCATTTGCACTGCGGTGGTGGCAAGAGGACTAAGTCCTCCAATGGACAGACCGGCTGTTTGAAGGAAATAAACGATCCTCAAACAATCCTCACATCATTGGCAACTCTCCAAATCGTGTGGGTCCAACGCCAGTAGAATTAGAAAAGTCCCTCCGATGTAGTTGAATTGTGACAGCGACAATCCGTCCGCCGAGGTCATCAGGATTCGCAAGCTCGAGAATGGACTTGGAAGCGGATGTCACACGGCCGAGGACAGATTTGGCGATGTCGGTCCGGGACAACAGTTTGCAGCCGGCGGTTGGAGAAACGATGGAGTCTGCTTCGGCTGCAATAACGGCGTCGGCCCAGCCAGCCAGGTAGCTGGATGATTGGGGCCCACGGTCGATGCCGTAAGCCTTCAGCACGGTGTACGCGACGGACTCGGCTTCGACCTCTGCCAGTCCACGGTGCTCGGCACTGCTGCCGTACAGCTGACCGAGAACGTCATCGGGACCGTGGAGCATGACATGGCCGAGTTCGTGAGCGAGCACTGCAACTCTGGCTTCCCTCTCGAGCCATTCCCCGATGCTGATCTGGTGTGAAGTGAAGTTCGTGTATCCGCTGGCCAGAGAATGTTGGCTGGCAGCGACTTCCACGGCGAATCCGTGGCCAGCTGCAATTGCAACCAATGATGTCCATAATTCTTCATGGTCTAAATTAGGATCCACCGCATGCTCGGCATTTCCGCGTGGAACCAACAGTGGCTCTCCCTCGGTCTGGGACACGTCGAAGACAGCCTGGCCCCGCCAACCAATGATGTGAGTCAGGCTACGGTCCACAATCTCGCCTGGCTTGGTGGGGGTTTGCGGCTTCGCCAGCTGAGCGTCTTCGTTTGAATCTGCCCTGGCAGTTATCGGTGCGATGACCCAGAGCGCATGCTCGCCCTTGAGTACGTATCGGCCATGACGTTGCCATTCTTTATAGCCGGCAACCAAAGTGGGAGGCTCCTTCCCGCGTTCCTGCATCTGTGCCATGAGCATGGCGGCGTTTCCACCGGAATACCGCCACAGTGTGGCTGAGTTGTCGAGGAGCTTTTGCCATCGCCAGGGCTCGTTGACCGCCTGGTTCAGGAGGTCAACGAGTCCCTGGGTCAGCGCTTCGACTCTTTCTGCCGGTGCCAGATGACTCGGAGGTGGCGCCAGGTATGGCCCGGCGACGCCATTGCCCAATTCAAGATCCGAATCCAACGATTCTGCACTCATTGCCACTGCCTCCACAATCACATCCGCTTGGTGCCTTCACACCGGATACAAGTTCATGGTGCCCAGAACCCTGAACAACATGGTGATACCTCAACTGTCCGAATCAGGGGTCCAGCTCGAATGTCCAGGACCGTCCGGCGGCAACGTCCTTCGCGCGGGCGCCCTGTGGGCCTGCAGCCCCACACATCCTGCCGTCCTCGTGTGCTCGCGCATGCGTTCGATGCTGGACGTCAGCCGCTCGTGGAACGTGATGGGACCGAAGCCGCCGTCGTCCTCGGTGTAGGAAGCCTGCTCGGCACGCTGCAGCCCATACAACTCGGCAACCATGTCACTGTGCTTCCACCAACAATCTGGGATCACGGAGGTGGGCAGATGGTAGGTGTCCACGAGCCACTGGACCCATTGGCCAAGATGCTTCCAAACCGCTTCAGCAGTCCGGGGGTCCATGTCCCGCCACCTGTAGGTCACGGGAATCCTGTTGGAGCGCCGCCCTTCGGTGGACCCGAACAGCATGGCGGCAAACTCATCCTCTGCTCCCCCGCCGACTGTGTATTCAAAGGACTCTTCCTCGTCCATCGTTGTCTCCTTTCAACTTTCCACATCAGTATTCAGGCTGGCTGCCTGTCGCAGCCGGTGGCCGGCTGCGAGCTCACGCTCTGTTTCTTCCTTGGAGATTCCCAGCTGAGCGGCGTCCTTGCGCTTGTGCCATTCCGTGAGATCCAGCAGGATCGGGCGGGTGCGCCGGCCCAACATGATCGCTGTTCCTACCGGAAGCCTTCGGATCTCGTGTAGCGGGATGACTGGCGACTCTCTAATTTGTTCACCGTCCTGCCGTCCCTGGGATGACCACGACCGGGTGTTTACCGTGGTGCTCCGTTCGCCAATCAGCCCTGCCAGGGCGCGCAGGTCCCGTTCGTCGGACCCGCCGCCGAAGATGACCTTGATGATGGCCGCGTCCCAAATAGTCGCTGCCTCATCAATAGACCACCCGGAACGCGCCTGGGACAGGGATTGGAGCACGACGATGGTGGAAATGCCGATCCCTCCGCCGTCCGAGAGCACCACCGCCAGACCCTCCGGATCGAGTGCCTGCATCGCATCCAGATGGTATGAAACCTCCCTCAGTAACGTCATGAACGTCCTCAGAAGTTCCAATTCTTCGTCCTCGTTGCGCACCCAATACCGTTCGCATCTGAGTAAGCCTGCTGCCTGGCGAAAGGCTGCTATTTGTGGATGTTCAGACATGTTGTGCACCCCTGACTCGACAATGGCCCTCGCCGTGGCGGTGCGGGAATCCATTTCCTTGTTAATGGTTGCCCGGCCCTCTTCCGACGTGGATGCATCGGGGCGTAAAATGATCATTTGGACATGTACAACAGATCCCGTCCGCCGAGGAGGTGGCAGAAGATGGTTCCTGTCATGTCGAAAACGCTGTTCACGCCAGCCAACACCAAGCTGTTGCGTCTGTTGAATAGAAGCCGCCCGCTCGATGTGCCGAGCATCAGCCGGACCTTGGCAGTTCGGCCCAGCGTCATCCGCCGCCAGCTCTGGGAGTTGCAGCGACTTCGTCTTGTTTGCCACTCTCTTCCCGCAACTCGGCGTGGGCCCAACCGTTTCACTGTGGACATTCGGCAGTTGCAGGACGCACTGGCCGTCGCAGCGCAGGAAATGGGAACTGCGGACGAGTAGAGGGTGACGACTACGTCGTAGGTCAGGCGATTTCCCATGAACAGCAAAAGCTGATCTTCGACGGTCCCGTCACTGGACATAGACAGCCAAGTCAAAGGAGAACCCGCCATGACCATCCAACGCGCTCCCGAATCCACAACTTCCCGCGACACCCATCGTTGGCTGTCGCCTCAAGAGGTCTGCGATGAATTGCGAATCCCGAAGCAGACCTTCTACCAGTGGCGCGCTAGGCACGTCGCGCCACCGGCGTACCGATTCGGCAAGCTGCTCAGGATCGACCGTTCCGAATTCGAAGAATGGCTCGCAGACCATGCCGAAGGCTTCAGCGCCTCATGCACAGAGGCGCCACATCAATGATCGACGAGAATTGCTCTTCATTCGACTAACCATCGCAACAAATCACAAACTAGTTCTTTGGTCGTTGATAGTTTCAGCGGAGGTCGGGTCCACCAGCGTCACCGAGCTCATCGAGGACGCTGATCACCTCGTCAGCATCATCCACGACGGCACCAACAAACGATTCAGGTGTCTCTTCTTCAGCAAGATATGGGTACTTCTCCAAGAGGAATCGACGCCGATATGCAACATCGGCGGCGTCGACTATCGATTCCAAAGTGGTCCAGTTAAAAGTCCCACCAATTAGGACACCTGCCGCAGGAATGACCTTTCCAAGTCCCTGCTTAGTCAACCGAAAACCGAATGCCTTGGCGAACTGCTTGGAGACTTGAGCCACGACTGTCTTATCTAAAATTGCCCATGTCTTGCCCCGAACGAGTGACTGTGTCAGCCGCGAGATGTCGGCCATGGCGGCGGTCTTCGCACTGGCTGACATCGCGGTCCCAGCGTTGACGACGGACATCACGAATAGTTTTTCGGCTGGCTCTTCTGGATCGTAGCCATACAGCAACGAGACGTGACCGACAGAGCGGGAAGCGAGCCCAAGAACAAATGCCGCGTCACCAAGGAAAGCGCCGGCGACTGCTAGGCCCGAAGGCGCTGCCGCTGCACCAGCAGAGGCGACAGTGACGAGTTCCCCTCCCGAGATAACCAGCCCTGCACCCATTCCTGAAAGGGCTGCGGTGGCCGGGTAGTACCAAGACATCCCTCTCCCGCGAATGGCGTCGATTTGTTGGAGATCAAGGCGACGCAAATCCGAAAGCGTTTCAACGTCATGACGTCGCTTCTGGTGTTTCACCACTACTCGTTGGGATGAGAGACCGGCTCGAGAGACCTTTCCAACTGTTCGTCGCGTCGAGTCTAATGCAGCGCCGCTCCAGTCAGTCATGCTGTCGGGGAGGGCAGCCGCGGCTTTGCTTGCGCCGGAACTGATTACTTGGGCGCCACTTGCAATAAATTTTTGGCCACGTGAAACGGCTGACTGGGCCCCCGGATGATTCTCAAGGTACTTCGTTGTATGTTCGCCAACTTTTGCAGCACCGTTGGCCACCTGTTCGCTAGCGTCTCTCAAGGCACGCGAAAGGGTGCGCCCCTTGAATTTTTTGATGTCACGCCACGCTGCAAGTTCATACTCAGAAATATCTGTCATTTCGCCAGTGTAGCGTCCTGCACCGACATGCCCAGCCAATTCCAGATAGCGGTCTGCTACTTGTCATTGACCCAATTGATCTGTGTTTTGCAGGAGCCAATTTTCGACGAAAAGGGCATGGCTGCACGGGGTATCTCTGAAAGTGCCTGCCGTGCATGAGTATTTAATGCTTTGAGCAACACCCGATCGTGCGGGAGAGCGCCATTGGTCCTGGGCCCAGCGCTAATGGCGCTCTCGGTCGCGGACTACGCGGTGGCGAGGGCCATGGGTTCCCCATACAGCCGGCTCACCGGGTTCCTCCGGCGTAGTACTCACCGCTCCGGTCTGCGGCTATCATCCCCTCGGGTTCATGCGGCGAGAACGGGGGGCGCTGCGGGCATCTAGCCTGCGAACTCAAAGTCGATGGTGATTTCGGGATCGACGCTTGCGATGATTCCGGAGTAGAACACCTTGGCCTGCTCTTTCAGCGCTGCTGCGTTTTGGATGATGTACTTCTGCTTGTTCTCGTCGCTGAGAATGTTGTTGATCATGCGAGTTTGAACGGCTGGCGCCGCCAGCCAGCTAAGCGCGTTGTTATTCTCAAGGGGGTCTTCGAACACGGGATCGTCAAAGCCGATGCCAATAAATTGAGGGATGGTCACCCGAAACGAGTTTGGGCCGGTGGGTTCGATCTTTACCTGTGACCCATCGATGCCTAATTTTGCGTCGATCTTGTACTGGACCAGCGTTGTCTTCTCGCTCGCAGGTATGGCCACGCCGAAAATCTCGCCATTGCTTTCGTGCCTATCGACACCCTCGATGTGAAGGCTAAGCAAGGCGACCTCTTGCACACGCGTGACGGACTGAATCACCTGCGAATCGCGTTCGTTCGAGGAGCTGCTGAACAGCGAACTGAGAGCGAGTGCGTTGAGTCCACCGAATGCGAAAGCGGCGCCCATTCCCGCGACAACCAGCACGGCGATCAGCAGGAGAGGCCAAAGCAGAACCCGTGCTTTGAAAAACTTCATGACGATTTTGTCTCCAGTTTCGTTCGACGTCGAAACGCCCTCGGAATTCAACGGTGCGGAACGGCCACAACAGGTCCCCTCGAATCATAATACGTATGCAAGAACTGGCCGGTTATTCCGCGCCCACCGGCCCTGGTGATGCGGCTTCGAGACGATGTGCACCGAACCACAGAGAGGGCGATGCCTGCCGAGACGCAACTCCTCCGATCGCCCGGTAGTCATCGTTCAATACGAACTCGCCCTTGCGCGCGGGGGTGATTACCGG
Source organism: Specibacter sp. NPDC078692 (assembly GCF_040686835.1). Classification (NCBI taxonomy): domain Bacteria; kingdom Bacillati; phylum Actinomycetota; class Actinomycetes; order Micrococcales; family Micrococcaceae; genus Specibacter; species Specibacter sp. NPDC078692. Next base: position 176,328 of record NZ_JBFBLV010000006.1, read on the forward strand.
TCTTCGATTTGTCCGGCACTATACGCGACGCTGCCGCCCAAGAAGGCGAACATTGATGTGTGGGCGAGCAACCACGATTCGCGCCGCATACGATGGGTCGCCTCTGCGCGCACATACCGGCTGGCCAGCAGGCACGCGACGAACAAAAGCACTTTGACATCTCACCCATGCTCGGATCCAAAGGCTGCATCGTGGACCCGGATCAGTCGACCTAGATGCTGCGGCCGACGTTATGGCTGACGCGCGACGTCGCCCCCGAAACAGTAGGGTACTCGTCTTAAAGGCGGCAGAACCGGTCATATTCATAGTCGACTGTGCCATTGATGACGCGTCGACATACGCCTGATGGAGGAGCTTCCACGTCGGTGTGCTCCCGAGGTCAGTCCCGGCTGTGCGAACATGGACCCGCGGCCGGGAAACAACGCCGCATGCAACTCGGCCTCGCCGGAGTCGAGACCGCGCAGCTCCACCCCATCGAGTACCGTGTGGATGCTGTGCCAGGATACCCCTGGGTGGACTCGATCGCCCGTCAAGACAAGCCCTGATTACGCAGCCGCAACACCTGCGTCGCCTAAATAATCCTTACCATTACCGGTACTCGTTTCACCATGCGGCCGGCACCTGGCGGAAGTGCATAGTGAGGTGGTGCGCACCTACGCCAATCGGGCTGCCGAGCAACCGTGCTCGCCCGAACCACAGGTGGTGACCTTAAGCGCGAATATTCACCGTGCGAAGTGACTCATCGAGATGACATTCGTTCTGGATCCTCATACCGACAGAGAGCGGATAGCCGTCGGCCATGTAGTAAATCATCTGAAACACCATGAAGTAGGTACAAGCATCCAGAACTTACGGAGGGCATCATGTACAAGCAGGAAATCCCGAAAATTACTTCACCTGAAACCGTACTCGAGTGGCTGACGCCCTCCGAGATCTGCCACGAACTGCAGATCCCGCTGCAGACCTTCTATCAGTGGAGGTCACGCGGAGTTGGGCCACACGCCTACAGGATTGGCAAGCACCTGCGGGTTAGCCGTGCTGATTTCGAAGCGTGGCTCGTGCTCCGTTCTGATCCGTAACCGGCACGTTAAGGAAGCTGAAATGGCTAGGGAACCACTGCCACTTGGTACGTGGGGCAGCGTCAAGGTCAGCCGCGTCGCAGCCGGCACTTGGAACGCACGCGCCAAGTATCGGGATATGGACGGCAAAGTACGGATCGTCGAAGCCCGCGGAGGATCGGGCGCGGCGGCACGCCAGAACCTGCTACAGAAATTTGCTGATCGAAAGACCCCGCGCTACGGGCTGGTGAACCCGAGAAGCAAGATCAACGAACTCATCGAAGTATTTCTCGTGGAGCTGCAGGCATCGGACAAGGCGGAACGCACCAAAGACAAATACGCCTACTGCATCAAGAAGTACATTGCACCGGCCATCGGAGAAGTCCGCATCGGCGAGACCACCTCAGGCGTCATTGACAATTTCATCCGCAAGCTTGTGGAAGACACGGGGCCTTCAACGGCCAGAAGTTGCGGAGCCGTCATGTCATGGATGTTCAAGCTTGCGCTTCGTCATGATGCGGTCACCGTGAACCCAGTCATCGGCGTCTCAATTCCGAGGAACAGGACGGCCAAACCACAGGCTCTGGATGCCGCGCAATACCAGGACCTGCGGGACAAACTCATCGGTTGGGAAACAGCGCCGACCCTTGGTCGGCCGCGCACCCAGGAGCTGCATGAAATTGCTGACTGCCTCATCGCTACGGGGGCACGGCCAGGTGAGCTGTTCGCCCTCCGATGGGATGACATTGACTTGGATGCTGATCCGCCCACAGTCTTCATCAATGCCACGGTAATCCGAACCAGCACTGGCGGGGTCCGAATCCAGGACCACCCCAAGTCCCAGCACGGCATCCGCCACCTGACGCTTCCAGACTTCTTGGTTGAGCAGCTTCAGGAGCGCAGGAAACGCCAAGTGGAACTCGGCGTCCCAAATCCGCTGAACTTGGTCTTTCCATCCTCAACCGGGACGGTGTGCGACGCGAACAACGTTGGCAAGCTATGGCGCAAGGTCGCTGACTCGCTGGGATACACCTGGGTGACACTTAAAACCTTCAGGAAGGCCAATGCCACCCTCATTGCTAGGGCCTTGGGCCCCGAAGCCGCCGCATATCAAGCCGGCCACTCCAAGGTGTCCATGACACAGGAGCACTACATCGAGGAGCTTCGCGAGGCGCTCGACACTAGGTCAGTGGTCGATGCATTCAAGCCAAAAGACGTGTCTCAGCAGCCGGAACCGGAGGACGAACAAGCTCCAGCAGACAAGGAGGACGGGACGGGAAATGATGAAAAGGATGACCCAAAAGTATGAGTTAAGTATGAGTTAAGTTGAAAATGGCCCCTTTCGGGGCCATTCTCACATCCAAAATCCCTTTAAATCCGGGCTTTTTGGGCCCCCTATCAGATTCGAACTGATGACCCCCGCTTTACAAGAGCGGTGCTCTGGCCAGCTGAGCTAAGGAGGCATACGCAATCAAGCGCTCCACAAGGCTACCGTAGGACACCAGAAAATAAAAAACCGGCACCCGGAACGCAAAGGACGCGTCCGGGGGCCGGTTTTTATGCAGTTGCTGCAGCCTCGCACACCGTCAGCGAGCGCCGCCTAAGAGCACCGCTTAAGAGCGCCACCAAAGAGGGCCAGCATAAGACTGTCGTCAAAGTGCGCCAGCATCAGCTTGTTTTTACTTCTTGGCGTCCAGCACGGTGTTGAGGAAGGTGCTGAATTGGTTGACCGCTTCAGGCATCCACTGCTGGCCGTCCACAAAGACGGTGGGTGTTGCGTTGACGCCGGAGGTTGTTGCCAAGGCACCGGTGTAGGCGACGAATGGGCGGAACGTCCTGTCACTGACGCAGCTGCCAATGTCCGCTGCGCCGGCTTCGCTGGCGAGCTTCTCCAATTTCGCGTTATCCAGACCCTTGCTGTTTTCGGCGGGCTGGTTGGTGTACAAGGAATCCACAAACGCCTTGTAGTTCTTCGGCGACTGGTCCGCCACGCAGGCTGCGGCAGCGGCCGAGCGTGAGGAGTAGTTGGTGCCAGCAGAGAAACGATCGAGGAAGGGCAGTGCACGGTACTCCACCGTGATCTTGCCTTCCTTGCGCAGGCTATCCAATTCGGGGCCGGACGTCTGCTCGAACTGGTTGCACGCCGGGCACATGAAGTCCAGGTAGACAACAACCTGTGCGGGATCAGTGGCGGCCGTGGCCTTGATGCCGATAGCAGCCGGGTCGGCCACAGCCGTGGGCGCCGCGGTGGGCATGGCCGGAACTGAGTTGATGTCAACGCTCTTTGCCGCCGTGCCTGGTGCAATGACGCTACCGTCCTTACCCACCGTGACACCGCCAAACTCATTCGCGTTGGCCGGCACATCGCCCACATCGGCAATCGGCTCATTCGCCTTCTGCGTGTTGATGACCACGAGCGCAATAATGACGATGATCGCCACGGCCGCCACCAAGACACCGCCCTTGATCAGCCATCCGTTGCGCTTTTCCTTCTTCAACTGCGCATCACGAATAATCCGGGCCTTCTCACGGGCTTCTGAAGTCCGCTCGGCTTTGCTCTTCCGCGGTTCGTTCTGGGGGCTCATAGTTCCTCAAGTGTTTGGGCATGAAAAAAGGCCGTCATGCGGCAGGTTCCCCCTCATCCTAAGACAGAAACCTTGGAGAATACTCTAAAGCCCACACCCCGTCCGGATGGCGAAGAACTATGACGTGCTGCAGCGCCACAGGCTAAGCTGGCACTAATTGAGCTCTACAACATGGGAGTTGCGCGTGCCTAAGAAATCAAGCCATAAACCTGTCCTTCACCCCAGCGATTCAGACTTCATCGTGGTCTCTAACCGGCTTCCCGTCGACCGGGTTTCCACTTCAGAGTCCGACGGCGGCTGGCGGCGTTCTCCGGGCGGGCTCGTCACTGCACTGGCCCCCGTCATGGCTGCGCGCGAGGGCGCATGGATTGGTTGGCACGGCGCCGCAGACGAGATTCTGGAACCGTTCCACCATGACAACATGGATCTCTTCCCCGTCCCCCTGTCCGAGGACGAGGTTGAGCTGTACTACGAAGGCTTCGCCAACTCCACCCTGTGGCCGCTCTACCACGACGTCATCGCCACTCCTGAGTTCCACCGAACCTGGTGGGATTCCTATCAGGTGGTCAACAAACGCTTCGCCGAAGCAGCCGCGAACGCCGCAGCCAAGAACGCCACCGTCTGGGTTCAGGATTACCAGCTCCAGCTCGTCCCCCAGTATCTGCGCGCCATGCGCCCGGATCTACGCATCGGATTCTTCAACCACATCCCCTTCCCCTCCCCCGAAATATTCGCCCAAATGCCCTGGCGCAAGGCCATCCTGGAGGGCTTGCTCGGCGCTGACCTGATCGGTTTCCAGCGCCCCAACGACACCGCCAACTTCCTGCGCTCGGCCCGCCGCTTCCTCGGCGCCGGCGTCAAGGCCAAGCAGGTCCACGTCAAGGACGACGCCGGAAACAACACGCACATTGCCCGCGCCGAACCGTTCCCCATCTCCATTGACGTCAGCCAAATCACGGCCCTCGCCGAAAATCCGGACGTCATCGCCCGCGCCAAACAAATCCGTGAAGACCTAGGCAACCCCAAGACCGTGCTCCTCGGCGTCGACCGTCTGGACTACACCAAGGGCATCACCCACCGGCTCAAGGCCTACGGCGAACTGCTCGACGAAGGCAGCGTCCACGTCGAAGACGCCGCCCTCATCCAAGTCGCCAGCCCCAGCCGCGAGCGCGTCGAAACGTACAAGCAACTCCGCGAAGACGTTGAGGGCATGGTCGGCCGCATCAACGGCCAGCACGACACCATCCAAAACACCGCTGTCCGCTACCTCCACCACAGCTACCCCATCGAGGAAATGGTGGCCCTGTACCTCGCCGCCGACGTCATGCTCGTCACCGCCCTGCGCGACGGCATGAACCTGGTTGCCAAGGAATACGTCGCAGCCCGCGGCGACAACACCGGCGCCCTCGTCCTGAGCGAGTTCACCGGCGCCGCCGACCAACTCAAGCAGGCGCTCCTTATCAACCCGCACGACATCGACGGTCTCAAAGCCGCCATCCTGCGCGCCATCAACCTGCCCAAGACCGACTCCAGCCGCCGCATGCGCGCCATGCGCCGGCAAATCCTCGCCCACGACGTCCAACGCTGGAGCGAGGACTTCCTCAACACCCTGGCGCAAAAGGCGGTCCGTGATGACAGCTGACGTCTCGGCTGCTCTCCGCACCGCCCTCACCGCGCTGGCCCGCACACCCCACCTACTGCTGGCCTTGGACTTCGACGGCACCATGGCACCCCTAGTGGACCATGCCGCCGATTCCCGCCCACTCCCCCGCTCGGCCGCAGCCTTGGCCGCCTTCGCCCAACTCCCACGCACGACGACGGCCCTCGTCTCTGGGCGGGCCCTGGCCAGTTTGCGGCTGGTCGCCACTCCCCCGGAACCGACACTTTTGGTGGGCAGCCACGGTGCCGAGACGTGGCTGGGACCAGATTCCCCAGCTCTGGCGCTCACAACGGAACAGGCAGCCGCGCTGGAACTGGCCCGCGCCGCCGTCACCGAAGCCACCACCCTCTTTAAGGGGACGGTGCTGGAGGACAAACCAGCCGGCGTCGTACTTCACTACCGGCTGGCCAAAGAACAGGACGCACTGGCCGCCGTCGAACTTGTCATTCAAGAGCTCAACGCAAATCCCGCACTGCACCTGAGCACGGGCAAGATGGTGCTGGAAATATCGGCCGTCAAAGCCAACAAGGGCCAGAGTCTGACCCTGCTGCGCGAGCTCACCGGCGCCACGGCCGCGCTCTTTGCCGGGGACGATGTCACCGACGAACACGCCTTTGCCGCGCTGCGCCCGGGCGATCTCGGCATCAAGGTGGGGCCGGGCACCACGGCCGCCGAATTCCGCATCGGCGGCCCGGATGAGCTCCCGGACGTGCTGGAACTGCTGCTGGCGGCCCGCACCAGGCACTTCAACCCGTAATGTGATCTCGCCCATGCCGGAAATGTGTCATACTTCATAAGTCGGACTGTTTCGCTGCCTAGGCAGTGTGGGGCCCGCTGAAACACCAACCATTTCACAACGGATCGTTCGGCACGTACCTGCCGATGAAGGGACTTATTACTGTGGCTACAGTAACTTTTGACAACGCGACGCGCATTTACCCGGGCACCACTAAGCCCGCTGTTGACAAGCTCAACATTGACATCGCCGATGGCGAATTCCTCGTTCTGGTTGGACCTTCCGGTTGCGGTAAGTCCACCTCCCTACGCATGCTCGCCGGCCTGGAGGATGTCAACGCCGGCCGCATCCTCATCGGCGACCGCGACGTCACAGACGTTCCGCCGAAGGACCGCGACATCGCCATGGTCTTCCAGAACTACGCGCTGTACCCGCACATGTCAGTCGCTGACAACATGGGCTTCGCCCTGAAGATCGCCGGCGTTTCCAAGGAAGAGCGTGCCAAGCGCGTCAAGGAAGCCGCAAAGCTCCTGGACCTCGAGGCATACCTTGACCGCAAGCCGAAGGCACTCTCCGGTGGTCAGCGTCAGCGTGTTGCCATGGGTCGCGCCATTGTGCGTAACCCGCAGGTATTCCTCATGGATGAGCCCCTCTCCAACTTGGATGCCAAGCTGCGTGTTCAGACTCGTACGCAGATCGCTTCCTTGACCCGCCGTCTGGGCGTCACCACCGTTTACGTGACGCACGACCAGGTTGAGGCCATGACCATGGGTGACCGCGTTGCAGTCCTCAAGGACGGCCTGCTGATGCAGGTTGACACCCCGCGTAACCTCTACGATGCCCCGCAGAACGTGTTCGTTGCCGGCTTCATTGGCTCCCCCGCCATGAACCTGCTGGAACTGCCCGTTGTTGATGGCGGCGTGAAGTTCGGTGGAGCCATCTACCCCGTGCCTTCCGCCGTGCTCGGCGAAGCCGCAGGCAACACGGTCACCGTGGGTGTCCGTCCCGAAGACCTCGAGGTTGTTGGCGCCGGCGAAGGCCTGGCAGTAGAAGCCGACGTCGTTGAAGAACTCGGTGCCGACGCTTACGTGTACGGCCACGCCATCATCGACGGCGCAGAGCGCGACATGGTTGTTCGTGTCGACGGTCGCCGCCCACCGATGAAGGGCGACACCATCCACGTCCGCCCGCAGGTTGGCCACGTGCACCTCTTCGATGCCACCTCCGGCGCCCGCTTGGGCGACAAGGCCATCTCGCGCGACTAACAGTGGTCCTGACTGTCGAGACCCAGTGACACCTGATTGAGGCGCGGTTGCCTGTTGGATTTCCAGCTAAGGCGGTTCAACGTCCCACGGGCAGTTTTGACCGCGGGTTCGCCGATTCAATGCCAGAGCGTGTCAACCGCGGTCTGCACAGTGCAAATTCAC